>NZ_JBIWPN010000061.1:0-37418 GCF_044768305.1 Kitasatospora sp. NPDC101155 | reverse complement strand
GCGGAGCTGGGTGCCCGCACTGAGGTGGTGGCCTGCGACGCCGCCGACCGCGAGGCCCTCGCGAAGGCCCTGGACGGCCGGACGATCAGCGGTGTCGTGCACGCGGCCGGTGTGCTGGACGACGGTATCGTCACCGCGCTCACGCCCGAGCGCCTGTCGGCCGTCCTGCGCCCGAAGGCGGACGCGGCCTGGAACCTCCACGAGCTGACCAAGGACCAGGACCTCAAGGCCTTCGTCCTGTTCTCCTCCATCTCGGGCGTGATGGGCACGGCGGGCCAGGGCAACTACGCGGCGGCCAACGTCTACCTGGACTCCCTCGCGCACTGGCGCCGCCAACAGGGCCTGGCTGCCCAGTCTCTGGGCTGGGGCGCCTGGATGCCCACCGCCGGCATGACCGGCACTCTCTCCGAGGCCGACCTGCACCGCATCCACGCCTCCGGCGTCCCGCCCCTCACCGAGGAGGACGGTCTCGCCCTCCTCGACGCCGCCATGGCCGTCGACGAGCCGTACCTGGTCGCGACCGGCCGCATGGCCGCCGGGGCCCGCCCGCGCGGCGAGGTGCCCACGGTGTTCCGCGCCCTCCTGCCCGGCGGACGCCGCACGGCCTCCGCCACCGGTACCGGCGCCGCGGCCATGACGGCCCTCGCCGCCCGCCTGTACGAGCTGCGCGAGACCGACCGGCTGCGCCACGTCGTGGACCTCGTCCGCACCGAGGCCGCCACCGTCCTCGGCCACGCCTCACCGCAGGCCGTCGCCGCCGACCGCGACTTCCACGACCTCGGCATCGACTCCCTCACCGCCCTCGAACTGCGCAACCGCCTCACCGCCGTCACCGGCCTGCGCCTCCCGGCCACCCTGGTCTTCGACCACCCGACCCCCGCCGCGATCGCGGACCTCGTCCTCGCGGAGGTGCTCGGCCGGCACGACGAGCCGGTGGCCCCGGCCACGGCGGCCGCCGCCACCGCCGACGACCCGATCGCGATCGTCGGCATGGCCTGCCGCCTGCCCGGTGGGATCGGCACGCCCGAGGAGCTGTGGGCGCTGGTCGCCGAGGGCCGTGAGGGCATCTCCGACTTCCCGACCGACCGCGGCTGGGACCTCGACACCCTGCTCGGCGGCGGCCCCGGCGACCGGGGGCGAAGCGCCACGGCGAAGGGCGGCTTCCTGCACGGGGTGGCCGACTTCGACGCGGCCTTCTTCGGGATCTCGCCGCGCGAGGCCCTCGCCATGGACCCGCAGCAGCGGCTCCTGCTGGAGACGTCCTGGGAGGCCGTCGAGCGCGCGGGGATCGACCCGACGGCGCTGCGCGGCAGCCGGACCGGCGTCTTCGTCGGCACGGGCGGCCAGGACTACCTGACGCTCGTCATGAACGCCCAGGAGGACATCGAGGGTCACGCGAGCACCGGCCTGGCCGCGAGCGTGGTCTCCGGCCGGATCTCCTACACCTTCGGCCTGGAGGGCCCGGCGGTCACCGTCGACACGGCGTGCTCCTCCTCGCTGGTGGCGATGCACCTGGCCGCGCAGTCACTGCGCAGCGGCGAGTGCACGCTGGCCCTGGCCGGCGGCGTCACCGTGATGTCGTCCTCGCTCGGCTTCCCCGGCTTCACCCGGCAGGGCGGACTGGCCCCGGACGGGCGCTGCAAGGCGTTCGCCGACGCGGCGGACGGGACCGGGTGGTCGGAGGGCGCGGGTGTCCTGGTGCTGGAGCGACTCTCCGAGGCTCGCCGCAACGGGCACCCGGTGCTCGCGGTCGTGCGCGGCAGCGCCGTCAACCAGGACGGTGCCTCCAACGGCCTCACTGCTCCCAACGGCCCGTCCCAGCAGCGCGTCATCCGTCAGGCCCTCGCCAACGCGCGCCTCTCGGCGGCGGAGGTCGACTTCGTCGAGGGCCACGGCACGGGCACCACCCTGGGCGACCCGATCGAGGCCCAGGCGCTCCTCGCCACCTACGGGCAGGAGCGCGAACGCCCGCTGCTGCTCGGCTCGCTGAAGTCCAACATCGGCCACACCCAGGCCGCCGCCGGCGCGGCCGGCGTGATCAAGGCCGTACTGTCGATGCAGCACGGCGTGCTGCCCCGCACGCTGCACGTGGACGCGCCGTCCTCGCACGTCGACTGGACGGCCGGTGACATCCGGCTGCTCACGCAGGCGGAGGAGTGGCCGGAGACCGGCCGGCCGCGCCGCGCGGGTGTGTCGGCGTTCGGGATCAGCGGCACCAACGCGCACGTGATCGTCGAGCAGGCGCCGCCGGCCGAAGCCCCCGCGCCGGAGCCGTCGGTGGCGCCGGGCGTCGTGCCGTGGGTGCTGGCGGGCAAGTCGGAGGCCGCGCTGGGCGCGCAGCTCGCCCGGCTCGAAGGGTTGGACGCCTCGCCCGTGGACGTCGGCCTCTCTCTGGCCGCCGGGCGGTCGCGGTTCGCGCACCGGGCGGTGCTGCTGGACGGCGCCGAGGTGGCCCGGGGCGTCGCCGACGGCGAGCGCAGGACCGCGCTGCTGTTCTCCGGACAGGGCGCCCAACGCCTCGGCATGGGTCAGGAGTTGTACGCCCGCTTCCCCGTGTTCGCCGAGGCCTTCGACGCGGTCTGCGCGCAGTTCGACCTGCCCGTCCGCGAGGTCGTGTGGGGCTCGGACGAGGAGCAGCTGAACCAGACCGCGTACGCCCAGGCCGGGTTGTTCGCCGTCGAGGTGGCGCTCTACCGGCTCGTCGAATCGCTGGGCATGCGGGCCGAGTTCGTGGCGGGGCACTCGATCGGCGAGATCGCGGCCGCGCACGTCGCCGGGGTGTTCTCCCTGGCCGACGCCTGCGCCCTGGTGGCCGCTCGCGGCCGTCTCATGCAGGCGCTGCCGTCCGGCGGGGCGATGCTCGCCGTGCAGGCGACGGAGGACGAAGTCCTGCCGCTGCTGGGCGACTTCGTGTCGATCGCCGCCGTCAACGGCCCGTCGTCCGTCGTCGTCTCCGGGGCGGAGGAGGCCGTCGCGGCGATCGAGGCGCACTTCGCCGACCGCAAGACGACGCGGCTGAAGGTCTCGCACGCGTTCCACTCGCCGTTGATGGACCCGATGCTGGCGGACTTCCGCGAGGTCCTCAACGGGCTGAGCTACCACGCCCCTTCGATCCCGCTGATCTCCAACCTCACCGGTGAACTCGGCGACGAGGACCTCCGCACCCCTGACTACTGGGTGCGCCACGTCCGCGAGGCCGTCCGCTTCGCCGACGGGATCCGCACGCTGCACGCCGCCGGTGCGACCGACTTCGTGGAGCTCGGCCCGGACGCGGCCCTGTCCCCGGCCGTCCGCCAGACCCTGGCGGACGCCCCGGAGGTCGTCGTCGAGCCGGCGGGCCGCCGCGGCCGTCCCGAAGAGAGCGCCCTGCTGACCGCGCTCGCCCGCCTCCACGTCGTCGGCGTGCCCGTCGACTGGGCGCGCCTGTTCGACGGCACCGGTGCCCGCCGCACCGGCCTGCCGACGTACGCCTTCCAACGCGAGCGCTACTGGCCGCAGACCCACACCCAGTCCCCCCGCCCCGGCACCGCCGCTCCGGACGACCCGTTGGACGCCCGCTTCTGGGCCGCCGTCGAGGGCGAGGACCTGGACGCCCTCGCCGCCGACCTCGCCGTGGACGGAGACGCGCTCGGAGCGGTGCTCCCGGCGCTGTCCGCGTGGCGGCGCCACCACCGCGACCAGTCCCTGCTGGACGCGCTGCGCTTCCACGAGTCCTGGCGCGCGCTGCCGGGCGGCTCGACGGCCCGCCCGTCCGGCCCGTGGTTGGTGGTGACGCCCGCCGAGGGCGGCGACGAGGCGTGGACGGAGGCGGCCTGCGAGGCCGTCGGACCGGACGCGCTGTGCCTGACCGTGCCCGCCCCGGAGCGCGCCGAGCTCGCTGCGCTGCTACGCGAACTGCCCTCGACCGGGCGCCCGTTCACCGGCGTCCTGTCCCTCCTCGCGCTCGGCCGTGAGGCCGACCAGGCCGCCGCGACCCTCGCCCTCCTGCAGGCGCTGCGCGACGCGGACCTCACCGCGCCGCTGTGGTGCCTGACGCGCGGCGCGGTCGCCGTGGCCCGTACCGAATCGCCGGCCGCGCCCGAGCAGGCCGCCGTGTGGGGCCTCGGTCGGGTCGCCGCGCTGGAGCACCCCCAGCAGTGGGGCGGCCTCGTCGACCTGCCCGAGGCGCCGGACCGGTCCGCGGTGCGCCGCCTGGCCGCCGTGCTCGCCGGCGCGGACGGTGAGGACCAGATCGCGATCCGCACCGCCGCCGTCCACGCCCGCCGTCTGGTCCCGGCCCCGGCCGGTGCGCCGGACGCGGGCTGGACGCCGGGGCGGACCCCGGGCACCGTGCTGATCACCGGTGGCACCGGCGGCCGGGGCGCCGCCGTGGCCCGGCAGCTCGCCGCCGCGGGCGCGAGCCACCTGCTGCTGGCGAGCCGCCGCGGGCCAAACGCCCCCGGCGCTGCCGACCTCGCCGAGGAGCTGAGCGGCCTGGGCGCCGCCGTGACGATCGCGTCGTGCGACGTCGCCGACCGCGACGCCCTCGCCGCCCTGCTGGCCGAGATCCCCGCCGACGCCCCGCTCACCGGCGTCGTCCACGCGGCGGGCACGGTCGACGACGGCGTCCTCGACGACCTGACGCCCGAGCGCCTCGCCGCGGTCCACCGGGTCCGCGCCGGGGCTGCCCTCCACCTGGACGAGCTGACCCGCGGCCTCGACCTGACGGCCTTCGTGCTCTGCTCCTCCGTCGCGGGCGCCGTCGGCACCCCCGGCCGCGCCACCCTCGCCGCCCCGGCCGCCGTCCTGGACGCGCTCGCCCAGCGCCGCCGTGCCGACGGCCTGCCCGCCACCTCCGTGGCCTGGGGCGCCTGGATCGGCGCCGAGTACACGGCTCCGGCCGAGGACGACGGACGCATCCAGCGCGCCGCCGTCCCCGCCCTGCACCCCGACCTCGCCCTGGCCGCGCTGCGTCAGGCCGTCACCCGCCCGGCCCCCGCGCTCGTGCTGCTGGACCTGACGCAGCCGCAGGTCCTGGAGAGCCTCGTCGGCCTGCGCGGAAACCCGCTGCTGCGCGACCTCCCGGCGGCCCGGCCCGCCCTGGAGACCGCCGCCGCGGCCCGCCGCGACTACGCGACCGCCGCCTCCGAACTCACCGGCCGCCTGCGCGCCCTCACCCCGACCGAGCGCACCGCCCTGCTCACCGACCTCGTCCGCACCCACGTCGCCGCCGTGCTCGGCTACGCCGACCGCTCCGCGGTCGCCGCGGACCGCAAGTTCCGCGACCTCGGCTTCGACTCGCTGACGGCCGTCGAGCTGCCCGCCCGGCTCGGCGCGGCCACCGGCCTCAAGCTCCCCGCCACCTCCGTCTACGACTACCCGACCGCCCAGGCCCTCGCCGAGCACGTCCTGGCCGAGCTCCTCGACACCCCGGCAGACCCGCTGCTGCCCGCCGTGCGGGCCGCGGCCGACGACGGCGAGCCGATCGCGATCGTCGGCATGGCCTGCCGCCTGCCCGGCGGCGTCACCTCGCCCGACGAGCTGTGGCGCCTGGTCTCCGAGGGCGGCGACGGCATCGCCGGCTTCCCGGAGGACCGCGGCTGGGACCTGCGGACCCTGCTCGTCGGCGACCGCGACGGCCGCGGCCGCAGCGCCACCCTGGAAGGCGGCTTCATCGACGCCGTCGCCGACTTCGACGCCTCCTTCTTCGGCATCTCGCCGCGCGAGGCCCTCGCCATGGACCCGCAGCAGCGCCTGCTGCTGGAGACCTCCTGGGAGGCCCTGGAGCGCGCCGGGGTCGACCCGCAGAAGCTCGGCGGCAGCCGCACCGGGGTCTTCGTCGGCACCAACGGCCTCGACTACGCGACGCTCATGATGAACTCGCGCGAGGACATCGGCGGCCACGCCGGCACCGGCCTCGCGTCGAGCGTGCTGTCGGGGCGCATCTCCTACACCCTCGGCCTGGAGGGCCCGGCCGTCACGGTCGACACCGCGTGCTCCTCCTCGCTCGTCGCCCTGCACTGGGCCGCCCAGGCGCTGCGCAACGGCGAGTGCGGACTCGCGCTCGCGGGCGGCGTGACGGTGATGACCACACCGGTGAGCTTCGCCGGCTTCACCGTCCAGAACGGCCTCGCCGCCGACGGCCGCTGCAAGGCCTACTCGGACGCCGCCGACGGCACCAACTGGTCCGAGGGCGTCGGCATGCTGGTCCTGGAGCGGCTGTCGGACGCCCGCCGCAACGGGCACCCCGTGCTGGCGGTCGTGCGCGGCAGCGCCGTCAACCAGGACGGCGCCTCGAACGGCATCACCGCCCCCAACGGCCCCTCGCAGCAGCGCGTCATCCGCCAGGCGCTCGCGAGCGCGGGACTGTCGGCCGCCGAGGTCGACGCCGTCGAGGGCCACGGCACCGGCACCGCCCTCGGTGACCCGATCGAGGCGCAGGCGCTCCTCGCCACCTACGGGAGGAACCGCGAACGGCCGCTGCTGCTCGGCTCGCTGAAGTCGAACATCGGCCACACCCAGGCCGCCGCCGGCGTCGCCGGGGTGATCAAGACCGTGCTCGCCATGCGGCACGGCGTGCTGCCGAAGTCCCTGCACATCGACCGGCCGTCCACCGTCGTGGACTGGACGGCGGGCTCGATCGACCTGCTCACCGAGGCCCGGCCGTGGCCCGAGGTCGACCGTCCCTGGCGGGCCGGGGTCTCCTCGTTCGGGATCAGCGGCACCAATGCGCACGTGATCCTCGAACAGGCCCCCGCGGTGACCGAGCGCACCGAGGACCAGCTGGTGCTGCCCGCCGTCGTCCCGTGGGTGCTCTCCGGCCGCTCCGAGGACGCGCTGGAGACCCACCTCGCCCGCGCCTCCGCCCTCGAACTCTCCCCGTTGGACATCGGCTTCTCGCTCGCCGCCGGACGATCCGCCTTCGAGTACCGGGCCGTGCTGCTCGCCTGCAGCGAGGGGCTGACCGAGGTCGCTCGCGGCGTCGCGGCGGACCGCTCGACGGCCTTCCTGTTCTCCGGCCAGGGCTCGCAGCGCCTCGGCATGGGCCGGGAACTGTACGCGCGCTTCCCGGTGTTCGCGGACGCCTTCGACACGGTGAGCGCGGTGCTGGACGAGCACCTGGACCAGCCGCTGCGCGCGGTCGTCTGGGGCGAGGACGCGGAGCTGCTGAACCGGACGCAGTACGCCCAGGCCGGGTTGTTCGCCGTCGAGGTGGCGCTGTTCCGGCTCGTCGAATCGCTGGGCGTGCGCCCGGAGTTCGTCGCGGGCCACTCGATCGGCGAGATCGCCGCGGCGCACGTCGCCGGGGTGTTCTCGCTCGGTGACGCGTGCGCCCTGGTGGCGGCGCGCGGCCGGCTGATGCAGGCGCTGCCGGAGGGCGGCGCGATGCTGGCGGTGCAGGCGACGGAGGACGAAGTCCTGCCGCTGCTGGGTGACTTCGTGTCGATCGCCGCCGTCAACGGCCCGACCTCCGTCGTCGTCTCCGGCACGCAGGAGGCCGTCGCGGCGATCGAGGCGCACTTCGCCGACCGCAGGACGTCCCGCCTGCGCGTCTCGCATGCCTTCCACTCGCCGCTGATGGACCCGATGCTGGCGGACTTCCGCACCGTCCTCAACGGCCTCTCCTACAGTGCCCCTTCGATCCCGCTGGTCTCCAACCTGACCGGCACCCTGGGTGCGGACCTCGCCAGCCCCGACTACTGGGTGCGTCACGTCCGCGAGGCCGTCCGCTTCGCCGACGGCGTCCGCACCCTGCGCGAGGCCGGGGCCACCGCCTTCCTCGAACTCGGCCCCGACGGCGTCCTCACCGCCCTCGCCGAACAGAGCCTCGGCGACGACGCGGCCGACTGCGTCCGCGCCGCCGCCCTGCGCAAGGACCGCGCCGACGAGCGCACCCTGCTCACCGCCCTCGCCGCGCTCCACACGGCCGGCGTCCCGGTCGACTGGGCGACCCTGTTCGACGGCACCGGCGCCCGCCGGGTCGACCTGCCCACCTACGCCTTCGACCACCGCCGCTACTGGCCGCGCCCGGCCGCCCTCTCCGGCGACGTCGCCTCCGTCGGCCTCGTCCCGGCCGACCACCCGCTGCTCGGCGCCGCCGTCCCGCTGGCCGACGACACCGACGGCGTGCTCTTCACCAGCCGCCTCGCCCTGCGCGTCCACCCGTGGATCCTCGACCACCGGATCGGCGGTCGGCCGGCCTTCCCCGCCGCCGCCTTCGTCGAACTGGCCGTCCGGGCCGGCGACCAGGTCGGCTGCGGCCGGATCGCGGAGCTCACGCTCGGCGACCCGCTGCCGCTCGCCGAGGACGACGAACCCGTCGTGCAGGTGCGCGTCGGCACGCCCGACGAGACCGGCGCCCGCCCGGTGGCCTGCTACGCCCGCCCCGGCGACGCCGCCCCCGACGAGCCGTGGACGCGCTGCGCCACCGGCACCCTCGTGCCCCAGGACACCGACCTGCCGGACCACGCCCAGGCGGTCTGGCCGCCGGCGGGCGCGCTCGCCGTCGACCTGGACGGCTTCTACCGCGAGCCCGGGCGCGGCCCGGCGTTCCGGGGACTGCGCGCCGCCTGGCTGCGCGGCGAGGAGGTGTTCGCCGAGGTCGAGCTGGCCGGCGAACCCGCCGACGACGCCCGCTACTTCGGCCTCCACCCGGCCCTGCTCGACGCCGCCCTGCACGCCGCCGTGCTGATCGGCGTCGGCACCGAGGAGCAGCTGCCGCAGCCCCAGGCCTGGCAGGGCGTGGCCCTGCACGCCGGGGGAGCGGCGGCCCTGCGGGTGCGCGTGGCCCGCCTCGGGGAGGACACGGTGTCCGTCACCGCCACCGACCCGGCGGGCGGCGCGGTGCTGACGGTCGGTTCGGTCGCCCTGCGCGCCCCGCAGGCCGCCGCTGCCGCCGCCCGCACCAGCCGCGACCCGCTGTTCCGGATCGAGTGGGTCCCCGCCCCCGCCACGCCGCCCGCCGCCACGGCGCCGAGCTGCACGGCCCTCGGCCGCGACGCCTACGGCACGGGCTCCTCGGCCGCCACCCTCGCGGACCTCGGCCGCCAGGCGCCCGACCTCGTCCTGGTCGCCCTGGACGGCCCGGCCGGCGACGTCCCCGAGGCCGTCCACGCACACACCACGCGCGTGCTCGCCCTCGTCCAGGACTGGTTGGCCGACGACCGCGCCGCCGCCTCCCGGCTGGTGTTCGTGACCCGGGGCGCCGTCCGGGCCGCTGACGGCGAGACCGTCCGCGACCTGCCCGGCGGCGCCGCCTGGGGCCTGGCCCGCACGGCGAACTCCGAGCACCCCGGCCGCTTCGCCCTGCTCGACGTCGAACGCACGGAGGACGTGGCCGCGGTCCTGCCGCTGCTGCCCGGCCTGCTGGCGGACGGTGAGGCCCAGTTCGCCGTCCGCGGCGGCGCCCTGCGGGTGGGCCGACTGGCCCGGCTCGCGGACGCGGCGGGGCTGCTGCCCCCGGCCGGAACGCCGTGGGTCCTGGAGGGCACGCTCGCCGACGACATGGCCCTGGTGCCCTGCCCCGAGGTGGCCGAGCCGCCCGCGGCCGGACAGGTCGCCGTCGCTGTCCGGGCCGCCGCGGTTCATGGAGGCGGCACCGGCGCGGCCGGCATGGTGACGGCGGTCGGTGACGGCGTGCCGGACCTTCGCCCGGGCGACCAGGTGTTCGGTGTGCTGGCCGCCGGGCCGAAGGCGGTCGCCGACCGGCGCCGGCTGGCCAGGCTGCCCGAGGGCTGGTCCTTCGAGGCCGCGGCCGCCCTGGCCGCCGACTTCGTCCCCGTCCGGCAGGCCCTCGGCGGCTCGGCCCTCCAGACCGGCCGGACCGTCCACGTGCACGCCACCGCCACCGGACCGGCCACCGCCGCCGTCGAGCTCGCGCTGCGACTGGGCGCCGACGTCTCCGCCACGGCCCCCGACGGGCTGCGCGCCACCCTGCTCGGCCACGGCCTGCCGCCAGAGCGGCTCGTCGGGCGTGCGGCGGCGGGGACCGACCTCGTCCTCGACGACGACGTCTTCGCCCACCTGCCCGCGCCGGACGCCGACGAGACCGCCGCGATCCTCGCGGAGCTCGTCGCCCTGGCCGGACGCGGCGAGCTCACCGCGCCGCCGGTCGCCGCGCACGACATTCGCGACGCGCGCAGCGCGCTCACCGCCGGGGAGCTTGCCGCCCGGACCGTTCTCACGATGCCCGCGGAGTGGAACCCCGACGGCACCGTGCTGATCACCGGCGGCACCGGCGCCCTCGGCCGCCACCTCGCCCGCCGTCTCGCCGTCAACGGCGCCCGCCACCTGCTGCTCACCAGCCGCCGCGGACCGGACGCGCCCGGCGCGGCCGAACTCCTCGCCGACCTGGCGGCGCTCGGCGCCGAGGCCCGCGTCGTCGCCTGCGACACCGCCGACCGCGCCGCCACCGAGGCCCTGCTCGTCGGCATCCCGGCCGAGCACCCGCTCACCGCCGTCATCCACACGGCCGGTGTGCTGGACGACGGCATCATCACCGCGCTCACCCCCGAGCGCCTGTCCGCCGTCCTGCGGCCCAAGGTCGACGCCGTCTGGCAGCTCCACGACCTCACCCGGCACCTGGACCTCGCCGCCTTCGCCGTCTTCTCGTCCATCGCGGGCGTCATGGGCAGCCCCGGTCAGGGCAACTACGCCGCCGCCAACGCCTTCCTCGACACCCTGGTCGACCACCGCAGGTCGCTCGGCCTGGCCGGCACCTCGCTCGCCTGGGGCCCGTGGGCCCAGGAGGCGGGCATGACCAGCGAGCTCAGCGAGACCGACATGCGGCGCATGCAGTCCGGCGGCATCCCGCCGCTCTCCGTCGAACGGGGCCTCGCCCTGTTCGAGGCCGCCCTCGGGTCCGCCGAACCGCTCGTCATTCCGATGGGCCTGGCCGCCGGGGGCATGCGCCCCCAGGGCGATGTGCCGCCGCTGTTCCGCGGACTCGTCCGCGCCGCCCGGCGCACCGCCTCGGGCGGCGGCGCGAGCGGCGCCGACGCGGCCGCCGACTTCACCCGGCAGCTGCTCGACCTGAACGAGCGCGACCGCATGCGCTACCTCGTCGACACCGTCCGCGCCGAGGCCGCCGCCGTCCTCGGCCACCCCTCCCCGGAGGCCGTCGACGCCGAACGCGACTTCTACGAGCTCGGGTTCGACTCGCTCACCGCCGTCGAGCTGCGCAACCGGATCGCCGCCGTCACCGGCCTGCGGATGCCCGCCACCGTCGTCTTCGACAGCCGCTCGCCGGTCGAGCTCGCCACCTGGATCCGCAGCGAACTCGCCAACCAGCGCACCGAGGACGGCGAGGGCGCAGCCGTCCTCGTGCCCGGCGGCGAACCCGAACTCGACTCCCTGGAGCGGCTGTTCACCGACGCCCTGGCCAACGGCAAGGTGCCCGAGGCCCAGCGCATGCTCGCGACCGTCGCGGCCCTGCGCCCCACCTTCGAGGCGACCGCCGAACTGGAGGACCTGCCCTGGGCGACCCGCCTCGCCGAGGGGCCCCGCCCGACCCGGCTGATCTGCGTCAGCGCGCCCACCGCCAACGCGGGCGTGCACCAGTACTCCCGGCTCGCCGCCCACTTCCGCGGCGAGCGCGAGGTGTCGGCGCTCCCGCTGGTCGGCTTCGCCACCGGCGAGCGGCTGCCCGCCACCCCCGAGGTCGCCACCCGGGTGATCGCCGAGAGCGCCCTGCGCGCCAGCGACGGCCACCCGTTCGTCCTCGCTGGTCACTCCTCCGGCGGCTCCTTCGCCTACGCCGCGGCCGGCCTGCTGGAGCACACGTGGGGCATCCGCCCGGCGGGCGTCGTCCTCTTCGACACGCTGAGCTTCCAGCACAACGCGGACGAGGGCACCGACTACACCGGCATGATGCGGCTCAACTTCACCGGCGCCGACTCGCCGGTGCGGCTGACCAACTCCCGGTTGTCCGCCATGGGCCGCTGGATGGTCCTGCTCAACCGCCTGGAGGTCCACCACACCACGGCCCCCGTCCTGCTGGTCACCTGTGACCGCGCCCTGACGGGCGTCGACGAGGCCCCCATCGAGCAGCGCGCCCAGGCCGAGCCGCTCGTGCCGGGCGCCCGGGTGGTCGGTGTCGACGCCGACCACCTGTCGATGATCCGCGAGGACTCGGCCCTGACCGCCGAGATCGTGGAGGAGTGGCTGCGCGGCCAGGAGTAGCCGCGGGCCGGACGGGCGTGACCGGCACCCGGAGGTGCCCGGCACGCCCGTCCGTGCTTCGTGCTCTAGGGAAAACCGGGGCCGTCTGTGGCGAGACTGGGCGGGCGACGGGTCGGACCGGACGTCAGGAGTTCGCGCGCGGCGCCGGACCGGGCGTCCGGCAGGGTCCTTCCCGCACGGTGTTCCCTGGCAGCCCCCCGGAGAGGTTGACGTCCCGATGTCGAACGAAGACAAGCTCCGCGACTACCTGAAGCGGGCGATCGCGGACCTCCACGAGACCCGCGAGCAGCTCCGCGAGGCAACCGAGCAGCACCGGGAGCCGATCGCCGTGGTCGGCATGGCCTGCCGGCTGCCGGGCGGGGTCGCCTCCCCGGAGGAGCTCTGGGACCTGGTGCACGACGGCGTCGACGCCGTCTCCGCCTTCCCCGCCGACCGCGGCTGGGACCTGCCCGAGGGCGCCGTCACCTCCCGCGAGAGCGGATTCCTGCACGACGCGGGCGAGTTCGACGCCGGGTTCTTCGGCATCTCCCCGCGCGAGGCCCTCGCCATGGACCCCCAGCAGCGGATCCTCCTGGAGACCGCCTGGGAGGCCGTCGAACGGGCCGGCATCGACCCCGGGACGCTGACCGGCACCCCGACCGGCGTGTTCGTCGGCGCCGGGCACGGCGGTTACGACAGCGCCGCCACCGCCGGCGGCCAGGTCGCCGAGACCGCCGCCGGACACCTGCTGACCGGCAACACCGTCAGCGTCGCCTCCGGCCGCATCTCCTACGTCCTCGGCCTGGAGGGCCCGGCCATCACGGTCGACACCGCGTGCTCCTCCTCCCTCGTCGCCCTGCACCTCGCCGTGCAGTCGCTGCGCCGCGGTGAGTGCTCGCTGGCGCTCGCGGGCGGCGTGACGGTGATGTCCAGCCCGCAGATGTTCACCGAGTTCTCCCGGCAGGGTGGCCTCGCCGCCGACGGCCGGTGCAAGCCCTTCGCGGCGGCCGCCGACGGCACCGCGTGGAGCGAGGGCGCGGCCGTCCTCCTGGTCGAGCGGCTCTCCGACGCGCAGCGCCTCGGCCACCCGGTGCTGGCCGTCGTGCGCGGCTCCGCCGTCAACCAGGACGGCGCCTCCAACGGGCTGACGGCGCCCAACGGCCCGTCGCAGCAGCGGGTGATCCGGGCCGCCCTGGCCGACGCCGGTCTGACGCCCGCCGAGGTGGACGTCGTCGAGGCGCACGGCACCGGCACCCGACTCGGCGACCCGATCGAGGCGCAGGCGCTCCTCGCGACGTACGGGCAGGACCGCGAACGGCCGGTGCTCATCGGCGCGTTGAAGTCCAACACCGGTCACACCCAGGCGGCCTCCGGCGTGGCCGGGGTGATCAAGACGGTGCTCGCGATGCGGCACGGCCTGCTGCCGCACACCCTGCACCTCGACGCCCCGACCCCGCACGTCGACTGGACCGCCGGCGCCGCCGAACTCCTGGGTGAGGCCCGGGAATGGCCCGTCAACGCGTGGCCCCGGCGGGCCGCCGTGTCCTCCTTCGGCGTCAGCGGCACCAACGCGCACGTCGTGCTGGAGGCTGCGCCGGCGGAGCCCGGCGAGGACGTCGAGCCCGACGTGACGCCCGGGGCGGTGTTGCCGTGGGTGCTGTCGGCGCACGACGAGACGGCCCTGCGGGCCCAGGCCGGACGCCTGGCCGCCCACCTCCGGACGCGCGGACCGCTCGACCCGGCCGACGTCGCGTACTCCCTGGCCACCGGCCGGACGGCCATGGCGCACCGGGCGGTCGTCGTCTCGGCCGACCCGGAGGAGCGTCTGCGCGCCCTGGACGCCCTCGCGGCCGGAGGCGGGGGAGCAGGCCTCGTGACGGGCGCGGCGGAGAAGGGGGCGACGGCGTTCCTGTTCTCCGGGCAGGGCTCGCAGCGGCTGGGTATGGGGCGGGAGTTGTACGACCGGTTCCCGGTGTTCGCTCGGGCCTTCGACGAGGTGTGCGCGGCGGTGGATCTGCCGCTTCGGGAGGTCGTCCGGGGCTCGGACGAGGAGCTGCTGAACCGGACGGAGTACGCCCAGGCCGGGCTGTTCGCGGTCGAGGTGGCGCTCTACCGGCTGCTCGAATCGTTCGGCGTGCGGGCGGAGTTCGTGGCCGGGCACTCGATCGGCGAGGTGGCCGCCGCGCACGTGGCCGGGGTGTTCTCGCTGGCGGACGCCTGCACGCTGGTCAGTGCTCGCGGCCGTCTGATGCAGGCACTTCCCGAGGGCGGCGCGATGCTCGCCGTGCAGGCGACGGAGGACGAAGTCCTCCCGCTGCTGAGCGAGTTCGTGTCGATCGCCGCCGTCAACGGCCCGACCTCCGTCGTCGTCTCCGGCACGGAGGAGGCCGTCGAGGCGGTCCGCGCGCACTTCGCCGACCGCAAGACGACCCGGCTGCGCGTCTCGCACGCGTTCCACTCGCCGCTGATGGACCCGATGCTGGCGGACTTCCGCGCCGTCCTCAACGGGCTGACGTACGCTGCTCCTTCGATCCCGCTGGTCTCCAACCTGACCGGCGACCTGGCGGACGGCCCGACGTCGCCCGACTACTGGGTGCGCCACGTCCGCGAGGCCGTCCGCTTCAGCGACGGCGTCCGCACCCTGCACGAGGCCGGAGTCACCCGCTTCCTCGAACTCGGCCCCGACGGCGTGCTCACCGCCATGGCGGCCGAGTCGCTGCCCGCCGATGCCGCCCTGGCCGCCGCGCTCCGCAAGGACCGTCCCGAGGAGCCGGCCGTCCTGGCGGCCCTCGCCCGCCTGCACGTGCGCGGCGCGGAGCCGGACTGGGCGGCGGTGCTCGCCGGGTCCGGCGGCCGCCGCGTCGACCTGCCGACGTACGCGTTCCAGCGGCAGCGCTACTGGCTGCCCGAGCTCCAGCACCGCGACACGGGCGCGCCCGCGGCCGACCCGGTCGAGGACGCGTTCTGGACCGCCGTCGAGGCCGGCGACCTGCGGGAGGCGTCGGCGGTCCTCGGGATAGCGGAGGAGGCCGCCGAGGCCTCGCTGGACCGTCTGCTGCCGGTCCTGGCCTCCTGGCGCGGGCAGCGGCGCCTGCTGGGCACGCTCGACGGCTGGACCTACGGGACGGCCTGGGCGCCCGTGCGCGGCCTCACCGACACCGTCCCGTCCGGCCGTTGGCTCGCCGTCGGGCCGGAAGGCGCGGCGGCCACGGCGGACGACTGGCCCGCCGCGGTCCTCGACGCCCTGGCCGACCGGGGCCTGCGGATCGAGCGCCTGGCGGGGGTCGAGGACGTGGACGCCCTGCTCGCGGACGGCTCCGGCGAGCCGCTCGCCGGCGTCCTGTCCTTCCTCGCCGCCGACGGCCGCCCGCACCCCGACCACCACCTCGTGCCCCGCTACCTGCCCGCGACCGTCGAGCTGCTGCGCACCCTGGAGGCCGCCGGCGGTCCGGCTAGGCTCTGGTGCCTCACCCGGGGCGCCGTCGCCGCCGAGGGCGCCGACCGGGTGCGTGAGCCGGAGCAGGCGCAGCTGTGGGGCCTCGGCCGGGTGGCCGCACTGGAGCACCCGCAGCGCTGGGGCGGGCTGATCGACCTGCCCGCCACCCCCGACGCCCGCACCGCCGTCCGCCTGGCCGGCCTCCTCGCCCAGACCGCCGAGGACCAGCTCGCCCTGCGCGGCTCCGGCGCCTACGCCCGCCGCCTGACCCGCCGCCACCTGCCGGCGGAGTCGACCCGCGCGGCCGCGACCGGTACGGACGGGGGCGCGGCGGCCGTCACCCCCGGCGGCTGGACCGCCCCCCGGGGCACCGTCCTCGTCACCGGCGGCACCGGCGCCCTCGGTGCCCACGTCGCCCGCTGGCTGGCGTCCGCCGGTGCCGAGCACCTGCTGCTCGTCGGCCGCCGCGGCCCCGAGGCCCCCGGCGCGCGGGAGCTGAGCGACGAGCTGGCCGCCCTCGGGGCCCGCGTCACCGTCGCCGCGTGCGACGTCGCCGACCGCGACGCGCTCGCCGCCCTGCTGGCCGAACACCCGGTGACCGGCATCGTCCACGCCGCCGGTGTCCTCGACGACGGCGTGCTGGAGAGCCTCACGGCCGACCGCTTCGACGCCGTGCTCCGCGCCAAGGCCGTCGCCGCCCGCAACCTCCACGAGCTGACGGCTGGGCACGACCTCGCCCTGTTCGTCCTGTTCTCCTCGATCACCGGCGTCCTCGGCAACCCCGGCCAGGCCAACTACGCCGCCGCGAACGCCTACCTCGACGCCCTCGCCGAGCACCGCCGCGCCGCCGGGCTGCCCGCCACCGCCGTCGCCTGGGGCCCCTGGGCCGGGGGCGGCATGGCGGGGGACCACCCGGGCCTCACCGGGCGGATGCGGCGCAGCGGGCTCGCCCCGATGGACCCGGAGCGGGCGGTCGCCGCGCTGCGTCGGGCCCTGCTCGCGGACGCCTCCGGCCTCACCGTGGCGGACGTGGACTGGAGCGCGCTCGCCCCCGTGCTCACCGCCGCCCGTCCGAGCGCGCTGATCGCGGACCTGCCCGAGGTGCGTCGCGCGGTCCACCAGGGCGTCGCCACGACGACCGCCGAATCCCCGCTGGCCGATCAGCTGCGCGGCCGCAGTGCGGACGAGCAGGAACACCTGCTGCTGGAGCTCGTCCGCACCGAGGCCGCCGCCGTCCTCGGGCACGCCTCCACCGCGACCGTCGACGCCGCCCGGGCGTTCCGGGACCTCGGCTTCGACTCGCTGACCGCCGTCGAGCTGCGCAACCGCCTCACCGCCGCGACCGGTCTGCGCCTGCCCGCCACGCTGCTGTTCGACCAGCCGACTCCGGCCGCCGTCGCCGCGCACCTGCGCGCCGAGCTGGCCGGCACGGCCGCGGGCGAGACCTTCACCGCCCCAGCCGTCGCCGCCGACGAGCCGATCGCGATCGTCGCGATGGCCTGCCGCTTCCCCGGCGGCATCGAGTCTCCGGAGGACCTCTGGCGACTGCTCGCCGAGGGCCGCGACGCGGTGGGCCCGTTCCCGGCCGACCGGGGCTGGGACACCGACCGCCTGCACCACCCGGATCCTGACCACGAGGGCACCAGCTACGTCGCCGAGGGCGCGTTCCTCACCGCCCCGGCCGACTTCGACGCCGCCTTCTTCGGGATCTCCCCGCGCGAGGCCCTCGCGATGGACCCGCAGCAGCGGCTCCTGCTGGAGACGGTCTGGGAGGCCGTCGAGCGCTCCGGCATCGACCCCGGGGCGCTGCACGGCTCGCGGACGGGCGTGTTCGTCGGCTCCAACTTCCAGGACTACCACCTGCTGCTGGACCCGGCCCGGGAGGGCGTGGCCGGGCACGTGATGACGGGCAACGCCGCGAGCGTGATCTCCGGCCGCGTCGCCTACACCCTCGGTCTGGAGGGCCCGGCCGTCACCGTCGACACGGCGTGCTCCTCCTCGCTGGTCGCCCTGCACCTGGCCGCCCAGGCGCTGCGCCGCGGCGAGTGCTCGCTGGCGCTCGCGGGCGGCGTGACGGTGATGTCCACGCCGCAGGTGTTCGTCGAGTTCTCGCGCCAGCGCGGCCTGGCCCCCGACGGCCGCTGCAAGCCGTTCGCCGCCGCCGCGGACGGGACGGGCTGGGCCGAGGGCGTCGGCGTGCTGCTCGTCGAGCGGCTCTCCGACGCGCGGCGCAACGGGCACCCCGTCCTCGCCGTCGTGCGCGGCTCCGCCGTCAACCAGGACGGCGCCTCCAACGGGCTGACGGCGCCCAACGGCCCGTCCCAGCAGCGGGTGATCCGGGCCGCCCTGGCCGACGCCGGCCTGACGCCCGCCGAGGTCGACGCCGTCGAGGCGCACGGCACCGGTACCCGCCTCGGCGACCCGATCGAGGCCCAGGCGCTCCTCGCCGCCTACGGCCAGGACCGCGAACTCCCGCTGCTCCTCGGCTCGGTGAAGTCCAACCTCGGCCACACCCAGGCCGCCGCCGGGGTCGCCGGCGTGATGAAGACCGTGCTCGCGATGCAGCACGGCGAGCTCCCGAAGTCCCTGCACATCGACGAGCCGACCGCGCAGGTCGACTGGACCGCCGGCGCCGTCGAGCTGCTGAGCGAGGCCCGGTCCTGGCCCGAGACCGGACGGCCGCCGCGCGCCGGCGTGTCCTCGTTCGGCGTCAGCGGCACCAACGCCCATGTGATCCTCGAAGCGGCCCCCGCGCCCGAGCCGCTGCCCGAGCGCCCGGCCGCCGACCGCCCGCTGCCCTGGCTGCTGTCCGCCCGGACCCCCGAGGCCGTGCGCGAGCAGGCCCGCCGCCTCGCCGCCCACGTCCGGGCGGCCGAGCCGGCCCTCCACGACGTCGCCCGCTCGCTCGTCACGACCCGCGCCGCCCTGGAGCACCGGGCCGCCGTCGTCGCGCCCGACCGGGCCGGGCTCCTGGACGGCCTGGACGCGCTCGCCGAAGGCCGCGCCACCCCCGCCGTCCTGGAGGGCCAGGCCGCGGGGGAGTGCGCTCCCGTCTTCGTGTTCCCCGGCCAGGGCTCCCAGTGGGCCGGAATGGCGGTCGAACTCCTCGACACCGCGCCGGTGTTCGCGCAGCGCTTCGCCGAGTGCGCGGCCGCGCTGGAGCCCTACACCGACTGGTCGGCGACCGACGTCCTGCGTGGCGAGCCCGGTGCGCCCGGCTTCGACCGGGTCGACGTCGTGCAGCCCGTGCTGTTCGCCGTCATGGTGTCGCTGGCCGAACTGTGGCGCGCGCACGGCGTCGAACCGGCCGCCGTGCTCGGCCACTCGCAGGGCGAGATCGCCGCCGCCTGCGTGGCGGGCGCCCTGTCGCTGGACGACGCCGCCCGCGTCGTCGCCCTGCGCAGCCGGGCGATCCGGCGGCTCGCGGGCCTCGGCGGCATGGTCTCGGTGGCCGAGCCGGTCGCCGCCGTCCGCGAGCGCCTCGCCCGCTGGGACGACCGCGTCTCCGTCGCCGCCGTCAACGGCCCCGGCTCGGTGGTGGTCTCGGGCGACCCCGAGGCCCTGGAGGAGCTGATCGCCGACTGCGAGCGGACCGGCGTGCGGGCCCGCCGCATCCCCGTCGACTACGCCTCGCACTCCGCGCACGTCGAGCGCATCGAGCACGAACTGCTCGACCTTCTCGCGCCGATCGCCCCGCGCAGCGCCGATGTCCCGTTCTGCTCGACCGTCACCGGCGCCGTGATCGACACCGCCGGGCTGGACGCCGCCTACTGGTACCGCAACCTGCGCCACACCGTGGAGTTCGAGCAGGCCACCCGCACCCTGCTGGCCGCCGGCCGCCGGGTGTTCGTCGAGGTCAGCCCGCACCCCGTGGTGACCACCGGTGTCCAGGAGACGATCGAGGACAGCGGCCTGCCCGCCGCCGCCCTCGGCACGCTGCGCCGCGACGAGGGCGGCCCCGGCCGCTTCCTGCTCGCCCTCGCCGACGCGCGCAACCACGGCGCCCGGGTGGAGTGGGACCTCCTGTTCGCCGGCACCGGCGCGCGCGCCACCGAGCTGCCGACGTACCCGTTCCAGCGGCAGCGGTACTGGCCGCGCCCGGGCGGGACGGGTGGCGACGTCACCACGGCGGGGCTGGCCGCGCCGGAGCACCCGCTGCTCGGCGCCGCCGTCGAACTCGCCCAGGGCGGCGGGCTGGTGGCCACCGCCCGCTGGTCGCTGCACACCCACCCGTGGCTCGCCGACCACGCCGTCGCGGGCACCGTCGTGGTGCCCGGCGCCGCGCTGGTCGAGGCGGTCGTCCGGGCCGGCGACGAGCTCGGCTGCGGACGCATCGAGGAACTGACCCTGCACGCGCCCGTCCTGCTGCCCGAGCGCGGAGCGCTCCAGGTGCAGATCGAGGTCGGCGCCCCGGACGACACGGGCCGGCGCCCGGTCGCCCTGCACACCCGCCCGGCCGACGCGGACGCGCCCGAGGGCTGGACCCGGCACGCCGACGGCGCCGTCGCCCCCGCCGGGGCCGAGCCCGCGCCGGCGTCCGCCGCCTGGCCGCCCGCCGGCGCCGAGCCGATCGACGTCGGCGGCTTCTACCCGGGTCTGCGCGAGCAGGGCTACGGCTACGGCCCGGTGTTCCAGGGCGTCCGCGCGGCCTGGCGCCTCGGCGCCGCCGTCCACGCCGAGGTCGAGCTGCCCGCGCCGGCCCGCACCGACGCCGCCCGCTACGGCCTGCACCCCGCCCTCCTCGACGCCGCCCTGCACCCGGCCGGGCTCGGCCCGCTGGCGGGCCGCCCCGGGCTGCCGTTCGCCTGGACCGGCGTCACGCTCCACGCCGCCGGGGCCACCGCGCTGCGGGTGACGCTCACCCCGGCCGGGCCCGACACGGTGTCCGTCGCGATGGCCGACCCGACCGGCCGCCCGGTGGCCGCCATCGAGGCGCTGGCCGTGCGCCCGCTCGCCGAGGGCGCCTTCGACCCGGACGCCCGGGTGGCGCGTGAGGCGCTCTTCCACCTGGACTGGCCGGCCCTGACCGTCCCCGAGGCCGTCCCGGCCCGATGGGCCGTCCTCGGAGAGTGGCCTGTCCACGCGGCGACCCTCGCCGAGGCCGGGGTCACCCTCGGTGCCGACGGGGACGTCACCCTCGTCGAGCTGACCGGCGAGGACCCGCTCACGGCCCTCGACCACGCCCTCGTCGTCCTCCGGACGTGGCTCGCCGACGACCGCCCCGACGCCACCCTGCTCGTGACCACCCGCCGCGCCGTCGCCGCCGACCCCGCCGAAGACGTCCACGACCTGCCCGCCGCCGCCGTCCACGGCCTGGTCCGCTCCGCCCAGAGCGAGCACCCCGGCCGCATCGTCCTCGCCGACCTGGACGACGACCCGGCCTCCTGGCGCGCGCTGCCCGCCGCGCTCGCCACCGGGGAACCCCGGCTCGCCCTGCGCCACGGCACCGCCCACGCCCCCCGCCTGGCCCGCGCCCACACCGCCGAGCCGCTGCCCGTGCCCGACGGCCCGTGGCGCCTCGACATCCGCACCAAGGGCACCGTCGACAACCTCGAACTCCTGCCGAGCCCCGACGCGGCCGCGCCGCTCGCCGAGGGCGAGGTCCGCATCGAGATCCGCGCCGCCGGCCTCAACTTCCGCGACGTCCTCAACGCCCTCGACATGTACCCGGGCGGCGCCCGCTTCCTCGGCTCCGAGGCGGCCGGCGTCGTGCGCGAACTCGGCCCCGGCGTCACCGGACTCGCCGTCGGCGACCGTGTGATGGGCATGGTCCCGGGCGGGTTCGGCCCGCTCGCCGTCACCGATCACCGCCTGCTCGCCCGCGTCCCGCAGGGCTGGACCTTCGCCCAGGCCGCCTCGGCCCCCGTCGTCTTCCTCACCGCCTACTACGCCCTGCGCGACCTCGCGGACCTCCAGGCCGGCGAACGCCTCCTCGTCCACGCCGCGACCGGCGGCGTCGGCATGGCCGCCACCCAGCTCGGCCGACTCTGGGGCGCCGAGGTCTACGGCACCGCGAGCGAGGCCAAGCAGCACCTGCTGCGCGCGGACGGCCTGCCCGACACCGCCATCGCCTGCTCCCGCACCCTCGACTTCGAGGAGCGCTTCCGCACCGCCACCGGCGGCGAGGGCGTGGACGTCGTCCTCAACTCCCTCGCGGGGGAGTACGTCGACGCCTCGCTGCGCCTCCTCGGACCCGGCGGACGGCTGATCGAGATGGGCCGCACCGACGTCCGCGACCCCGCCGAGGTCGCCGCCGCCCACGACGGCGCCCGCTACCAAGCCTTCGTCCTGCAGGAGGCCGGGCCCGAGCGGATCGGCCAGATGCTCGCCGACCTGGTCGAGCTGTTCGAACAGGGCGCGCTCCGCCCCCTCCCGCTCACCTGCTGGGACGTCACCCGCGCCCGCGAGGCCTTCCGGTACATGGCCCAGGCCCGGCACACCGGCAAGATCGTGCTCACCGTCCCGCGCCCCTGGGACGCCGACGGCAGCGTCCTGATCACCGGTGGCACCGGCACCCTCGGCGCCGAACTCGCCCGCCACCTGGTCACGGCGCGCGGCGTGCGGCACCTGCTGCTCGCCGGCCGCAGCGGCCCCGACGCCCCCGGCGCGGCGGCCCTCGTCGAGGAGCTGACCGCCCTCGGCGCCGAGGTCACCGTCGCCGCCTGCGACACTGCCGACCGCGACGCCCTGGTCGCCCTGCTGGCCGCCGTGCCCGCCGAGCACCCGCTCACCGCCGTCGTCCACGCGGCCGGCGTCCTCGACGACGGCGTCGTCGAAGGCCTGACGGCCGAGCGGCTCGCCGCCGTGCTGCGCCCCAAGGCCGACGCCGCCCGCCACCTGCACGAGCTCACCCAAGGCCTCGACCTCGCCGACCTCGTCCTGTTCTCCTCCGCCGCCGGCGTCTTCGGCTCACCCGGCCAGGGCAACTACGCCGCCGCCAACGCCTGGCTCGACGCCCTCGCCCAGCACCGCCGCGTCGCCGGCCTGCCCACCACCGCCCTCGCCTGGGGCCTGTGGGCCCAGGCCAGCACCATGACCGCCCACCTCGGTGCCACCGACCGGGCCCGCGCCGAGCAGTCCGGCGCGCTCACCCTCAGCACCCCGGACGGCCTCGCCCTGTTCGACGCCGCCCTCGCCGACCACCGCGCCTTCCTGGTCCCCGTCCGCCTCGACACCGCCGCCCTGCGCTCGCGCGGCGCGGCCGAACTCCCCGCCCTGCTGCGCTCCCTGGTCCGCACCCCGGCGCGCCGCACCGCGCAGGGAGCCCAGGCCGCCGACGGGCTGCGCGCCCGCCTCGCCGGGCTCACCGCGGCCGACCGCGCCGCGGCGCTGCTCGACCTGGTGAGCGGCTGCACCGCGGCCGTCCTCGGCCACTCCTCGGTGGACCAGGTCCACGCCACGCGGCCGTTCCGCGACCTCGGCCTCGACTCCCTGACCGCCGTGGAACTGCGCAACCGCCTCAACACTGCGACCGGCCTGCGGCTGCCCGCGACCCTCGTGTTCGACCACCCCACCCCGGGGGCCCTCGCCGGGCACCTGGCCGACGGCCTCACCGGCACCGGCGGGGCGACCACGGCCGGTGCGGCCCTCCAGGCCACCGACGAGCCGATCGCGATCGTCGGCATGGCCTGCCGCTTCCCCGGCGGCGTCGCGACCCCCGACGACCTGTGGACCCTGCTGTCCGCCGGCACCGACGCCATCGCCCCCTTCCCCGCCGACCGCGGCTGGGACCTCGACCGCCTCTACGACGGCATCCCCGACCACCCCGACTCCTCCCGCACCCGCGAGGGCGGCTTCCTCGCTGACGCCGCCGGCTTCGACGCCGCCTTCTTCGGCGTCAGCCCCAACGAGGCCCTCGCGATGGACCCGCAGCAGCGGCTCCTCCTGGAGACCTCGTGGGAGGCCCTGGAACGCGCCGGCATCGACCCCGGCACGCTGCGCGGCAGCCGCACCGGCGTCTTCGCCGGCCTGTCCTCCAGCGACTACCTCGACCGGGTCGCACGCATCCCCGACGAGGCCGCGCCGTACGTCAGCACCGGCAACGCCGCGAGCGTGATCTCCGGCCGCGTCGCCTACACCCTCGGCCTGGAGGGCCCGGCGGTCACCGTCGACACCGCCTGCTCGTCGTCCCTGGTGGCGCTCCACCTCGCGGTCCGCGCGCTGCGCGGCGGCGAGTGCACGCTCGCCCTCGCGGGCGGCGTCACCGTGATGTCGACGCCGATGATCCCGGTCGACTTCGCCCGTCAGCGCGGCCTGGCCGCCGACGGCCGCTGCAAGCCCTTCGCCGACGCCGCCGACGGCACCGGCTTCTCCGAGGGCGTCGGCGTGCTGCTGGTCGAGCGGCTCTCGGACGCGCGGCGCAACGGGCACCCCGTCCTCGCCGTCGTGCGCGGCTCGGCCGTCAACCAGGACGGTGCCAGCAACGGGCTCAGCGCCCCGAACGGTCCGTCCCAGCAGCGCGTGATCCGGGCCGCCCTGGCCGACGCCGGCCTGACGCCCGCCGAGGTCGACGCCGTCGAGGCGCACGGCACCGGCACCCGCCTCGGCGACCCGATCGAGGCCCAGGCGCTCCTCGCCACCTACGGCCAGGAGCGTGAACACCCGCTCCTCGTCGGCTCGGTGAAGTCCAACCTCGGCCACACCCAGGCCGCCGCGGGCGTCGCCGGCGTCATGCGCACCGTTCTCGCCCTGCGGCACGCCGCCCTCCCGCAGAGCCTCCACATCGACCGGCCCACCACCCACGTCGACTGGACGCAGGGCGCCGTCGACCTGCTCACCGAGGCCCGCGACTGGCCCGCCACCGGACGGCCCCGCCGCGCGGGCGTCTCCTCCTTCGGCCTCAGCGGCACCAACGCCCACGTGATCCTCGAACAGGCCCCCGACCAGGAGCCCGAGGTCGCCCCCGCGCCCGAGCGCCCCGCCCTGCCCTGGCTGCTCTCCGCCCGCAGCGCCGAGGCCCTGCGCGGCCAGGCCCGCGCGCTGCTCGACCACCTCGACGCCGGCGCCCCCGCGCCGCTCGACCTCGCCCACTCCCTCGCCACCGGCCGCGCCCTGCTGGAGCACCGCGCCGCCGTCGTCGGCACGGGCACCGGGGACCTGCGGGCCGGCCTCGCCGCGCTCGCCGACGGAACGCCCGCCCCGGGCGTCGTCACCGGCCGGCACGGCGCCGGGCGCGACCGCCGGGTCGTCCTCGTCTTCCCCGGCCAGGGCTCCCAGTGGGCCGGCATGGGCGCCGAACTGCTCGACGCCTCACCGGAGTTCGCCGAGTGGATCGCCGCCTGCGGACAGGCCCTCGCCCCCTGGACGGACTGGTCCCTCGAAGCCGTCCTGCGCGGCGAAGCCGAAGCGCCGTCACTCGACCGCGTCGACGTCGCCCAGCCCGCCCTGTGGGCCACCATGATCGCGCTCGCCGCCTGCTGGCAGGCCCACGGCGTCACCCCCGCCGCCGTCCTCGGCCACTCCCAGGGCGAGATCGCCGCCGCCTGCGTGGCCGGCGCGCTCTCCCTGGAGGACGGCGCGAAGGTCGTCGCCCTGCGCAGCCAGGCCATCGCCCGCGGCCTCTCCGGCCACGGCGGCATGGTGTCGGTGCCGCAGTCCCATGCCGACGTCCTCGCCCGCATCGAGCCCTACGGCGGCCGGATCTCGGTGGCCGCCGCCAACGGCCCGTCCGGCGTCGTCGTCTCCGGCGAGACCGCCGCCCTCGACGACCTCCTGGCCGGCTGCGCCCGCGACGGCGTCCGGGCCAAGCGCATCCCCGTCGACTACGCCTCCCACTCCGCCCAGGTCGAGCGGATCGAGGAGACCCTCAGCACCGAACTCGCCGGACTGACCACGCGCGAGGCCCGCATCCCGTTCTTCTCCACCGTCACCGCCGACTGGCTCGGCGACACCCCGCTCGACGCCGGCTACTGGTACCGGAACCTGCGGCGGACCGTCCGTCTGGAGGAGTCCGTCCGCGCCCTGCTCGCCCGGGGCCACGACGCCTTCCTCGAATGCAGTCCGCACCCCGTGCTCGCCATGGCCGTCGAGGACACCGCGGCCGACGCGGCCGACGCGGGCGCCCAGGCCGTCGTGCTCGGCACCGTCCGGCGCGAGGACGGCGGCCCGGCCCGGCTGCTGACCTCCCTCGCCGAGGCCCACGTGCGCGGCGTGCGGATCGACTGGCGCCCCGCCCTCGCCGGCGGCCGGAACGTCGACCTGCCCACCTACGCCTTCCAGCGCCGCCGCTACTGGCTCGCCCAGGACTCCGCCCGCACCGGCGCGCCCCTCGAACCCTGCGGGCTGGACCGCGCCGTCCGCCTCGCGGACGCCGGCACCGTGCTGCTCACCGGCCGGATCGGCACCACGACGCACCCGTGGACGGCCGACCACCGGGTGCGCGGCACCGCCGTCGTGCCGGGCACCGCGCTGCTCGACTGGGCCGTGCGGGCCGGAGACGAGGCGGGCTGCCCGACCGTCGCCGAGCTCACCGAGCTCACCCCGCTGACCCTGCCCGACCACGGCACCGTCGACCTCCAGCTCACCGCGGGACCCGCCGACGCCGACGGCCGACGGGCCCTCACCGTCCACGCCCGCCCGACCGGCGCGCCCGACGACACCCCGTGGATCCGCCACGCCACCGGCACCCTGCTCACTGGCACCCTGACCACCGGCGGCGCCGACGGCGCGGCCCTGACCGAATGGCCCCCCGCCGGTGCCCGCGCGCTGGCCGCCGAGCCGGACGGCACCGAGTACGGCGAGCGCTTCCGCACCGTCGTCGCACGCTGGCAGCGCGACGACGAGCTGTTCGCGGAGGTCGCCCTGCCCGAGGAGCACCGCACCGAGACGGCCGGCTTCCGCGTCCACCCCGGGCTGCTCCAGTCCCTGCTCGCCGCCCTCCCGGGCGGCACCGACCCCGCCCAGCCCGCCGACTGGCGCGGCGTCACCGTCCACGCCACCGGCGCCGCCCTGCTCCGCGTCCGGCTCACCCCGGCCGCCGACGGCAGCCACGCGCTCACCGCCGCCGACGCCGACGGCGCCCCGGTGCTCACCGCCGAGGCCGTCACCGTCCGCCCGATCGCGGCCGAGCACCTCGCCCCGGCGGCCGACCCGCTCTACGCGGTCGAGTGGATCCCGGTCTTCGGCGCTGACCTCGGGGACACGGCTGTCCTCGGCGACGACGCGCTCGCCGCCGCCCTCGGCGCCCGCGCCCACGCCGACCTCGCCGAGCTCACCGCCGCCCTCGACGCCGGAGAACCCGCACCCGCCACCGTCGTCCACCGCCTCACCGCCACCGACGACGGCGACCCCGTCACCGCCGCGCACCGCGCCGTCCGGGCCGCCCACGGCCTCGCCCGCGCCTGGCTCGGCGAGCCCCGGCTCGCCGACGCCCGCCTCGCCCTGCTCACCCACGGCGCCGAGGCCGCCGCCCCCGCCACCGACGCCACCGTCCTCGCCCAGGCGGCGGCCCACGGACTCATCCGCTCCGCCCAGTCCGAGAACCCCGGCCGTTTCCTCCTCGTCGACCTCGACGGTGACCCGGCCTCCGACGCCGCCCTGCCCACCGCCCTCACCGTCCCCGACGAGCCGCGCCTGGCCGTCCGCGGCGGCGAGGTGACGGCACCCCGGCTGCGCCCCCTGGCCCCCGGGGGAGGCCGAGCGTGGTCCTGGAACCCCGCGGGCACCGTCCTGATCACCGGCGGCACCGGCACCCTCGGCGCCCTCGTCGCCCGCCACCTCGTCACCGAACACGGCGTGCGCCACCTCCTGCTCACCGGCCGCCGAGGCCCCGACGCCCCCGGCGCCGCCGAACTCCTCGCCGACCTCGCGGCCCTCGGTGCCGACGCCCGCGTCGCCGCCTGCGACACCGCCGACCGCGCCGCCCTCGACGCGCTCCTCGCCACCGTCCCCGCCGAGCACCCGCTCACCGGCGTCGTCCACGCCGCCGGCGTCCTGCACGACGGACTGCTCGAAAGCCTGACGGACGACCAGCTCACCGAGGTGCTGCGCCCCAAGGTCGACGCCGGCTGGAACCTCCACGAGGCCACCGGTCACCTCGACCTCTCCGCCTTCGTCCTGTTCTCCTCCTTCGCCGCCACGGCCGGCGGCCCCGGCCAGGCCAACTACGCCGCCGCCAACGCCTTCCTCGACGCCCTCGCCCACCGCCGCCGCGCCGAAGGCCGCCCGGCCGTCTCCCTCGGGTGGGGATACTGGGGAGAATCGAGTGGAATGACGTCCACGCTGGACGCCGTGGACATCGCCCGCTTCGCGCGCTCCGGCATGCTGCCGCTCACGGCCGTCCAGGGCCTCGCCCTGCTCGACGCCGCGAGCGGCGTCGACCGACCGCACCTGGCCCCGATCCGGCTCGACCGGCACGCCCTCGCCACGGCAGGGGCTCCGCCGCTCTTCGCCGAGCTCACGCCCCGCCGCGCCGTCCGGCGCACGGCCGCGGGCCCGGCCGGGAGCACGGCGACCGGTGACCGGGGCGTCCTGGACCGGCTGCCCGGCCTCGCCGCCGCCCAGCAGGAGAAGCTGCTGCTGGACGTCGTCGTCGGACACCTCGCCGCCGTCCTGGGCCACGGCTCGCCCCAGGCCGTCGAACCCGAGCGCGGCTTCCTCGACCTCGGCATGTCCTCCCTGACCGCCGTCGAGCTGCGCAACCGCCTCAACGCCGAACTCGGCCTGCGGCTGCCCACGACGACGATCTTCGACCACCCGTCGCCCACCGCCCTCGCCGGGCGCCTGCGCGACCTGGTCGGCGCGCCCACCGGCACCGTGGCGCCCGCCCGGCCCGTCTTCGCCGAACTCGACGAGCTGGAGAGCGCGCTCGGCACCACCGAACTGGACGCCGACTCCCGCACCCGCCTCCTCGCCCGCCTCAAGAGCCTCCAGTGGCGGCTCGACGGCGACGCGACCGAGTCGCCCGCGGCCGCCGACGGGCCGGACGACGCGCTCGACGACACCACGGACGACGAGATGTTCGATCTGATCGACCGCGAGCTCGGACTCGCCTGAGGACGGCCCCCCGGGGCCGTCCGCCCCGGGGCCGTCCCACGGACCCGTACCACCCTTCCGAACTGCGAGGATTCCCACCCATGGCCAGCACCTCCGAGGACAAGCTCCGCGACTACCTCAAGAAGGTCACCGCGGACCTGCGGCGCACGAGGCAGCGCCTGGAGTCCGTCGAGGCGAGGGACGCCGAGCCGATCGCGATCATCGGGATGGCCTGCCGCTACCCCGGCGGCGTCCGCACCCCGGAGGACCTCTGGCGGCTCGTCGCCGACGGCGCCGACGCCATCGGCGACCTCCCGGAGGACCGTGGATGGGACACCCAGGGCCTCTACGACCCCACCCCCGGCACCCCCGGCAAGAGCTACGTGCGCCACGGCGGGTTCCTCGACGGCGTCGCCGACTTCGACGCCGAGCTGTTCGGCATCGCCCCCCGCGAGGCCCTCGCCATGGACCCGCAGCAGCGGCTCCTCCTCGAATCCGCCTGGGAGGCCATCGAACGCGCCCGTATCGCCCCGGCCGCCCTGCGCGGCAGCGACACCGGCGTGTTCATCGGCGGTGCCGACACCGACTACGGCTCCCTCGCCCGCCAGACCGAGGAGACCGAGGGCCACCTCCTCACCGGCGGAGCCGTCAGCGTCCTCTCCGGCCGCATCGCCTACACCCTCGGGCTGGAGGGCCCGGCCGTCACCGTCGACACCGCGTGCTCCTCCGCCCTCGTCGCCCTCCACCTCGCGGTCCGCGCGCTGCGCGCCGGCGAGTGCTCGATGGCCGTCGCCGGCGGCGTCGCCGTCATGCCGACCACCCGCCTGTTCACCGAGTTCTCCCGCCAGCGCGGCCTCGCCCCCGATGGGCGCTGCAAGCCCTTCGCGGAGGCCGCGGACGGCACCTCCTGGGCCGAGGGCGTCGGCGTCCTGCTCGTCGAGCGGCTCTCGGACGCCCGGCGCCTGGGCCATGAGGTCCTCGCCGTCGTCCGGGGCACCGCCGTCAACCAGGACGGCGCCAGCAGCCGCCTGACCGCCCCCAACGGTCCCTCGCAGCAGCGCGTCATCCAGGCCGCGCTCGCCAACGCCCGCCTCACCCCCGACCAGGTCGACGCGGTCGAGGCCCACGGCACGGGTACGACGCTGGGCGACCCGATCGAGGCCCAGGCCCTGCTCGCGACGTACGGGCAGGACCGCCCCGCAGACCGGCCGCTCTACCTCGGCGGCGTCAAGTCGAACATCGGCCACGCCCAGGCGGCGGCCGGCGTCGCGGGTGTCATCAAGACGGTCATGGCGCTGCGCGCCGGGGTGCTGCCGGCCACCCTGCACGTCGACGAGCCTTCCTCGCACGTGGACTGGACGGCGGGCGCCGTCGAACTGCTGACGCAGGCCCGCGACTGGCCGCGGACCGGGCGTCCGCGCCGGGCGGGCGTCTCGGCGTTCGGCATCAGCGGGACCAACGCGCACGTGGTCCTGGAGCAGGCGGACGAGGTCGTGGCGGAGGAGCCGGAGGGGGCTGCCCCGGTTCCGGTCCCGGCCGTCGTGCCGTGGGTGCTGAGCGGCCGCACGCCGGACGCGCTGCGCGCCCAGGCCGCCCGGCTGCGCGAGGCCGCGGCGGACCTGCCGGTCGCGGACGTCGCGGCGGCGCTGGCCACGAGTCGGTCGATGCTCAACCACCGGGCCGTGGTGGTCGGTTCGGACCGGGACGCGCTGCTGCGCGGGCTCGACGCGCTGGCGGCGGGCTCGGGCGGGGCCGTCGAGGGCGCGGTCCGGGGCGGTGGGACGGCGTTCCTGTTCTCGGGCCAGGGGTCCCAGCGGCTGGGGATGGGGCGGGAGTTGTACGCCCGGTTCCCGGTGTTCGCGGAGGCGTTCGACGCGGTGTGCGCGGAGTTCGATCCGGCCTTGCGCGATGTGGTGTGGGGTGCGGACGAGGAGCTGCTGAACCGGACGGAGTTCGCCCAGGTGGCGCTCTTCGCGGTCGAGGTGGCGCTGTACCGGCTGGTCGAATCGCTGGGCGTGCGGGCGGAGTTCGTGGCCGGGCACTCGATCGGTGAGGTGGCCGCGGCGCACGTGGCCGGGGTGTTCTCGCTCGCCGACGCGTGCGCGCTGGTGAGCGCCCGTGGTCGGCTGATGCAGGCGCTGCCGTCGGGGGGTGCGATGCTGGCGGTGCAGGCGACGGAGGACGAAGTCCTGCCGCTGCTGGGTGAGTTCGTGTCGATCGCCGCCGTGAACGGGCCTTCGTCGGTGGTCGTTTCCGGTAGCGAGGAGGCCGTCGAGGCGGTCCGCGCGCACTTCGCCGACCGCAAGACGACCCGGCTGCGCGTCTCGCACGCGTTCCACTCGCCACTGATGGACCCGATGCTGGCGGACTTCCGCGCCGTCCTCAACGGGCTGACGTACGCCGCTCCTTCGATCCCGGTCATCTCCAACCTGACGGGGGAGACAACCACTCCCGAGCAGCTGTGCTCGGCGGACTACTGGGTGCGCCACGTCCGCGAAGCCGTCCGCTTCGCCGACGGCGTGCGCGCGTTGGAGTCCGCCGGCGTCACCCGCTTCCTGGAGCTCGGCCCCGACGGCGTCCTGACGGCGCTGGCGGCCTCCTCGCTGTCCGACGATGCCGTGTCGGCCTCCGTCCTCCGCAAGGACCAGGACGAGGAGACGACCGTCCTGACCGCGCTCGCGCGCCTGCACGTCACCGGCGCGCCCGTTGACTGGGCCGCGCTCTTCGCCGGCACTGCCGTCCGCCCGGTCGACCTGCCGACCTACGCCTTCCAGCACCGTCGCTACTGGCCCGTGACCGCCCCCGCGACCGCCGGCGACCTCGGCGCCGCGGGCCTCGACACCGCCGGCCACCCGCTGCTCGCCGCCTCGCTCGAACTCTCCGACGACGACGGCCTGTTGTTCACCTCCCGGCTCTCCCGGCAGTCCCACCCCTGGCTCGCCGACCACGAGGTGCGCGGCAACGTCCTGCTGCCCGGCACCGCGTTCCTCGAACTGGCCGTCCGCGCCGGGGACGAGGTCGGCTGCGGCCGCGTCGAGGAACTGACCCTGGCCGCACCGCTCGTCCTGCCCGAGCGTGAGGGCGTCCAGTTGCAACTGCGGGTCGGCGCGGCCGACGAGAACGGCCGCCGCACCTTCACCATCGCCTCCCGGCCCGAGGGCGCCGACGGCCGCGCCTGGGACCAGCACGCGAGCGGCGTCCTGGCCGAGGGGGAGACGCGCACCGCGTTCGACACGTCCGTGTGGCCGCCGGCCGACGCCGAGGCGGTCGACCTGACCGGGCTGTACGAGGGCATGGCCGACGGCGGCTACGCGTACGGCCCGGTGTTCCAGGGCCTGCGGGCGGCCTGGCGGCGCGGGGACGAGGTCTTCGCCGACGTCGCCCTGCCGGAGGGCACCGAGGGCGCCGGTTACGGTCTGCACCCGGCGCTGCTCGACGCCGCCCTGCACGTGACAGCCGTCAACGGGATGCCGCACGGCGTCGTGCCGTTCTCGTGGGAGGACGTGTCGCTGCACGCCTCCGGCGCGTCCTCGGTGCGCGTGCGCGTCACCCGGACCGGCGAGGAGTCCGTTGCGGTGGCGGTCGCCGACGCCGACGGCCTGCCGGTGGCGTCCGTGGGGTCGCTGGCCCTGCGCACGGTGTCGAGCGGGGAATCGAGCGGGGAGTCGGCGGCGGCTCGGGACGGGCTGTTCCGGGTGGACTGGGTGCTGGTGAAGAGCGCGGCTGCTCCGGAGTTCGCGGCGGTCGAGTCGTTGGCGGAGGTGCCGGCGGAGGTTCCGCCGGTGGTGGTGATCCGACCGGCGGGCGACGAGGTGCACGCGCGGACAGCGCGGGTGCTGGAGCTGGTGCAGGGCTGGTTGGCCGAGGAGCGGTTCGCGGCCTCGCGGCTGGTGTTCGTGACGCGCGGCGTGGTGGCGGGCGAGGACCTGCCGGGCGCCGCGGCGTGGGGTCTGGTGCGGTCCGCGATGTCGGAGGAGCCGGGCCGGTTCGGCCTGGTGGATCTGGCGGGTTCGGAGGAACTGCCGCCCGCTGCCCTGGGCTTGGACGAGCCGCAACTGCTCGTCCGCGACGGGGAGGTCCTCGCGGCCCGGCTCGTGCGCGCCGAATCGGCGGGCGAGCCGGTCGTGTGGGCCGGCGAGGGCACGGCCCTGATCACCGGCGGCACGGGCGGCCTGGGCCGGGTCATGGCCCGGCACCTGGCCGTCGAGCACGGCGTGCGGAAGCTGCTGCTGGTGAGCCGCCGGGGTGCGGACGCCGAAGGTGCGGCCGAGCTGGTCGCCGAGCTGGCCGAGGCCGGCGCGGAGGCCGTCGTGGAGGCGTGCGACGTCGCCGATCCGGCGGCGGTGGCGGACCTGTTCGCCCGGCACGAGATCCGCGCGGTCGTCCACACGGCCGGAGTGATCGACGACGGCGTGATCGGCTCCCTGACCGCCGAGCGCGTCAGTACCGTCCTGCGCCCGAAGGCGGACGCCGCCTGGAACCTGCACGAGGCCACGAAGGACCGCGAGTTGGCGGCCTTCGTCCTGTTCTCGTCCGTCTCCGGTGTCTTCGGCGGCCCGGGCCAGGCCGCCTACGCGGCGGGCAACGCCTACCTGGACGCCCTGGCGCTCCACCGCCGTTCGCTCGGCCTGCTCGCCGTCTCGCAGGCCTGGGGCCCGTGGACCCGCGACGGCGGCATGATCGGCACACTCGCCGACGTCGACCTGCACCGGATAGCCCGCTCGGGCATGCCGGAGCTCACCCCCGCCGAGGGCGCCGCGCTCTTCGACGCCTCGCTCGCCGCCGGCGAGCCCGCGATCCTGCCTGTGCGGCTGGACCTCGCGGCGCTGCGGGCCCAGGACTCGGTGCCCGCCCTGCTGCGCGGCCTGGTGCGCGGCCGGGTCCGGCGCGCGGTGGTGGCCGGCTCGGCCGCCTCGGCGGGCCTCGCGCAGCGCCTTTCGGGGCTGGGAGAGGACGAGCGGCGGGCGGCCGTCCTGGAGCTGGTGCGCGACCAGATCGCCGTGGTGCTGGGCCACGAGGGCGGGTCGGTCGTCGACCCGTCGCGGGCGTTCCAGGACCTCGGCTTCGACTCCCTGACGGCGGTCGAGCTGCGCAACCGGCTGAAGTCGGTGACGGGTCTCCAGCTGCCGGCCACGGTGGTGTTCGACTACCCGACGGCGAGTGCGCTGGCGGGCTTCGTGCTGGCGGGGCTGTTCGGCGCCGAGGAGGTGGCGGAACTCCCGCCCGTGCTGCCCGTGTTGTCCGACGACCCGGTGGTCATCGTCGGCATGGCCTGCCGCTACCCGGGCGGCGTCGAGTCACCCGAGGACCTGTGGCGGCTGGTGGCCGACGGCGTGGACGCGGTGTCGGACTTCCCGACGAACCGCGGCTGGGACGTCGACTCGCTCTACAGCGAGGACCGGTCCGTGCCGGGCACGTCGTACACCCGGCGCGGCGCGTTCCTGCACGACGCCGGGGAGTTCGACCCCGAGTTCTTCGGCATGAGCCCGCGCGAGGCGCTGGCGACCGACGCACAGCAGCGCCTGCTGCTGGAGACGTCGTGGGAGGCGTTCGAGCGGGCCGGCATCGACCCGGTGACGCTGCGCGGCAGCCGGACCGGCGTCTTCGCGGGCATCATGTACACCGACTACCGCTCGCTGCTGGACGGCGAGGAGTTCGAGGGCTTCCGGGGCAACGGCAGTGCCCCCAGCATCGCCTCCGGCCGGGTGTCCTACACCTTCGGCTTCGAGGGCCCGGCGGTCACGGTGGACACGGCGTGCTCGTCCTCGCTGGTGGCGATGCACCTGGCGGCGCAGGCCCTGCGCGGCGGCGAGTGCTCGCTGGCGCTGGCCGGCGGTGTGACGGTGATGTCGACGCCGGGAACGTTCGTGGAGTTCTCCCGCCAGGGCGGCCTTTCGGCTGACGGCCGGTGCCGTTCGTTCGCGGACGCGGCGGACGGCGTGGGCTGGGGCGAGGGCGTCGGCATGGTCGTGCTGGAGCGCCTGTCGGACGCTCGTCGGAACGGGCACCGGGTGCTGGCGGTCCTGCGCGGCAGCGCGGTGAACCAGGACGGTGCGTCGAACGGGCTGACGGCGCCGAACGGTCCGTCGCAGCAGCGGGTGATCCGGCAGGCCCTGGCGAGTGCCGGGCTGTCGTTCGGTGATGTGGACGCGGTGGAGGCGCACGGCACCGGGACGACGCTGGGCGACCCGATCGAGGCGCAGGCGCTGCTCGCGACGTACGGTCAGGACCGCGAACTGCCGCTGCTGCTGGGCTCGATCAAGTCGAACATCGGGCACGCCCAAGCGGCGGCCGGTGTCGCGGGCGTGATCAAGATGGTGCTGGCGATGCAGAACGGTGTCCTGCCGCGCACGCTGCACGTGGACACGCCGTCCTCGCACGTCGACTGGACGGCGGGCGCGGTCGAGCTGCTGGCCGAGGCCCAGGACTGGCCGCAGGCCGGCCGGCTCCGCCGGGCGGGCGTGTCGTCGTTCGGGATCAGCGGGACCAACGCGCACGTGATCCTGGAGCAGGGCGAGCCCGAGGTCGTGCAGGAGGCCGTGGTCACAGCCGGGGCGATGCCCTGGGTGGTGTCGGCCAGGTCGGAGGCGGCGCTGGACGCACAGGTGGCGCGGCTCGCGGACCTCGACGGGCGGTCGGCGCTCGACGTCGGCCTGACCCTGGCCGGGCGGACGGCCTTCCCGTACCGGGCGGTGCTCGTCGACGGCGTCGAGGCGGCCCGGGGCGTCACGGGTGAGGCCGGGACGGCGTTCCTGTTCTCCGGGCAGGGCTCGCAACGGCTGGGGATGGGGCGGGAGTTGTACGCCCGGTTCCCGGTGTTCGCGGAGGCGTTCGACGCGGTGTGCGCGGAGTTCGATCCGGCCTTGCGCGATGTGGTGTGGGGTGCGGACGAGGAGCTGCTGAACCGGACGGAGTACGCCCAGGCGGGCCTGTTCGCGGTCGAGGTGGCGCTCTACCGGCTGGTCGAATCGCTGGGCGTGCGGGCGGAGTTCGTGGCCGGGCACTCGATCGGTGAGGTGGCCGCGGCGCACGTGGCCGGGGTGTTCTCGCTGGCGGACGCCTGCAAGCTGGTGGCCGCGCGCGGCCGGCTGATGCAGGCGCTGCCGTCGGGGGGCGCGATGCTGGCGGTGCAGGCGACGGAGGACGAAGTCCTGCCGCTGCTAAGTGAGTTCGTGTCGATCGCCGCCGTGAACGGTCCTTCGTCGGTGGTCGTTTCCGGTCGCGAGGAGGCCGTCGAGGCGGTCCGCGCGCACTTCGCCGACCGCAAGACGGCCAGGCTGCGTGTCTCGCACGCGTTCCACTCGCCACTGATGGACCCGATGCTGGCGGACTTCCGCGCCGTCCTCAACGAGCTGACCTACGCTGCTCCTTCGATCCCGGTGGTCTCCAACCTGACGGGGGAGACAGCTACGCCCGAGCAGCTGTGCTCGCCCGACTACTGGGTGCGCCACGTCCGCGAGGCCGTCCGCTTCGCCGGCGGGATCCGCACGCTGGAAGCCGCAGGTGTCACGCGCTTCCTGGAGCTCGGCCCCAACGGCGTCCTCACCGCGCTCGCGGCCGCCTCCCTCTCCGTCGACGCCGTCCTGGCCCCCGTCCTCCGGAAGGACCAGGTTGAGGACGCGGCCGTCCTGACTGCCCTCGCGCGCCTGTACGTCACCGGCGCGCGCGTCGACTGGGCCGCCCTCTTCGCCGGGACCGGTGCCCGCACCGTGGACCTGCCCACGTACGCGTTCCAGCACCGGCACTACTGGCCGGCTGTCACGCTCGCGCGCGGCGACGTCCGGCTCGCGGGCCTCGGTGCCGCCGAGCACCCGCTGCTGGGCGCGGCCGTCGAGCTCGTTAACACGGACGGCTACCTGTTCACCGGCCGGCTGTCGGCCGGGTCGCACGGGTGGCTGGCGGACCATGTCGTCATGGGTTCGGTGCTGGTGCCGGGGACGGCGCTGATGGAACTGGCCGTGCGCGCCGGGGACGAGGTCGGCTGCGACCTGGTCGAGGAGCTGACGCTCGCCGCGCCGCTCGTCCTGCCCGAGCGGGGCGGCGTGCAGGTGCAGGTGTGGGTCGGCGAGTCGGACGCATCCGGGCGGCGCGCGCTCACCGTGCACGCCCGGCCGGACGACGCGGACGGGACGGACTGGACCCTCCACGCCACCGGTGTGCTGGGGACGGGTGCGGCGCCGGCGCCGTTCGAGGCGTCCGTCTGGCCGCCGGCCGGTGCCGGGGCGGTCGACCTGACCGGGCTGTACGAGGGCCTGGCGGAGGCCGGGTTCGGGTACGGTCCGGCGTTCCGGGGGCTCGGCGCGGCCTGGCGGCGCGGGGACGAGGTCTTCGCGGAGGTCGCCCTGCCCGAGGGCACCGACGGGAGCGGATTCGGCCTGCACCCGGCGCTGTTCGACGCCTGCCTCCACGCGTTCGCGCTGACCGGGTCCGACGAGCGCGGCGTGCCGTTCGCGTGGGAGGACGTGGCGCTGCACGCCTCCGGCGCGTCGGCGGTCCGGGTGCGGCTGACGCCGTCGGCGGGCGGCGGGGTGTCGCTGGCGATCGCCGACACGGAGGGGCGCCCGGTGGCGACCGTCGGGTCGCTGGTCGTGCGCCCGGTGTCGAGCGGGGAGTCGGCGGCGGCTCGGGACGCGTTGTTCCGGGTGGACTGGGTGCCGGTGAAGAGCGCGGCTGCTCCGGAGTTCGCGGAAGTGGAGTCGCTGGCGGAGGTGCCGGCGGAGGTTCCGCCGGTGGTGGTGATCCGACCGGCGGGCGACGAGGTGCACGCGCGGACGGCCCGGGTGCTGGAGCTGGTGCAGGGCTGGTTGGCCGAGGAGCGGTTCGCGGCCTCGCGGCTGGTGTTCGTGACGCGCGGCGTGGTGGCGGGCGAGGA
>NZ_JBIWPN010000060.1:9193-39976 GCF_044768305.1 Kitasatospora sp. NPDC101155 | reverse complement strand
CCCATCCGCATAGCGCATACCAACGGCATAGCGCGCAGATGAGCATCAGTCAGCCACATAAACAGGCCAATCACCTCGAAGCGCCAAGGTCAGTATCGGCAAGGACCACAAGTCAGCGATCGGCACCCTCGTCGAACGCACCACTCGCTACGTGATGCTGGTCCACCTTCCTGTCGGCCACAACGTAACCGCGACACGGGACGCGCTGGCCGAGACGATCAAGACGCTGCCGCCACACCTCCGGCGCTCACTCACCTGGGACCAGGACTCTGAGATGGCCGCCCACCGCACGTTCACCATCGCTACCAACGTCCCGGTCCACTTCTGCAGCCCGGCCAGCCCCTGGCAACGGGGCTCCAACGAAAACACCAACGGTCTGCTCCGCCAGTACTTTCCCAAAGACACCGACCTGTCCCGGCACACCCGCGAAGATCTGGACTCCGTTGCCGCCGAACTCAACAACCGCCTACGTAAAACGCTCGGCTGGGACACCCCAGCCGAGCGTCTGGCTACACTGCTCGCGGCCTGATCAACCGACCACGTGTTGCAACGATCCCTGGAATCCGCCGTGTTCGGCGGGCCGTTTCGGCACGCCGTCTCCCGCAAGAAGTCCGACCCGGGCGATGCCTTGGTCCTGGCGAACATCCTGCGCACCGACATGCACGCCCACCGAGCCCTGCCCGCCGATAGTGACCTGGCCCATGCCATCGCCGTCCTGGCTGCCGTCCACCCCGCGCTACTCGCCGGCAGCGACGACGCAGGCGCTGGGTTCCTGCTTTTGCGCCGCGTCGGCGCGACGTGACCCGCCAGCGGCCAACTCGCACCCCGCGACTCGGCGTCAGCGGTCGTTCTGACACCGAATCGTAGGGATGGGGCGGCTCTGGATTCCCGAGCGCTGCCCTGAACTGGGGTGGGCAGAGGCTGGCTCTCGCGCGGAGTGCGCTACCTGGCAGTCTTCGAGAGCGGCGTTGCCAGTTCCATGAGGTGCGGCAGCCGCTCCACGATGTTGTTGCCCGAGAGGCTCAGCAGTCGGTCGCCGAGCCGGATTACGATGATCTCCTCGCTCTGGTAGGGGCCCGTCGGCACCTTCTTCATGTCGATGGCCTCCTCGCCGAGTCCCGGTACCGGCTGCACGGTCACCGTCTCCGGCACCGGCACCGGGGGGTGGTCCCATGACTGTCCCGTGAAGGACTTGCAGCGTGCCGCGTAGTCCCGGATCTCGGCGAGCACCTTGGCCGCGTCGCCCGGGTGGTAGGCGGACAGCCGGACGAACACCTCGTTCATGCCGTCGGAGACGTGGTTCTCCGCATCCGAGGCCTGGAGGTCGTGCGTGAGGGTGCCCCCACCGAGACGCATCTCGGTGCACCTTTCCTTCGGCAACATCGGATCGCCGGGCTCATCATCGACATAGGTGCCGGTGTCGGTCTCGCCGCCGTCGCTCTCGATCGTCCAGCCCGCCGGCAGGGTGGCGGCGGTCGGCAGGAGGCTGCGCAGGAACGCGCCGGTGGGGATCGGCGGGCCGCTCGGTGTGCTGCTGGGAGAGCCGAACGCGGGTGCGCCGGATGCGCTGAGTGTCGGCGTGTCTGCCGGGACGGCGCCCGGGGAGGAGAAACCACCCGTCGTGGCGGCAGTCGATGCGGTGACACCACCCGGCGCACCAAGGACAGGCCCCGGTCCCGAGGAACATCCGGTCAGGAGCGCAGCGGCCACGACGGCTGCGCCGGCCGTGAGTGGAGTTTTGGGGACGGTTCGGACGATGGACAAGAGGACCCCCCGCGGGTTCATCGGTTGAGCACGGTGCTTCGCTTACGTGCAGTCGGCATCCTGCCACAACGTGCTACAACCCGGTCCTGCCGCCCCTGTCACATCCGGCACCACGCCGCCTCAGCTGTGCGGCGCCTCCGACGGCCTGGGCGGGCGGCCGTGGAACGAGGCGCCGCCGGGCGGGCAGGTGCCCGGCGGCACGAGGATGACCACGACGGCGCCACGGCGCCGAGGGCCTGGATCTTCGAGTGGGCTGACTGACTCTCGCGTCCGGTGGGGCGGCCGCTCTCTCCGGCGGCCGCCCCACCGGACAGGTATTTCGTGTACGAGCAGGATGGAAAGGACGAACTCTTCCATGAACGACGTGATCGGCGGCCTCCCGCCGGACTTCTCCGAGCACTATCCGGAGCTCGCCCGACACGAGGGCCTCACGGCCGCGATCCTCGCGACCGCGGCCGAGCACGGTCTCGCTCTCGGCGACGAACTGCGTGCCCTCGAGCCCGATTGGGCACCGACGGTCGCGGAGTTCGACTCGCCGTGAGGGCAGATGAAGGTCAACCTCCGGCCCGCAGAACGCGTGTTCGACATTTCGCTGTACAGCGACCGGGGATGGTTCTCCCGCTGGGCCGACGGCATCACCGCGGACATCGTCGAGACCACCACGGTACTCGCGGCGTGGAAGCACGGCGCGACCCTCACCGAGCTTTCCCAGCGCTTCCCCTTCATGACGTACACCAAGCTGAGCCAGGGATACGACGAAGGCAACCAGGTGGCCGTGATGTGGGACCTGCAGATCGGCGACCCGACATTCGCGCAATACCGGGACCTGCTTACCGCCCTCCGAGCCGAGCCGAAGCTCGCGCAGATGTTCCCGTTCTTCTCGATGTGGACGCTGCGGCTGGTGAAGGACTCCTACCGTGAAGAGCCGGGCGAGCTGCTGATCCGGCAGAAGGACGATGGCTCTTGCCTTCTGTGGTCCTCTTCGGAAGCCGAGGAGGACCAGCGGGAGTTCCGCCGACTCGACGACCTGGTTGCCGCTGCAGCCGCCCTATCGCCCAAAGCCTGAACTCCTGCGGCGCCGGCGGTGGCCCGGGAACAACCAGGCACCCGGGCCGTGGCTGCCGCTACTTCACGGCTTCCTTGAGTTTGGAGCCGGCAGTGGCCTTGACGCTGCAGCCGGCCGGGATCTCGATCGGCGGGATCCGGCGCAGGGTGTCGGGTACGCCGCACAGCAGGCCCCGCCGCTTGAGCGGAAGAGCCCGAAGGACGAAGGTTGGCTGCCCCGAAGGCGCGGAATGCGACGAGGAAGTGGGACCGCTGATGGGTCCGCGCGGTGCGTGATGTCCCGTGGCCCCATCGCGTACGGAGCTTCAGGGCCGCGCCGGCCTCGACGGCCGGACGACTCACCTCGGGCTGGTGGTGGTGCAAGCGTGCCGAGGGCGGGCGACACACCCTTGCGGTGCTCGTGCCGGCCGTCGGCGGGTCAAACGGCCTGTGGGCTCTTACCCGTGAGGGACGGTGCCGGTCATGGCGAGCTCCCGCCGCCAGGCGGACTCCCCGGCGGCGAACGTCGCCGTGGCGCGCCAGCCGAGGTCGGCCCGCTTCAGCAGCGCGCTCATCTCGAGCGCGGAGGAGGCCGTCGGTGGCACCGGTGACCTCGGGGTGTCGCCGAACTGGGTAACGAAGGTGACGAAGGCGTAGAACCCGTCCGGGTCGGTGGTGATGGGTGTGTCGTCCCAGGCGAAGGCCTGACTCGAGACGCCGATCCCACCTGAGGCCGCGGACACCGGCGAGCTCGGGAGGCCGCCCGCCGGGAGCGGATTGCCCGCCCACAGCGACGGCCACATGAGCAGCTCGGCCGGAGGGACGGCGCCGTACCGGGGGTCTCCGGTGGCACCGCCCTGCGTCTGTGAGGAATGCCACGGCTGTCTCTCGACCGTCCGGGTGAACCCGCCCCGTCTCCTGTCACGTAAACCTCTGTGCAAGGAGGACATCGGAAGACGGCAGCCCGGCAGGGCGAACGAACAGGCCCACGCCGGGCGCGGACGCGAGCGGCACGGGCACGAAGGCACTCCCGAGGAGGAAGTTGCGGTGTTGCGCCTCGGCGGTTCCCTGGCCTCCCGCGCCGCATGTGACCCACCGGCCGCGGCGCCCACTGCTCCCACCGTTCCGCACCTGCGCGAGTACGACCACGCTCGGGCCGCCCTCGACCAGGCCCTCGAGCAGGGCGCCCGCGGCACCGGCGGATCCCTCCTGATCACGGGGCCGGCCGGCACCGGACGCACGGCCCTGCTCGACGACGCCGCCGCGGCGGCCCGGCAGCGTGGGTTCACCGCCCTGCACGCCCGGTGCAGCTACGCCGACCGCGACGCGCCGCTGGAACTCCTGCGCCGGCTCGCGCGGTCCGCCTGCCAGGCGGGCGACCAGCGCCGCTGGCTCCCGATCGCGCGGCAGGCCGCGGCGATGCTGGTCGGCCTACCCGCCGAGGACGCCCTCCGCACCGCCGCGCTGCGCGGTCTGTACGACGTCCTCGGCCGGTTGGCCATGCCGGAGGCCGCAGGACCGCTGCTGGTGGCCGTCGACGACGTGCACTGGGCCGACGAGGATTCCCTGCGGTGGCTGGTGGGCCTGGCCGAACGCTGCAAGGACGTTCCCGTGACCGTCGTCCTCAGCTTCTGCCCCGGCGCCGAGGCGCACGGCACCGACCTGTTGGCCGAGCTGACGCTCACCCAGACGCGGGAGGTGCCGCTGCGCGAGCTCGGGCGGCCCTCGGTGGCCGCGGTCCTCGAACACCACCTCGGGGCCGGCCCCGACGAGGAGTTCACCGACGCGTGCCTGGCCGCCACCCGCGGCAACCCCCACCTGGTCACCGCACTGGCCGCCCGCCTGGCGCAGCTCGGGCACGGCTGCGACGCCCGGGCCGCCACCGCTCTGCCCGACATCGTGGTCGACTCCGTGGCCCGGTCCGTGGGCGGCCGACTGCGCCGGCTGTCCCCCTACGCGCTGGACGTCGTCCGCGCCGTCGTCGTCCTCACGTCCCCCGCCACGCCGGCCCGGATCGCCGAGCTGACCGGACTCGGTCGGCCGGTCGTCACCCAGGTGGCCGAGCGGCTGGTGCGCCTCGGTGTGCTGGCAGCCGGCCCGTCCGGTGTGACCATGCGCCACCCGGTGCTGACCACGGCCGTCAGGGCGGCCCTGGCCCCCAGCGAGGCCGAGGCGCTGCACGGCAGGACCGCCCGTCTCCTGCACCAGAGCGGCGCCGCGCCCGACGCCGTCGCCCGGCACCTCGTGCACGCCCTGCCCAGCGGAGAACCCTGGGCCCTGGACGCCCTGCGGGCCGGTGCCGCCGACCGCCTGGCTGCCGGGGACCCCGGCACCGCGTGCGGCTATCTGCGTCGTGCTCTGGCCGAGCCGCTCGCCCCCGAGCCCCGTTCCGCGCTCCTGCTGGAACTGGCCGAGGCCGCCACCCGCACCGACCTGGCCGAGGCCGCCACCAGCCTCGACGAGGCGATCCGGCTCTCACCCGACGCCGGCCGCACCGTGTGCCGGACCCCCGGACTGCTCGACCTGGTGCTGCTGGGCGCACCGCCCGACCAGGCCGAACGGACCGCCCTCGTCCTCGTCGGCCCACACCTGCGCGACGCCGACCCGGCCCTCGCCCTGCGGCTGTCCCACTGCGGGGTGCGGGGCCCGCTCCCGCCGCTGCCCGGGTCCCCGGCGGTCGGCGGGAACACGGGCAGCGGCGGCGCGTTCGCCCAGGCGCTGGCCGCCCTGACGAGGCTGCACCGGCAGGCGGGGAACGCCACCGCGTTCGCGGACGCGCAGCAGGCCGCGCGGTCCGAGTTCCCCAGCACCCCCGCCCACGTCATGGCCCACCTGTGGGCGGCCGACGTGATGATCCACACTGGGCAGCCGGAGTCGGCCGGCACGCTGCTGGAAGCCGCGCTCATCCGCACCCGCCGAGGGCGGCACCAGCCCCTGGAGGCTCTCACCCGGTCCCTGCGCTCCCTGCTGCTCCTGGCGACCGAGGGACCGGCCGCCGCCCTGGAGGACGCCCGCGCCGCCGCTGCGACGCTGCACGCCTGCGCCGCCGCCCCCTCGGGACCGCTCGCCACCCTGGTCCGGGCCCGCCTGGTCCACCTGCTGACGCTGACCGGACGTCACGAGGAGGCCGCCGCGGAACTCGAACGCGCCGGCGTCCCGGAGGCCCTGCCCGGCGGCCTCGCCGGCGCCACCCACCTCTTCGCGCGCGGCGAGCTGAAGGCCGCGCTCGGCTACACCGAGGACGGTGCCCGGGACCTCCTGGAATGCGGCCGGCGCATGCGGGAGTTCGGCATCGCCGACACGCTGCTGCCCTGGCGCTCCTCGGCTGCCCGCGCGCTCCTGTCGGTCGGCCGGGACGGGCAGGCCCGCGAACTCGCCCTCGAGCAAGCACAGTGGGCGCGAACCCAGCACGCCCCCGGGGTCCTCGGCCTCGCGCTGTCCGTCGCGGCCTGGACGGCCGGCGGTGCGGCGCCGGACGTCATGGCCGAGGCGGTGGAACTGCTGCGGGCCCACGGAGCGCCCCACGACCAGGCCCGGGCCCTCACCGACCAGGGCGCGTTGCTGCACCGGACCGGACGCACCGGCGCCGCCCGCACCGCCCTGCGCGAGGCCGTCCAACTCGCCCAGGACATCGGCACCACCGGCGTGCTGGAGCACGCCGCCGCCGAACTCACCGCGGCCGGGGGCCGCATGCCCCGCTCGCGCCGGAAGGGCGTCGACAGCCTGACCGCCACCGAACGCAAGGTCGCCACGCTCGCGGCCACCGGCCACACGAACCGGGAGATCTCCAAGTTCCTGTTCGTGCAGCTGCGGACCGTCGAGATCCACCTGACCAACACCTACCGCAAGTTGGGGATCGAGAGCCGTCACCAGCTGCGGCACGTCCTGCCCGGTGCCACCTGACCTCCCCGGAGGACCAAGACCACCGAGGAGCGGACCGAAGACAGTTCCCCCGGTCCTTGACCCCGCCCGGCGGACCTCCGCACGATGCCGAGCGGGAGCCCCGGGGCCGCACGACGAAGGGAGCGAGCAGTGCAGAACGAGCCGGGCACCGGCGGCGGGGACCAGCAGGTCTCCTTCGCCGCCGACGTGCGCCTACACCTCGACGACGACCGGCTCGTCGTCCACCGCGCACCGCGGTCCTACGTGCTGCGCGGCCTGCCGCCCGAGCTCCGCGACGTCCTGTGCGGCCTCGCCCGCGACCCCCTGCCGCTGCCGGGCGACCCGGCGGAGGCGCCACCGGCGCCGGGCCGGGCGGCCCACCACGCCGCCCTCATGCGGGTACTCGAACGCCTCAGCCACCTGCTGGTGCGCGACCTGCGGGCCCCCGGCGGCCGCACCCTGCTGCGCGTTGAACCCCTGCGGGCGCTGTCGCTGACCCTGCCGCCCCCGGTGGCGGCCGACACCCCGATCCGGCTCTCCCGGTTCGCCCTGCTGCGCGCCGACGGCGGCGCCATCGTCCTGGAATCCCCCCGCTCACCGGCTCGCCTGCGGCTCACCGACGACATTGCCCGCGCCGCCGTCCTGCAGCTGGCCGGACCCCGCACCGCCGAGGACCTGCTGTCGGTCGCCGGGCCCGGCGACCCCGGTCTGACCACTGGGGTCATGGCCCGGCTCGCCGGACTGCTCATCGGTCTCGACCTCGCCGAGACCCCGGGCCGCGGCGGCGAGGACGACGACCCGGCACTGCGCCAGTGGGACTTCCACGACCTGCTCTTCGCCGCCCGCAGCACCCCGTCGCGCGACACCCTGCCGCGCTTCCTCAACGTCCTGCCGCCCCAGCCCGCGGCGCGCCCGCACCCGCCCGGTGCCGCCCGCGTCCCGCTGCCCCGGCCCCGGCTGGCCGACCTGCTGCGCGACGACCCCCCGCTGACCGTCGTGCTGGAGTCCCGGCGTTCCTGGAAGCACTACGGCGACGAGCCCGTCACCACCCGTGCGCTGGGCGAGTTCCTCTACCGCACGGCCCGCGTCCGCAGCCGCCTCGGCGATCGCCCCGGACCGTACTACGCGTGGGACACCCGTCCGCTGTTCGAACGCACCTCCCGGCCCTACCCCGGCACCGACGGCATCCACGAACTCGAGTTGTACGTCACCGTCAGCCGCTGCGACGGACTGCCCGCCGGTACCTACCACTACGACCCGCTCGAGCACGCGCTCGTCGCGGTCGAACGCTGCGAGCGGGTCGGCGAGGTGATGACCCGTCGCATCAGCACATGGCACCGGGCCACCCCCGACCTGCTGATCACCGTCACCTCACGCGTCCAGCGCCTGTCGTGGAACTACGGTGCGATCGCCTACGCCCTGACCCTCCAGCACCTCGGCGTCCTGCACCAGACGATGTACCTGGTGGCCACCGCCATGGGACTGGCACCCTGCGCGCTGCGTGGCGTCGCCGATCCGGACACCGTCACCGCGGCCCTCGGGCTGGACGGCACGCGCGAGGTCGCCCTCGGCGAGTTCCTGCTCGGAACCCGCCCCCACGACGCCCCGGCCCCCTCGGGCGCGCCGGACGCGGACGGCTGGGAACCCGTCAACTCCGCCGACTGGGGCCACCGGGCCGCCACCCGCGGCGGACCCGAAACCGCCATGGGACAGGAACGATGACGACGCCACCGCGCACCCCCGACCGGGCTCCCCGCTCCACCGCACCCGCCGACGGCGGGTCCGGTCCCCTGCCGCTGACCGCCTACACCGTCGACGGTGGCCCCGACCTGCCCCTGGTGCCCGCCCCCGTCCACCGCGAGTGGATCGCGGCGACCGACGAGGGCTTCGCCCGCCGCTGCCTGCCGCTGATGATGGCCAACCAGTCGGAGTGGTGGATCCTCAACAACAGCACGTTCACCGTCGATTGGGAGGGCAACCGGCACGCCCCCGCCCTGCGGGTGCGCTACGCCGACGAGCACGCCCGACGGGCGGCGTTCAGCAACTTCGGGCACGGCGTGCTCACCTTCCACCTGCCCTACCTCTTCCGCACCCCGCCGGGCTGGAACCTGCTCGTGCGCGGCCCGGCGAACCTGCCCAAGGACGGGATCACGGCCCTGTCGGGACTCATCGAGACCGACTGGACCAGCGCGTTCTTCACCATGAACTGGCAGGTCACCCGGCCGCACCACCCGATCGAGTTCCGCGCCGGGGAGCCGGTGTGCGCCTTGGTGCCGCAACGGCGCGACGAACTCACCCGTTTCCGGCCCGAGACCACCCCACTGGCCGGATCGCCCGAGGAAGCGGGCTACCGCGCCTTCAGCGCCAGCCGGGACCGGTTCAGCGAGGAACGCCTCGTCCCGGGCACCCGGGCGCACCAACAGCAGTTCCAGCGCCACTACCTGCGCGGCGAGAACCACGACGGCGAGCGGTTCCCGGAGCACCGGCGCAAGGTGGACCTCCAGCCGTTCACCGACCGCGCCCTGCACGCCGAGGAGAAGGAGTAAGTAGCCATGCCCCTGCCGGAATTCGACCTGGCACGGTTGCTCGCGCCGGTCACCGTCGAGGAGTTCGAACGCGACTTCCGCGAGCAGCAGCCCCTGCACGTGGCGCGCGAACAGCCCGGCCACTATCGGGAGCTGCTCACCCTCGACGACTTCGACAGGCTGCTCGCGCTGTCCGGCCCCGACTTCCACCAGCTCCGGGTGGTCCACGCCGGACGCAAGGATCCCGTCGAGCCGGGTACCCGCCTGGGCGCCATCTACGACGCCTTCGAGGCGGGCGCCACCCTCCAGGTGCAGCACGTCGACTCCCGCTGGGAGCCCCTGCAGCCGCTCACCCGGGCCCTCGGCCAGTGGGCCGGCGCCAAGGTGTGGGCCAACGCCTACCTCACCCCCGGCGGCAACGCCCAAGGCTTCGTTCCGCACCACGACGGGCACGACGTCCTGGTCGCGCAGATCCACGGCACCAAACGCTGGCGCCTGTACGGCGTGCGCACCCCGCTGCCCTTCGAAGGCCGGATGTTCCGGGAGAGCAGCCCGGGGGCCGCCCGGTACGACCGGCACCTCCTCCTGCGGGCCGGCGACCTGCTCTACCTGCCGCGCGGCACCATCCACGCGGCGGCCACCGAGGACGTCACCTCCCTGCACCTCACCATCGCCGTCGAGCCGGTGCTGTGGTCCACCGCCATCCAGGACGGGATCCGCAAGGTCTTCGAGCAGGACGTCGCCTTCCGCCGCTCGATGCCGCCCGGGTTCGCCACCCGGCCGCAGACCGAGGAGACCATGGCCGAACTGCTGCGCCTGCTGTGGGAACGCCTCTCGCCGCGGGAGCTGGTCGCGCAGGCGCAGCGCACCGCCGCCGGACTCCAGACCCCCGGCGCACGCGGCCGCCTCACCGCCATCGCCGCGGCCGACCCTGACCCCGGTTCTGACCCCGGCGCTGACTCCGACCCCGACTCCGACTCCGAGGAATGACGGCGGGAGCCCGGCCCGGGCTCCCGCCGGTGCGAGTTACGCCCTCGCGTGGATCAGACGGACACAGGCTTCTTCGACCCACTCGAAGGGGATGCCACTGGGGAGGTTCCCGTCCCGCAGGTCCGATGTGAGCGACTCCCACGTCTGGTACCCGTGGAGTCGCGCGACACTCCCCCGGACCTGCTGTTCGTGATCAGGGGTCACCTCGGCGTCGTGGCCGAGCTTGTGAGCCTCCAGCCGAAGGACCGCGTGCCACAGCATCACCTCGGTCTCGAACTGCCCGAATGAGGCGACCTTCTCCATGAGGCGACGAGGAATCTCCCGGCGGTCCTGAAAGACGCGGGCGAGGGCTTTCTCGGCCAGCGGGTTCCGCGGCGACCTCGGGCAGTCCTTCGCGGCGATGCCGTCGAATTCCGGCTCGTCGGCCACCAGCCACCGCAGGTACTTCCGATACCGCCCGCTACCGGCCAGGAAACGGGGCAGCTCGGTGTCGAGTCGCGGCCGGTCGTACCCGAGCAGCGGATCGTGAGAGAAGTACCGCGGACCCCGGTCGAGCGTCCGGGCCACGCCGTCGAATTCGCCATGGTCAGGCGTAGCAGCCAGCAGGTGAACAGCGCTCAGCGCATCGGCCCGCTTGATGTCGACGGCCGCACAGGCTTCTCGTATCGCCCCGTCCGGATCTCCCACTCCTGCTTTCTTGAGGATCATTCGCCACGTTCTGTCGGGGTAGTACAACGCCGTCGCGGCGTGAATCAGCGCGTCCTGCTGGGACGACGTGATCAGGCGAAGTCCGCGCAGCCTCCGAACGGCCGCGCGGATGTTGATCAGGGCGACGCTGACCGCCGAATGGTCCCGGTCGGGATCGGTCGCGACCGCCACCGGGTCGTCCGAATCCAGCAGCCCCATCCGGTACATCCGGTAGACCGCACCCACGCCCCGCACGCCTGCCGGCCAGCATTCCGCCGCCCGGATGGCCCCCATGCTGGACGCGCCGAAGATCTGCGCACCGTCCTGGGCGACGTCCACCACCTCGCGCGTCGAAATGGGGAGTTCGTGCGCGAAGGTGCCGTCGATGACGAGGATGCGGGTGCTGCCTCCTGCCCTGGCCCGGTACACGTCTCCGCGCTTCGCGGGCGGCAGGACCTCGGCGGCGGGCAGGAGCTCCCGGGCCTGGCCGGGTGCCAGGGAAGGACCAGTGAAAACAGTCGTTTTCATCACTCAGACCACCGATCCAAGCATGCGGAGAGTCGGGGTTCGCGAGGTCTCACCGTAGGAGCAGGCAAGACCCGGCACGAGAACGCGGACGACGGGTACGCCGAGGTCCGGGCGCGTCACTTCCGTCACCAGACAGTGCTCCGTTCCCGCGGCGCGCAGCCGGCCGACGATCTCCTCGATGCCCTGCAGGACGTCGTCGCAGCCTCTCCTCTCCTGGGGGAACGCCAGGGTCGGAGAGCCGTAGTAGAGCTCCGACCGCCTCTTCTGCTCGGCGGGCCTCCGCTTCGAGTGGATGCTCTCGAACACGTCACGAGCGCCGCCGGCGACACCACTGTGCGCTTGGCAGGCTTCGGTGATGGCACGGACCAGTGCGCGCTGGGGATCGAGGTCGGCGCCGTACCCCCCGAAGGTCACCGACTCGCCCGCGGAGCCGAAGAAATCGTTGTCGATGAGAACCACGCCGAACACCGGCACACCGATGGCGCTCGGTATCTCCTGAATGCGCACGACCAGCCGCTGATCGCCCAACTTCTCGATGAAGTCCCGCGCGGTTCCCGGTGGCACGGTCGCCGGATCCACGGTCCTCAGCGGACGGGGCGGAGAGAACCCCGGGTCGTGATGGGCGGTGTAGAAATCCTCCTCGGACACGGCGTCCCGCTCGATGAGTTCGTACAGCGCGTGGAGCACGGATTCCGCATAGGAGTTGCCCGACGCCAGCCCGTTCGTCTCGATCCGGGCGGTGACTCCCTCGCTCGCCGGATTCAGCACGAGGTCGGTCGGCACCAGCCTGTGGTCCTTCCCCATCAGGTCGTACGCTCCCGTCCACGAGAACACCGCATCGGGCCGGTACGACGTGTCGGACGGGAGGTTGAACGCCGTCGGGTCCACTGCTCCGGAAGCGGCCAGGTCCTGATAGGACCCGCTGACGACCCGGTCGGGCGGCAGGGCCTCGGCCGATACCCGCTCGATCGCCTCCATGACGGCGCTCAGTTTCGCCGCGAGGGCCGTGGCGCCCTTGCCCATGCTCACGGCCAGGTCCTTGGCCAAGGGCGTGACGGCCGACCACACCGGAACGCCGATGAAGTCGATGGGCGCCAGGTCGTACACCCGCGTGATGGGAACCCGGGGCAGCAAGGGCTCGAGCCACTCCCACGTTTCGGCGAAGTCCCTCACATGCCCCGCCTCCGTCCTCGCGGTGCCGTGCTCGAACGACGAGGGGCCGAGAGACGTGAGACTTTCCGGTGCTACCTGGCGCACGTCGGCTTCCTGTTCTGCGGTCGGGGGTCAGTTCAGTGGGCCGGTGAAGTCCGGGGCGACGTAGTGCAGCAGGCACATCGTGACGTGACGGCCGGCGGGCAGCGGGTCGCGCCAGTGCTCGTCGTCGGTGCCGCTGTAGACGACCGCGTCGCCCATGCCGAGCGCGACCTCGTGCAGGCGGTCGGCGGTCCGGATGCGGAACGGCCACGGGTCCGCGCCGGCCGGGTCGTCGTCCACGCACAGCGAGACGTTCCACCGGCACTGCGGGCGGTCCCGGTGGGGCGCGAGGGCGGCCCCGGGCTGGTAGGTGACCGCCCAGGTGTACGAGGGCCGCACCGGCTCGCCGGCCCACGCGGTGACGGCCCGCGCGAGCTGCCGCTGCACGAACAGGGTGACGGCGTCGCAGTACATGCCGTCCCGCAGGCCGTCGCGGACCTGCTGGCGGTCCGTGCTGAAGCAGCCCTCCCGGCGCATCCGCCGGAAGTGCCGCCGCAGCGCCGCCACGAACAGCGGAGGAAACACCCCGCGCAGGACCAGTACCCCGTCCCCGCTCTCCTCCGCCGGGGCCGCCGGCGGCCCCGGCGGGGTGCGGGGCACGAGCACGCCCGCCAGCCACAGGGCCCGCAGCGCGTCCCGGGAGAGCGCTGCGGGGGGCGCGCCCTCCAGGGCGACCCGCCGCAGGTCCGGGCCCCAGGTGCCGTCGCACCACCAGGGCACCACGGTGCCCGAACGGGCGTCGCGCACCCAGACGACGGGCCGTTCGGCGGCGAAGTCCCGCGGGCCCGGGACGACCGCGTGGCCCTCGGGTGCGTCCGCGGCGACGGCCTGCGGCAGCTCCGGGCCGTTCTGGACGTGGAGACCGGGGTTGATCCGCAACTCGGCGGCGTCCGGCACCGGAAGGCCGGCAGCCCGCGGCGGCAGCAGGACGAGCAGTTCCTCGTCGACATCGCAGCGCAGCCGCAGTTCCTCCAGTCGGGCCGGGGCCTCGTCCGGCGGCAACAGCAGGCCCAGGCGCACCGCCGCCTGGCGCTTCTCCTGCGGCGTCGCCTGCTGCCCGGCCAACAGCGCGGGCAGCAGGGCCAGTTCGGCGGGGGCCGTCAACCTGACGCGCTCCACCGGCCGCCCGCGTCTGCGAACGGAGAGGAACACCTCCAGGGTCACCTGCGGGTTGGCGATCAGGTCGTCGTTCATGAGCGCGCCGGGCCCTGCCCTTCCGTATCCGGTCCTGCGACGTCCTGTCCTGTGAACTGCGAAGAACTGCGAACTGCGACTGCGATTGGGGGAACCTCGCCGAGTCGACCAGAGGCACCGGCGTCCCGGCAAGGCGCAGCCCCAGGGATTTCGGTGACTTCTCGGTCCGCGCCGGACCCGAGAACTTCACCACAGGATGTGCCCGGGACGGTTGTCGAATCGTGCCGGTGCGTGTGGGCTGTGGAGCGGGCCGCCTGCCCCGGCGGGGTCCGCCGCCCGGCGCCTGGGGAACCGCTGCCGGCCCCAGGCCACCGACCCCGAGGAGGATGCCGTGCGGTTCACCGCCCTGTCACAGATCGTCCCGTCGCCCGAGGACTTCGTGGCGAACCCGCCGACGCGCCCCCAGGTCTGGTCGATGCCGCCGGAACCCCTGCGCCGGCTGCTGGACCACGCCGGTATCGACCGGATGCTGCACACCGGTGTCCCGGCCGCCGCCTTCCGCGCCGTGCGCGACGGCAGGGGCGTGGATCCGGCCGAGTACGTCTGGGGGGAGCGTCCCATCGAGCGGCCGTTCGCCGACACGGTCCGGCCCGGCGCCGTCGGCACGCTGCTGCGTGACGGCTCCACGATCGTCCTCGACGTGCTGCACCGCTTCTGGGAACCGGTCGGTGACTTCTGCCGCCGACTCGGCCACGAGGTGGGCCTGCCCGCCTCCGCCACCGGCTTCATCACCCCGGCCGACCAGCCCGGTTTCCCCTACCACCACGACGAGGGTGGCAACCTGCTCATCCAGACCTCGGGCAGCAAGACGTGGCGGGTGCACGAGGCGACGGCCCCCGACCCGCTGCCGCACGAGACGCTGCGCCGCAACAGGCCCGACGAGGCCGAATCCGCCCGCCTGGCGCAGCGGCCGCCCGCCCTGGAAACCACGCTGCGCCCGGGCGACGTGCTGTGGATCCCGCGGGGCTGGCTGCACAGCGGGATCGCGACCGGGGAACCCTCCGTGCACGTCGCCGTCGGCTTCGTCCCCATGCTCACCCGCTACTGGCTGGCCGGGAAGCTGGCCGAGCGACTGGACGAGCGGCGCCCGGAGTTCGCCGACTTCCGCAGGGAACTGCCCTGGGGCATCACGCGAAGCCCCGGCGAACTGGCCGCCGTCATCGCCGAGGTGGCCAAGGAACTCGCCGAGGCCCTGCCCCTGGTCGACGCGGCGGGCCTGGCCGACTCCCTGGTGCGCGACATCCGCAAGAACTTCTTGGAGCCGCCCGGCACACCGACGGTCTCCGCGACCGCGGACCCCACCGGCCCCACGACACCCGTCGTCCTGGTCCCCGAAGCGGTCGCCGGTGTCGAGCGCGCTGACGCCGGTCGGCTCCGCCTCCACCTGGGCAGCACCACCCTCACGTTGCGCGGAGCCGTCGCCGACCGCATCGAAGACCTGTGGTCCGCCGACGACGGGGAGCGGTGGTGCGCCCACGACATCGCGCCGCTCGCCGGCGAGGCCGCCGCCCTCGACCTCGTGCGGACCCTGCTGCGGCTGGGTGTCGCGCGCCACGCCGACGCCGACTGACCCGGCACTGCCCGAGGAACCCACCGCAGCCTTCCCCGCCGGAACGGAGAGACCGGACCATGCGCTACCGAGCACTCGCGAAGCTCGTGCCGTCACCCGAGGAGTTCCTGTCGGACCCGCCCACCACTCCGCAGGTGTGGTCGATGCCGGCCGGCGAACTGGCCGGGCTGCTCGACCTCGAGGGCACCGACGAGCTGCTGCGCGACGGGGTGTCGGCGGCCGACGTGCGCATCGTGCTCGGTGGCCGGGAGGTGCCGCCGGCCGACTACACCTGGGGCGAGCGGTCCCTGGAGCCGTCCTTCGCCGGGCACGTGCGCCCCGGGGCGGTGACCGGGCTGCTCGACCAGGGCGCCACCCTGGTGCTGGACAACATCCACCGGTACTGGCGGCCCGTCGGCGAGTTCTGCCGCGGCCTCGCCCACGAAGTCGGCACGGCTACCACCGCCACGGCCTTCCTGACTCCGCCTGGCAACACCGGCTTCCCGTACCACTTCGACGAGCGCGGCAACGTGCTGGTCCAGACCGTCGGCAGCAAGACCTGGCGGGTGCGCGAGCAGCCCTTCCCGGACCCGCTGCCGCACGAGACCAACCACGACAACGGCCCCACCGCCGTGCAACTGGAGCGGTTCGCGCACGAGCCCGCCGCTCTGGAGGTGACCCTGCACCCCGGCGACGTGCTGTGGATCCCCCGCGGCTGGCTGCACAGCGGCACCGCCACCGACGAGCCCTCGGTGCACGTCACCATCGGGTTCGTGCCGATGCTCACCCGGCATTGGCTCGCCGAGCAGCTGGTACGCCACCTGGGCAGCCGCAAGGGCGAGTTCACCGGACTGCGCGCCGAACTGCCGTGGGGCCTGGCCCGCGACACCGGTCGGCTGGCCGAAGTGACCGACGAGGTGCGGCGGGAGCTGACCGAGGCGCTGGCCCGGGTGGACAGCGCCGCCTTCGCCGACGGCGTCGCCAGGCTGGTGCGCGGTGGCTACCCCGAACCGCATGTCGCTCCCGTCGCTGCGGCCCTGGGCCCCGCCGTCGACGCCGGCACCCTCGTCGTCCTGGTTTCCGAGAGCCTGTTCGACATGGTCCACGGCGACGGTGGGCGGCTGCGGCTGGACCTCGCCGACCGGTCCCTGACGCTCCAGGGCCCCGCCGCCCGTTTCCTGGCGGCCCGGTGGGGCCAGGACGGTCAAGTCCCGTGGTGCGCCCGCGACATCCCCGGCGTCACCGAGGAGGCGGCCGTGACGCTCGTCCGCACCCTCCACCGCGCGGGCATCGTCCGCCGGCCCGCACCGGAACGCCGCGGGTCACCGAGGGACCTACCGTCACATCTCCAGGAATCCGTTGACCCGGAATCAGGCCGGTCCGAACCTTGAGGCGTCCGACCAGGACATTCCTGTCTCGAGAGAAAGGAAAAGGCATGGCTGCGAACGACATCGATGCCGCCCAGAACGTGGACGCCGAACTCGCGGCGACCGAGATCATCATCACCGAGGAGGAGCTGGAGGACGTCTCCGGCGCCTCCCTGCCGATCCCGCGCCTGCTGAACACCTGATCGACCAGGTGCCCGGGCCGGCGACGGCCGGTTCCCGCCGGATCGCGGCCGGCCCGGGCACCCGCCAAGCGAAAGGTGCACACCCGTATGGAGTTCCGTCGCCGCGCCCTGGCCAGACTCGGCCGGGCTGAGGAGTCGGATGTCCCGGTCGTACTCGCGGGCACCCGCAGCGTGCTGCTGCTCGCGCTGGCCACCGTCCTCGTGGCGGGCGGCGCCGTGTGGGCCTGCGCCGGATCGCTGCCGCAGACCGTGCACGCCCCCGGAGTCCTGACCCGCGCGGCCGGCAGCACGACCCTGCGCAGCCCGGTGGCCGGCCAGATCGTCGATGCCCCCGTACCCGAGGGCGCCGAGTTCACGCCCGGCACCGTGCTCTTCACCGTCGCGGGCGCCGACGGGCCGCACGTGGTGCGGGCGGTCTCGGCCGGCCGGATGGCCTCCGTGCTGGCCGTGGTCGGCGGGCAGGTGACCGTCCGCGACACCCTGGCCGTCATCGAACCGGGTCCGGCCGGTTCCCCGCTCGAAGCCGCCCTCTACCTGCCGCCCGCCGACGCCGCCCGTGTCCGGCCCGGCCAGCACGTGGACCTCGCGGTGCTGTCGGTCCCCGACCAGAAGTACGGCGTGGTGCGCGGCACCGTGCAGGAGGTCGGGGCCCGCCCCCAGACCCGCGGACAGCTCGCGGCCTTCCTGGCCGACCCCGAACTCGCCGGCGACTTCGTGGCCCGGGGCGAGCCGGTCCGGGTCATCGTGCGCCTCCTGCCCGGCAACACGGTCAGCGGCTACCGCTGGTCCACGCTGCAGGGGCCGCCCTACCCGATCGACACCCGCACCCTGGTCAGTGCCGCCATCGACCTGCCGCCGGTCAGGCCGGTCAGCCTGGTGGTGTCCTGATGCCGACGGTCGTGCGGCACCGCCGGGTGCGCACCCCGCACGTCCAGCAGATGGAGGCCGCGGAGTGCGGCGCCGCGAGCCTGGCCATCGTGCTGGGACACCACGGACGCCACGTGCCGCTGGAGGAACTGCGGATCGCGTGCGGGGTCTCGCGGGACGGCGCCACCGCCGCGGCCCTGGTCAGGGCCGCCCGGAACTACGGCATGAACGCCCAGGGACGGCGTCTGGAGCCCGGGCAGCTGGCCGCCCTGCGCCAACCCACCGTCGTGTACTGGCAGTTCAACCACTTCCTCGTCGTCGAGGGCTTCAGCCGCCGTTTCGGCAGGCACCTGGTCCACCTGAACGACCCGGCCTTCGGCCGCCGCAGCGTCTCGGCCGAGGAGTTCGACGAGAGCTTCACCGGCCTCGCCCTGACCATGAACCCCGGCGGCGATTTCGTGCGGGCCGGACGCCGGCCCGGCCCGCTCGCCGGACTGCACGCACGACTCGCCGGCACCGCACCCCTGTTGTGGCTCATCCTGCTCTGCGGTGTGCTGACGACCCTCACGGGCATCGCCCTGCCCGCGCTCACCCGGTGGTTCGTCGACCTGGTCCTGCCGCACGGCGACCGGCCCCAGGCCCTCTTCCTCGCCCTCATGGCCGCCACGGTGCTGCTCACCGCGGGGGTGACCGCGCTGCGCCAGGGATTCGTGCTGCGCGTCCGCCTCGTCGCCGCCACCCGTTCCTCGGCGCGCTTCCTGCGGCACCTGCTGCGGTTGCCCACCGCCTTCCACGGCCGGCGCAGCACCGCCGACCTCACCCGCCGCATGACCTCCCACGACGACGTGGCCACCGTGCTGTCCACCGACGTCACCAACCTCGCCGTCAACGCCCTGACGGCGGCGGTCTGCCTCGCCCTGCTGGCGACGTACGACACCTGGCTCACCGGCGTGACCGTGGCCCTGTCCCTGGTGAACCTGGCCGCCGCGCGCCAGGCGGCCAGGGCCCGTGCCGACGGCGCCACCCGGCTGGCGGCCGACGAGACCCGGCTCTACACGACCACCGTCAACAGCCTCCAGCTCATCGAGATGCTCAAGGCGACCGGCGGCGAGGCCGAGAACTTCCGGCGCTGGACGAGCGCCCTGGCCACGGTGGTGACGAGGCGCCAGCGCGTCGACGCCGTCGGCTCGCTGCTGATGGCGGTCGCCCCGACGGTGGCCGCCGTCAACGGAGCCCTGCTGCTCCTGATCGGCGGGGTGCAGGCGGCCCACGGGCGGCTGAGCATCGGGGCGCTGGCGGCCTTCCAGGTGTTCGTCACCGGCTTCAGCGTCCCGCTGGCCCAGCTGACCGCCTCCGTCGGCCGCCTCCAGGACTTCGGCGTCCTCGTCGCCCGCCTCCGGGACGTGGAGGACGTTCCCGCGCAGGACGCAGAGGACGCAGAGGACGCGGGGGGCACCCCCGCGGAGCCCGACCCGCTGTCCGACGGGCAGGGCACACCGCACCGGCTGACCGGTCACCTGGTCCTGGACCGTGTCAGCTTCGGCTACAACCCGACCCGGCCCCCACTGCTGCACGACGTGTCGCTGACCGTGCGGCCCGGCCGGCAGGTCGCGCTCGTCGGTGCCTCCGGCAGCGGCAAGTCCAGCGTCGCCCGCCTCGCGCTGGGCCTGCACCGGCCCTGGAGCGGCACCGTCACCCTCGACGGACGCCCGTTGGACGACGTGCCGCGCCAGGCCCTGACCTCCTGTGTCGCCTCCGTCGAGCAGGACGTCGTGCTGTTCGAGGCGAGCCTGCGGGACAACATCACCCTGTGGGACCCCTCCGTACCGGACGAGGACGTCGTCGCCGCCCTGCGGGACGCCGCCGTCCTCGACGCGGTCCTCGCGCGCCCCGGCGGCATCCACTGCCAGGTGGCCGAGGACGGCCGCAACTTCTCCGGCGGTGAACGCCAGCGCCTGGAGATCGCCCGCGCGCTGGTGCGCAACCCCCGCCTGCTCGTCCTGGACGAGGCCACCAGCGCCCTGGACGCCGAGACCGAAGCCGTCGTCACCGACCGGCTGCGCCGCCGCGGCTGCGCCGTCGTCGTCATCGCCCACCGGCTGAGCACGGTGCGCGACAGCGCCGAGATCATCGTCTTCGACGACGGACGGGTGCGCGAACGCGGCACGCACGACGAACTGCTCGCCGCCGGCGGGCTGTACAGCTGGCTGGTCAAGGAGGGCTGACATGGAACCCCGGACCGCCGCACCGGCATCCCCCGACCCCGCGCCCTCCCTCGCCCGCCGCGGCGAACCCGCCGGTCAGCGGCCCCTCACCCTCACCTCCACCGGCGTGCTGTGGCTGGTCGCGGCCGGAACCGCCGACCTGTTCGCAGCCGACCCGGCGGGGACGGGAGGCCCCTGGCACCACCTCGGCCGACTGGGGCCCGGTGCCGTCCTGGCCGCCCCCGCCGCCGGACCCCGCCACCAGCTCGTGCTGCGTCCCCTGGCCGACGCCCGGCTGCGCGCCATCGACCTGCCCGAGGACCCCGCCGACCCCCTGACCGGCCCCGAGCTCACCGCCCTCGACCTCGGCGTCGACACCGTCCTGGGCGTGCTGGCCGACTTCACCGCCGCGTCCGCACCGGGCCCCAGCCTCTGCGCGGCACCACCGACCGGCGCCGTACACGCCGCACACAGTGGGCAGGACCGCACCGGCACTGCCGTGCACGACCGCGCCGCAGCACACCTCGCCGACGCCCTGCGCGCCGCCGAGACGGCCATCGACACCCGGGAACGGCGCCGGGACCGTCAGGCGGCCGCCTCCAGGCAGGCCGACCGGGACGCCCGGCGGCGTGCGTCGGACGCCCTGCGGGCCGCAGTCGCTCCCGGGCGCGTCGCGGCCGTCGTCCCCGGGGAGGGTGCGGACGTGGCCGACCGCTACACCGCCGTCGCCGTCGCCCTCGGCCTGCCCCTCGCCCCCGACCGTGCCCCCGCCGGACCCTTGGCCGGGCCCGGAGGCGAGAGCGACCCCGTCGCGGACCTGGAACGCCGCACCGGCACCCGGGCCCGCCGGATCGCCCTGACCGGGCCCTGGTGGCGCTTCGACCACGGCCCGCTGCTGGGCCACCGCACGGCCGACGGCACCCCCGTCGCCCTGCTGCGGCGGTGGGGCCGCTACCAGCTGCGGGACCCCGACGGGGGCAGTTCGCACGTCACCGCGCGCACCGCCGCGACCCTGGAGCGGACCGCTGTCACCTTCCACCGCCCGCTGCCCGCCGGGCCGTTGCGGCTGCGCGACCTGCTGCGGCACGCGATGCGCGGTTCGCGGGCCGACACCGCCCGCATGGTCGCAGCCGCGCTCGCCGCCGTGCTCCTGGCCTCCCTCGTACCGCTGGCCACCGGCACCGTCCTGGGCTCCTACGTGCCCGCCGGGCGCACCGGCAGCATCACGCAGCTGTGCCTGGCGCTGGTCGCGGCCGGCCTGGCGTCGGCGGTCTTCGGGGTGGTCGAGAACGCCGCCCTGCTGCGGTTGGAGGGACGGCTGGAGGCCACCGCCCAAGCGGCGCTGTGGGACCGGCTGCTGCGGCTGCCAGTGCGTTTCTTCAGCCGCCGCTCCACCGGCGAGCTCGCCCAGACCGTCCTCGGCGTCCTGGCCGGGCGCACCGCGCTGGCGGGCCTGACCTCCCTGATGCTGCACTCGGCCGTGGCCGTCGTGGTCGGCCTGGCGCTGATGTACTGGATCAGCGTGCCACTCGCCCTGGTCGCGACCGGGCCGATCCTCGCCGCCGTCGCCGTGCTCGGCCGGCTCGGTCTCCTGCAGGCCCGGGCCCAGGAGGAACTGCTGGCCCGCAGCAGTGCCGTGACCGACCGGGTCTTCCACCTGCTGCGCGCGCACACTAAGATCCGGGTGGCCGGTGCGGAGGACCGCGTCGTCGCCGACTGGGCGGAACGCTACCGCGACCAGCAGTGGGCGACCCGCCGGGCGGTGCGCCTGCAGAACACGGTGGCCGTGCTGGCCGCTTGCTACCTGCCGCTGTGTGCGACCGTCGTCTTCCTGGCGTCCGGTCCCGTCGGCGCCGGGGGCTCCGAGGCGCGGTTCCTGTCGTTCTACGCCTCGCTCTCGGTGGCCGTCAGCAGCGCCGTACAGGTCGCCGTCGCGCTGAACTCGGCCCTGGCCGCCGTCCCGCTGTTCACCCGGCTGCGCCCGCTGCTCGCCCACCCGCTGGAGGCCGGCGCCGACGCGGAAGCGCCTGGGCGGCTCACCGGTGACATCACCGTGGAGCACCTGTCCTTCGGCTACGAACCCGGTGTACCGGTGCTGCGGGACGTCTGCCTGCGGGTGGGTCCCGGGGAGATGCTCGCCGTGGTGGGCCCCAGCGGCTGCGGCAAGTCGACCCTGCTGCGCCTGCTGCTCGGCTTCGAGCAGCCGTCCTCGGGCGTGATCCGCTACGACGGCCGCGACCTGGCGACCCTGGACGGCACCGCCGTCCGGCGGCAGTGCGGCGTGGTCACCCAGCACGCACGGCCGCTCGACGGCACCATCCTGCAGGCCATCACCGCCGAACGCGGTCACACCCTCGAGGAGGCGTGGCAGGCCGCCCGGCTCGCCGGACTCGACGAGGACATCGCCGCCATGCCGATGGGCATGCAGACGCTGCTGAGCGACGGCGGCGCCCTGTCGGGCGGACAGCGGCAACGCCTCGCCATCGCCCAGGCCCTGATCAGGCAGCCCCGCATCCTGTTCTTCGACGAGGCCACCAGCGCGCTCGACAACGTGACCCAGGCGGTCGTCGCCGACAGTACGCTGCGGCAGCGGGCGACCAGGATCGTCATCGCCCATCGGCTCTCCACCGTCGTGAACGCCGACCACGTCGTCGTGCTCGACGTCGGCCGAGTGGTCCAACAGGGCGCGCCTGCCGCGCTGATGGCCGACGCCGACGGCCCGTTCGCCCGGCTGGTGCGGCACCAGCTTCACTGACCCCCACCCCGCCGGTCAACCGGGGCCGGCGCTCCGGTGACGCAGGCTGCCGAGGTGGTCGCGTGCCACGCCCCGCAGCACCGCGAGCGTGCGGGTCTCGTGCCCACGATCCGGGCCGATCAGCCGGTTGTGCTGCATGTGCAGCAGCCCGTCGACGGCCACCGAGGTCCGCTCGTCGAGCGGCGCGCCGATCACGGCCTCGCCGAAACGGCGCGGCGCACCGCTCCGCGCCCACAGCCTCGCCACCGCCCCGGCTCCCGGCAGCCCGCCGAACGCCTGCAGGCAGCGGCCCGGAACGATCCGGGTGAGCGCCGCCGCCCGGTGGCGCCGGTAGAACTGCCGGCCTTCCTCGGTGTTGGGGTACTGGCGGTCCACCCACTCCCACCACGGCCAGTCACCCAGCGCGTCGAGCAGGACGCCGTGCTGCGCCGCCGCCACGATCTCCGACGGCAGGCCATCGCCGCCCGCGGCGCACACCGGAATCAGGCCGAGCGCCGCCCGGCTGTCGAGGGCGAAGACCTCCTCCGCCAGCGCCAGGGCCGCCGGGCCGCCGTAGCGCTGCTGCTCCGGGCGGTAGCCGTCGAGCACCCAGTCGCCGGCCAGCCCTGCCTCCCGCAGCCGCGTCAGGCCCGCGTGCAGCGCCGGCAGCACCTCGCGCAGCAGCACCGCCGGATCGCCGTGCAGCCGCAGCCGCAGGTGCGGGGCCGGGTCCTGGTACCGGGTGAAGAACCAGCGATCGGTGTGCCCCGACTCCCGCACCGCCTCCAGGAGGCGCCCCAACGGTCCGGCCAGGAGCCGGTCGTGCTCCTGCGCGGCCGCGTACAGCTTGACGTACAGCCACTCCCCGCCGGGGCTGTGGAGGGGCACGGGCGAGACCGGCGGCACCGGGGCGGGCCGGGCCGGCCGCGCCGCGGGATCGGGCAGCCGGGTCAGTGACACCGCGATCTCGTGGGCGTGCCCACCGAGCCAGCCGAAGGCATCGGGGGCGGACGCCAGGTCCTCCTGCACCTCGACGCTGCCGTCGCGCAGCTCCTGCCGGAGCACCTCGAGGTGCAGCGGTTCGTCCAGGTCGAGCGCGCAGACCCGGTCCCCGGCCGCCGCGAGCACGTGCCGGGCCACGCCCAGCGACGACCGCCACTCCTCGAAGGCCGCCCGCCACCGTGCCGCCGGGACGTCCGGGCCGCACATGCCCGGTGCCGGCCGCCACCGGGCCGGGGCGACCACCACGCGCCCGTGCCGCACCCGCGGCAGGAACGGGTGGGCGTCCATCGCCCCCCAGCGCCACGGCGACCAGGTCGCCTGACGCACCGTGGACAGCTCCAGCAGGAACCGCACGAGCGGCGGCGCCGCGGTCGCGCTCAGCAGGTGCGGTTTGCGCACGACGATCTCCCGGCCGCGCTCCGGTTCCACCAGCCGCAGCCGGCCCCGGTCGGCGACGACGGCCAGCCGCCGCCAGTCCAGCGTGCCGGGGGCCGACCGGTCGGCGAAGACCCCGACCGGCAGGACGTGGTCCAGCAGCCGGGGCACCTGGCTGATGTTGCGGTGCCGTGCGCCGGCCGGCTCGAACATCACCTGGGCGCGGAGTGCCCCGGGCGGTGCGGGTTCCGCCACCAGGGCCGCGACCTCGCGGGTCCCGAGGAGGCCGGCGAAGCGTCCCGCCGAGGCGCCCGCGCTCTCCGAGCCGCCGGACGGCGACAGCAGCAACGTGAAGTCACCCGCCGCCAGTTCCGGCACGCTCCGCGCGAGGACCTGGGCGAACAGTTCGAGCGACGCGGGGCCCGGTTCGCCGTCGTGCGCGACCTCCAGCCGCCGCAGCGTCTCCTCCCCCAGCAGGACCTCCCGGCCGCCGTCGCGCAGCGCGTCGTGCACCAGCCGGGCCAGTGCCGCGTCCCGCTCCCCGCCCGGCCGCGGCCGACGGTGCGCCGACGACCGGGCGGCACCCGGCAGCCCCAGGCCCCGGTGGGGGTCGGTCAGTTCGGGCAACGGCACCGCCAGCCCGTCGCCGTACCGCTCGGTGAAAGCCGCGGCATAGGCGTCCAGGTGCGGCAGGATGCCGTGGTGCGGCGACATCCGCCACAGCGAGGCCGCCAGGTGCTCCAGTTCGCGGCCGACAGCGGGCGGCAGGCCCACCGCGGCGTCCGCCCGCACGTCGACCTGGAGCGGCGGCGGCCCCGACTCGCGGACCCCGCGCAGTACCGCCTTCGCCCGGCGCAGCTCCTCGCGCCCGTCACCCGGCGGCGTGCGGGCGTAGGCCTCCAGCGTTTCCCGCGCCCCGGCCGGCACGGCCCGCGTCCCCGGGACGGCGCGCAGCCGCAGCTCGTCCAGCGCGGTAGCGCCGATCACCTCGGCCGTCAGGGAGGTGAGCAGGAACCGTGCCGCGACGAGTCGGCGCAGCAGCAGGTCGGCCCACTGCGGTGCGGGTGCCAGCCCGCGCTCCACCAGTTCCCCAGCCAGGGTGGAGAACCGCACGGGCAGCGCCGCGCGCTCGTACACGAACCGGACCGCAGGGCCCAGCCGGACCGATCGCTCCCGCCCCGCCGTGGCGCCGTCCGCCGGTGCCGCCCACGGCAGGTGCAGCCGGTCGCCGCGGATCCGGCACAGGTCGTTGACGACGACCTGCGCGTCGTCGACCGGCCCGCCCGCCGCCACGCACGCGTCGACAACCCCCGCGAACCACTCGGCGTCCGGGCGCACCGACTTGCGGTGCGCGTCGCCGACCCGCGCGTAGGGCGCGGGCGTCAGCTCCGCGAGGGCGACCCCGGCGAAGGTTCCGAAGGGGGTCGGGCGCCGGGTGATCCGCAGGGCGTACTTCGTCAGGGCCACGGCCACCGCGACCAGCCGCCCGCGCCGCGGCACCCGGCCCTGCTCGATCTGCCGCAGCGCCGACGCGAGCGAGTCGCTGGCCAGCTCCACCGCCTCGCGCAGCACCGGGTGGGAGGCCAGGGCCGTCACGTACGCGGCCAGCTCCTCGTCGGTCCCGTCCGGGTCGCACCGGGCGGCCCGCGGACCCAGTCGGTCGAGAGCGCCGACGGGGAGGGCGGCGATCCGCAGGACGACCCGCTCGGCGGCCGCGTACCCAGGGGTGGTCATGCCCCCACTCAACGGTGGCGACAGCACGGTGGCAATGGCCCGCACCAGGGATCTCGGCACATTCCTCGGTCCCGCGGCCCGGACAGCCGCACGGCTCCGGGCTCGGTCGTGGGGGCTCCTCCTAGACTCCTGGCATGTCTTTCGGGGTGGACGGGCGGGAACTGTACGAGGCCTTGGCGTGGTACGAGGGGGTGGAACCGTACGAGGCGGTCGTCGTGCCCTGGCTCTGGCGGGCCCAGGACGGTTACCGCGCCTGGCTGGCCACGGCGGCCGAGGACTCCTCGTGGTGGGCCGAGAAGGGGGCGGAGCCGGACGGGCAAGACCTCGTGTGGGAGCTCTACGCCCTGCAGAGGGTCAGCGACCGGCTGCTGCTCACCGTCCGGCCGCACTTCGACGAGCCCGGTTCCCCGGAGCCGCGGCCCTTGCTCTCGGAGCTCTCGGAACGTGCGTACCTCGAGGTGTTCACCGCGCTCGGCATGACGCCGTTCGAGGTCGGCGACGCGTTCGACCCCTTCCTCCACGAGATCGTCGAGGTCGAGCAGGCCGACGACCCGCACGCGCCGATCGAGATCACCGAGGTCGTGTGGCCCGGCCTGATGCTGGGCCGGCTGCTGTTCAACCGGGCCGGCGTGCGGGTCCGCGCTGGCGTCGCGCACGCGCAGCGCGGCATCGCGGACCGCTCGCCGCTGTACTGGACCTTCCGGCGCCGGCACCGCCCGACGGTCGACCTGTCCCAGGGCTGGGGCGGCAATTCCCAGTGGCGCACCGACTTCCGCCTCGACTACCGGACCCCGGCGGGCGATCGACTCAACGTGGCCGGGGACCGCCCGATCGACGGCAGCGCCGACCTGCACCCCGACCACCCGAGGAACCTCAGTCCCGAGGAGCGGCTCCTGTCGCCCGGCGACCGGCGGGATCTGCTGCGCCACCGCTGCCTCGTCCGCGCGCCCGAGGCCGCCTCCACGCTGGCCGGATCACCCGGCTGGGGGGAGTAGGTACCACCGCAGGTGCCACCGTAGGCAGTTGCGCACGTACCACCGTGGGTACCCCGTAGCTCCCGGCCGTCCCCGCGAGTTTCCGCAGTTCAGAGGCCGTTTTTGGATGGCCGGAAAATGTGATAACCTCTTCTGTTCATCCCTTTGCCCGGCTCGCTGGTAGGTGGAGAGCGGTGGTGGGTGACGGCCCGGCCGTCTCTGGCGGCAGTCCCCGGGCAGGCCGGGTGTCGATGCCCGACCGGATCCGGCAGTGCCCCTTGCCCGACCGATGCTCCCAGACGGCCCCTGACGGCGGCTCCCGCGCCTTGACGTATCGTCCGGCCCCGGGGGAGTGCGGACCGGCCCCCGTGCGGCCTGGGAACGGCCCCTCTCGGGCCTCCTGATGCAGCTCCTGATGCAGCTTCCGCTGCAACTCCCGATGTGGCTCCTGATGCCAGTACCCCCGCCCGGCGCGCGGGGTGGCATCTGTGCAGCTCAGAGGCCAACCAAGGTGGCCGGAAAAGCTGACAACCCTTTCTGCGCGCCCTGTTCTCCTGGTGGTGGGGGTGGGGTGGCGGTGGTGCGCCGTCGGGTCGGGTGGCCTGCGGCGCCTGCTGGCGGGCCCTGCGGGCGCGCCCGGCCTGACCGGGCGCCGATGCCGGGCCGGGGATTGCCCACCTTTCCGGGCCTTCGGCGTGGTCGAGGAGCACGGTGCCGAGTTCTCCTACGATTGCCCTGCCCGGTCCTACAGTGGTGCACGCCCCGCGACGCCGTGGGCAACGCTGGGGGGGGGAATCACATGGCACGGAAACGCTCGCTGCGCCTGGCTGTCCTGGGGGCGGCTGTGGGGGGTCCTGTTGCCGGTGGCCGGGTCCGCGAGCGGGCTGTCGCAGGGCCCAGATGACGCCATGTCGCCTGGGGCCCGGACCTACCTGACGACGGCGCTGGGCCTGGTGGAGCAGCACTCCGTCCTGCGCCACCAGGTGAACTGGGCCCAGCTGCGACGCCGGGCGCGGGCCTGTCCAGCCAACGGTGTAACTCGTGTGATGTGAATTATCGGCGGCCGACGGAGAGTCGGCTGTCGAAGGCGATGTCGAAGGCCTGGAGTGCGGGCTTCCATCGCATGGTCCAGCGCTTGCGGCCCTGCCCGGTGGGGTCGAGGCGCATGACGGCCATGTAGACGCACTTCAGTGCCGCGGCCTCGTTCGGGAAGTGCCCGCGAGCCCGGACGGCCTTGCGGATGCGCGCGTTCACGCTCTCGATCGCGTTGGTCGTGCAGACGATCCTGCGGATCTCCGCATCGAACTGGAGGAATGGCACGAACTCGGCCCAGGCGTTCTCCCAGAGCCGCACGATCGCCGGGTACTTGGCGCCCCATTCCTCCTGGAAGTCCAGGAAGCGGTCCTCCGCGGCCCTCGCGGTCGGCGCGGTGCAGACCGGCTTGAGCGCGCGGGAGATCTTGTCCCAGTCCTGGCGGCCCGCGTAGCGGAACGACGCCCGCAGGAGGTGAACTATGCAGGTCTGCGTGACCGCCTGCGGCCAGACCGTCCCGATCGCGTCGGGCAGGCCCTTGAGGCCGTCGCAGACGACCATGCACACGTCCTCGACGCCCCGGTTCTTGATCTCGGTGAGAACCTGGAGCCAGTACTTGGCGCCCTCACCGCCGTCGCCGGCCCACAGGCCGAGAATGTCGCGGGTGCCGTCCACGGTCACGGCCAGCGCGACATAGATCGGCCGGTTGGCCACCTGGCCGTCGCGGACCTTCACGTGGAGGCAGTCGATGAAGATCACCGGGTAGACCGGGTCGAGGGGCCGGTTCTGCCATTCGGCCATCCCGTCCATGACCTTGTCGGTGATGGTCGAAATGGTCGACTTCGACACGCTCGCCCCGCAGACCTCGGCCAGGTGGGCGGAGATGTCGCCATGCGTCAGGCCCCGAGCGGACAGCGACAACACCATCTCGTCGACGCCGGTCAGCCGGCGCTGGCGCTTCTTGACGATCTGCGGCTCGAAGCTGCCCTCTCGATCACGTGGGACGGAGATCTCGACCGGGCCGACGTCGGTCAGCACCGTCTTCGAGCGGACGCCGTTGCGGCTGTTGCCGCTGCCGGCGCCGACCGGATCGTGCTTCTCATAACCCAGGTGGTCGGTGATCTCACCTTCGAGGGCGGACTCCAGCACGCGCTTCGTCAGCTGCTGCAACAGCCCGCCCTCGCCGGTCAACTGCAGCCCGCTCGCACGGGCCCGGTCGACCAACTGCCCGATCAACTGGTCGTCCAGCAGATCCGCCGACAGCTCGACCGGCCGGACCTCTTCAACCGCCTCAACAGAGACAGTCACGTCGCTCATCAGGTGCTACTTCCATGATCGGGAGTTACACCGAAGACCGTACAGACCCTTGCGTGGGTCAACCCCGGGACAAGGGGGGCGGTGCAGCAAGCAGGACAAGTGGGCGGTCGGCCACGGCCGGTGACGGGACAACATGCAGCGCTGCTGCACCGGGCGGCGGGACAACATGCAGCGTCCGCCCGGTTACCGCGCTGTCCCTGTGCAGCAGGAACTCGGCGGCACCCTGTCCGGGCGCACCGACGCCCCACTGACGGTGACGCGGCACCTCATCCGGTGGCCGCCGCGGGCCTGTGGAACAGCGCGAGAAGCACCGGATCCGCATCCGTGCCCCGGGCAAGCCGGCCGCTGGATTCGCGCGGGGTCGTCACCTGGGTGACGACAGGCGCTCCCGGCGAGCTCCCGGACTCCCGTTGAGCACCTGAGCCCGGCTCGCCGACCAGAGCGCTCGTCCCCGCCGGGAACTGCTGACGTACCGGTCCGGCAGGCGGTCAGTGTGGCGGGAACGGGGCGTGCGGAGTCGTGCAGTGCGCCCCGCACGGTGCAAGTTCCGTGGCCGGAGCGACTGTTGGGTGTGGTGGTGTGCCGAACGTTGGTTCATACGGGTTATTCGCTCGGAGGGGTATGGCCTTGGCCGGCTGGTGTGGTTGTAATGGCGGTGACCGACTGTGGGGTGCCCATTCCCTTGTCGGGGCGTCGGGGTGGTGATCGCTTGACGGGTCACCGTCCCCATGCACGGGCACCCTGACAGGTGGAATTCGTCGGCCGTACCATCTGGCGCGGCCGTGTGCGGGCAGCCCCGCTCCCGACTCGCTCAAGGGGCTGCTCACATGGCAGTAACCATCGTTCCCACTCCCGTGGCGGCGTGTTCCACCTTCACCGCCACGGCCACCGGCGCGCCCGCGGCGGCCGTCACCGCTGTCTTCTTCTACGACGGCGCCGCCCCGCAGACGGTGCCGGTGGTCGCCGGCGCCGCCGGACCGGTGACGTTCACGGCTGTCGGCTCCGGCCCGCAGCTGGTCCTGGTGACCTACCTGAATGCCGTCCCCGCGGTGGTCGGGGTCGACAGCGGCACGGTCACCGTCAACGCGGCACCGGCCGGGACCATCTCCACGACGCTGTCGATCGCCGTCGGCGGCCTCGTGACCGCCGGGACCACCCTGACCTGCGGCGCCGGCCTGGGTTCCGTCAACGGCACCCTGACCTACACCCTGCCGGGCGGGGGCACGGTCACCACCCCGGTGGTCAACGGCGTGGTCGGTCCGGCCAGTCTGGGGCTGGGGCTGACGGGCGGTCAGGTGGTGGGGGTCAGCTTCACCCCCGCCGCCGGCACCTGTGCGGCCTGCACCTTCGCGCCGATCACCGTCACCGTGCCGGCGCCGCCGACCTGTTCGGTGGTCATCATCCAGCCGGTGGTCGGCCCGATAGTCGCCGGCCAGCCCACCGTCGTGTCCGCGGTGGTGCTGTGCAACGGCGTGCCCGTTCCGGGTGCGACGGTCACCTTCAACGGCGGCGGGGCCATCCCGGTGACCGTCACCACCAACGCACTCGGCATCGCCA
>NZ_JBIWPN010000060.1:0-9095 GCF_044768305.1 Kitasatospora sp. NPDC101155 | reverse complement strand
CACCGGGTCGATGACCTTCCCCACCGCCGGACCGGTGTCGCTGACCGCCACCGTCACCGCGGCCGGCACCACCTGCACCTGCACCAACGTCGTCTCCACCCCGGTCACCGTCACGGTGACCACGCCGCCGACCTGCCTGGTGCTCCTGCTGCCCCCGGTGACACCGGTGGTCGCCGGCCAGCCCACCGTCGTGTCCGCGGTGGTGTTGTGCAACGGCGTGCCCGTTCCGGGTGCGACGGTCACCTTCAACGGCGGCGGGGCCATCCCGGTGACCGTCACCACCAACGCACTCGGCATCGCCACCGGGTCGATGACCTTCCCCACCGCCGGACCGGTGTCGCTGACCGCCACCGTCACCGCGGCCGGCACCACCTGCACCTGCACCAACGTCGTCTCGCTCCCCGTCCCGATCACCGTCACCGTAGGCGGCCCCGCCGCGAGCCTGCAGGCGCTGCCGTCCTGCTGGCAGGGCCACTGGGAGCACGCGCTGCCGGACCCCTCGCACGGGCGACCGTATTCCGTCACCGCCACACTGGAGGCCCAGCTCACTCCCGCGGCCGCCGGCGTGACGGTGAACTTCCTCATCGCCGGACAGCCGGTGGGCTCGGCGGTGACGGACGCGTCCGGGATCGCGACCCTCACCACCGACCTGGACCTGCTTCAGGTCCGGTCCGGCGCCTTCACCGCGACCGCCACCGTCGGCGGCACGACGCTGCAGTCGACCGGCACCCTGCTGCCCTGCCAGCCGCTGCAGTGACCAGACCGGTCCTATCGGGCCCGGGACGTGGATCGCGGACCGGTACTGGTGGCCGAGCCAGGTGAGGCCTGACGTCATCGTCCGCGGATGAGCGGCCGACCTCGAAGGTCCGTCCCCCCGCCCTCGCACGGCGGGGGGACGGACGCGCCGGGGGCGTAGCGGCGAAGCCGCCGCACCCGCCGCGACGCCCGCAACCGTACTGCCGCGTCCCTGGTCAGTGGAGTTGTCCCGATGAGCTTGACCATGTTCCTTCTCTCGCTCGGCGCCACCTGCCGCGTCACCCGTTTCCTGACCAAGGACACCCTCGCGGGCGGTCTCAGGATCTGGGTCGCCGATCGCTTCGGCGAGGAGTCCAAGGCCGCCTATCTGATCACCTGCAGCTGGTGTTCGAGCGTCTGGGTGTCCGCCGTCACGGTCGGCTGTGCCGCGTGCCTGGAGGGCAGCCCGTGGTTCCGGATACCGGCGACCGCGCTCAGCGTCTCGTACCTGGCGGGTATGGCCTCACGATGGCTCGACTGACCAACGCCCCTCCCCAGGAAGACCCGAACCCCAGCACCCGGAAAAGAGACCGAACTCATGGCCTGCAACTGCGGCGGAGGATCCCCACAAACCGTTGTTTACCAGCTGAACCTGCCTGACGGCACCGTTCGCCAGTACGTCACCTACCAGGAAGCCCTGGCCGCACAGCACCGGGAAGGCGGCGCCGGAACGATCACCATCGTCAGCCGGTGACACGGGCGCCCGCCATCGGGGCGCACCGAAGGCGGTCGGCGCTTCGACCGGCCGCCTCACCCTTCCCGCACGAAGGGAGGAGCAGCACCGTTGCCGTCCCGGCGCATCCGCGGGTCGACGCGGACGTCCCGGCCGCGACCGCGATCCTGCGTCGTCGTCATGCTGATCGGCTTCAACCTGGCCCCGGTCACCGCCTCGACGTACTGGCCGCAGGACCAGTGGACGGCGCTGCTGGTGATGCTGTTCACCGGCCTCGCGGTGGTGTGCCTGCGCGGCTTCTGGTCGCGGGTGGCGATCTTCCTGGGGCTGGTCTTCGGGTACGGGATCTCCTTCGTCTTTGATCGGGTCTTCGGCAAGATCCACTCGGTGGACGGCGGCGGGCACATGAGCGACCACTGGCGCCTGGACCTGTCCGGTGTCGGCAAGGCGGACTGGATCGGCCTGCAGCCGACCAAAAGCGAGAGCTGGTCGCGTCCCGTGAAGTGGTGTAGTGGTTGTGCGCCAACGGTCATGAAGTCGGCGGAAGTTCGTCGTGGGTGTGCTCGGCGGGGTAGATCTGGTCCATGCTGCCCTCGGGCAGGTATCGGCGTGGGAAGGCTATCCATTCGTCGTGCATCTCGAACAGCACGGCGGTGACCAGCCGCAGGAGTGCGTCGTCGTTGGGAAGGCCTGGACGACGTCGGTGCGGCGCTTGATCTCGCGGTTGATCCGCTTCAGCGGGTTGGTGGACTGGATCGCAGCGGGACGACAGAAGCAGGGGGCAGTCGGGTTCGGTGAGTCGGCCGGGCCTGATGGAGAGCAGCCCCGACAACGACGGGACGCACTGGCACTACCGGACGGTGCGGGTCCGGCAAGCGAGACGGGAAGGTGGACGCGAGGAACCAGCGGTGTAAAGCCCCTCAAGACCTCCGCCAGCTCAGAGGACGTTAAGTCCGTTTCTGGTAGCGGCCGCGTCCGGGTTGGTCGAGGAGTCCCTGACGAACGAGTCGTCCCAGGCGGGAGCGGGTGACGTTGGTCGAGGGCTCGTCGGTGGGCAGTCCGAGGAGTTCGTGGAGGTCGCGAACCTGGAAGACCCGCCCGGGGTGCTCGTTGAAGGCGGTCACGATGCGCTGGTAGACGGTGGCGGGCTCCTCGGAGGCCTGTGCGTGGTCGGGCAGGGCGAGGCTGGCGATGACCTTGCGGGTGGTGACGATCTCGGCGAGGCGGGCCTCGACCTCGGCCAGGGCACGGGTGAGTTGCTCGATCTGTTCTCGAAGGCCGTCGGCGCGTGCGGTGGTCTCGTCGTGTTCGGCTTGCAACAGCCGCAGGAGTTCGGTGACGTTCACGCGGCCAGCCCCACCTCGTCGCGCCAGGCGGGGCTGGGGGTGGTGAGGCGGCGGAGCATGCCGGCGGTGGAGGCCCAGTAGACGCGGGAGGCGGCGTTGTCCAGCCGGTGGTCGTAGTCACGGGCGAGGCGCCGGTGGAGCATGAGGGTGCCGTTGACCTGCTCGACCACCCACCGCTTCGGTTGCGGAACGAAGCCCTTGCTCTGGGTGTCGGGGTTGCGGCGGACCACCTCGACGGTGATGTCCTTCACCGCCCCGTGGATGATTACGGCGTCCTTGAAGCCCTGGTCGACCAGGACCTTTTCCAGGCGCATCCCGCATCGTTCGGCTGCCTGGTCCAGCAGGGCGATGCCGGCCTCGTTGTCGTGCGCGCTCGCGGCGAGGATCACCACACCGATGATCAGGCCCAGCACGTCGACGGCGGGTCCCCGCTTCCTGCCGGGCGTCTTCTTGTTCGCGTCCAGTCCCGTGGTCTCCTTTGGCACCCCGGCCGCCACGCGCACGGACTGGGTGTCGGTGATCACCAGGGACGGGTCCTCTAATCGTCTGGCCCGCTCCCGCACCTGGCAGCGCAGGATCTCCTGGATCCGCTGGTCAAGGCCGTCCTGGCGCCACAGGCTGAAGTAGTAGAACACCGCCGACCAGGCCGGAAAGTCGTGCGGCAGGAGCCGCCACTGGCAGCCCGTCCGGTTCTGGTACAGCAGCGCGTTCACGACCTCGCGCAGGTCGCAGGAGCCCGGGTCCCCGGTCGCCGAGCGCGACACCCGCTCCTGCTTCCAGGCGGTGACCAGCGGCTCGATCAAGGCCCACTGCCCGTCGGACAAGTCCGTTGAGTACGGCATCCGTTCCATGCCCCAACAGCATCATGCACACGACACGCGAGTCAGCCTGAACGACTCCGTACACACGAACGGGCGACACCAGATCATCCAGAAACGGACTTAACGTCCTCTGAACGGGAGAAGGCTTGGTCGGCCTTCCTCCTACCAGCGGCAACCCGTCCCGCGCGCCACTTCACGAAAGCCCTTGACACCGCGGGGCCTTGGCTAACTTCGTGGCATTGGCGGTTGAACAGGTTGCGCTGGGCGGCAGCGTGCCAGTCTCCGTTGTCATCGCGGCGGCGCCGGTAGTGGGCCTTGGCACCGGGTGAGGCGGTGAGTGCGGAGAACGCCCAGAGGTAGCCGGCGTGGTTGAGCCGTCGTTCTTGACCCATCGGCGGGTGATGCTGGACTTCTTGCCCGAGGCTCGCGTGACGGGCGAGGCTCCGGCGTAGGCCTTGAGGCCGCGGGCGTCGGCGAAGCGGTGGCGGTCGTCGCCGATCTCGGCCAGGACTCGGGCACCGAGCTGGGTGCCGAGACCGGGAAAGCTGAGGATGATCTCGGCATCCGGGTGCTGCGGGAACATCTCCTCGACTGCCTGGGCGAGGTCGTCGTCGGCGGCGACGCAGGCGGCTGTGAGCTGGGCCAGGATCGCGAGCGCCTGCCGGCCGAGGGCATCTTCGACCGGTGGGGACTGGTGGGCCCAGTCGGCGCGGAAGATCCCACGAAGGCGCTCGGCTTCGACATCGATGCGGCGCTTGCGGCCAGCCCGCTTGAGGGCCGCGGAGATCTGGGACCGGGTCAGGAGAGCGGCCTCGGCCGGGGTGGGTGGGGCATCACACTTTGCTTGCGGCCCGAGCCACCGCCCTGGAGGTCGCTTGGCTTCAAGCTGGGGAAGCACGGCACGGCATCCCCGTCTCCCAGGTTGGTGGACGTGCACTTCCCGGCCTGGTCCGGCCTGGTCCGGCCTGGTTCAGCAGGTCTGGCGCAGGTAGCTGGGGTCGCTCGGTGGAACGACGTCGAGGTCGCGCCGCACGATGCTGATGCGGGTCCCCCAAGTCGTGCACGCCGCCTGGAGGCCCGGCTCGTCGTACTCGATGTCGAATACGCTGTCGCCGAACGCGTCGGTGTAACGGTTGCACTCGCCGTATGTGCCGCACTGTTCCACCACCGCGAAGTCGAGGCCCAGTTGCTGCCGGTCCGGGGCCAGCTCCGCCGCGTTCTTCTGGGCGATGGCAAGGCCTTGTCCATGGACGTGCGCGACGAGTAGAGACTGGTACGCCTCGGCGTCGGCCGCGCTCAGCAGTCCCGCCGACCGTGTGTAGCTGTCGTAGTTGTCCGGCTCGACGGCGTTGAAGCCTTTGGTGGCGCACTCGTCGATCCAGCCGTCCACCTTCAGAGCGATCCGCTGACGCTTGGTGTCCGTGCCGATGTCCAGCAGCGCCTCGTTCCAGGTGGTGTCGTAGACGACGTTGCCGGCCTGGTCCCGGAGCAGCAGGTCCTGGTCCCATTCCCGCTCTGCGTCCGGCTGGGCCTGGAAGCCGTTGACATAGCAGATGTTGTAGATCCCCGGCGCCGGGGACGCGCCGTGGTCGCGGCTGACGACGGACACGCCGGTCGGCGGCTGGTACGGCCCGCCGATCTGGTAGTCGAACCCGGCGTGCACTGGAGGCACCGTCACGGCGGGCGAGGCCGTCGCCGATGCCGGTGTTCCCTCGGACGCGGAAGGCGGGATCGTCACCGCCGGTTCCGCGGTTCCGCTGGAGGAACTGCACGAAGAGACTGCGAGAACGGCTGCCGCCGTCAGGGCTGCGGTGATCCTGATCCGCGACCTGCGGGATCGAGCATGGTCAACGGGCATCATCGGACTCCAGGATGACAGGGCATGTCCACGGGGCAGCTCCCCCCTTGCGGTGCCGGAAACACGAAGGACCACCCCGGCGCTTTCCTCCCGAGGGACGACCGGGACGACAAGGGAATCGAGGAGTGTCCGCGGAAAGGGAGGATCAGAGGCATTGCGCCGGGCGATGGAACCGCCGTCGTGCGCCCGCGACTTGATCGTATGAGAACGTCGAGTGGCTCCGCATCGGCGTGGGAGGGCGCAGCGCGGCAGCCCTCGTCCCGGCCGGAAGAACCAGGGCCGCTTCGCGGCGGCAGCGGTCAGGCGCGGTTCCCCCTGGTCTCCCGCCTCGTCGGGCAGGGCGACGGCGGCCAAGGCCTTGGCCGCCGTCGAGGTGTGGAGGCAGCGGGCCCGGTGGGTCAGGCCACGCAGCCGGGGACCGCGGTGGGGCTGCCGAAGCAGTTGGTCGGGTTGTTGGCGAGCACGGCGGTGAAGTTGAGCGTGACGGTACCGCCGTTGTTGTAGACGCCTCCGGGAGCATTGGTCGCGATGTTGCTGGCGACCTTGCTCGAGGTGAGCGTGGTCGTGGCGCCGGCACCGCCGAAGTTGGCGATTCCGCCGCCCGCACCCGTGGGCCCGGAGGCCGAGTTGTCGATGACGTTGCTCTGCGAGACGTTCAGCGTGGCGTCGTTGGCCACACCGCCGCCCAGCTCGAGCGCGTTGTTGTTGACGACAGCGCTCTTGGTGATGGTCATGGTGCCGTCGTTGCCCAGACCGCCGCCGTTGTGGAGCGCGCTGTTGCCGCTGATGAGGCTGCGGTCGACGTTCGTGGTGGAGCCGGTGTTGCCGCTGATCCCGCCGGAGAAGTCGGCGTGGTTGTCGCGGATGAGGCTGCGCCTGACGGTGAGGACTCCGTCGTTGCGGATGCCGCCCCCGAAGTCTCCCGTCGCGTCACCGTTGGCGATGATGGCCTCGCGAAGGTCCAGGTTTCCAGTCGAGTCGACCGTGAGGATGCGGAAGGCCGGCGCGCCCGGGTCACGGGTGATGGTGGCTCCGTGACCCTTGATGGTGATCGTGTTCTGGATGTCCGGCAGCGGGGTGGTCAGGTCGTAGACGCAGCCCGGGGCCAGGGCGAGCGTGTCGCCGGAGGTGTTCGCGTTGGTGATGGCGCTCGCCAGCGCGGCGGTGGTGCACGGGACGAACGTCTGCGCGGCTGCCGGGGTGGCGGCCAGGCCGGTGACCATGAAGGCGGCCGCCCCGAGAGCGCCCAGCGTGCGGATCGCCAGCTTGCTGCGGTTCATTGCTTCTCCCTGGTGTTGAGTGGATCGTTCACGGGGCCGCGTGCGGCGTGTCCGGGAACGGGTCGAGGGTGTGCTGGGACCTGGGCTCGTGGTGGCTTGAGCCCTCTGGTGTGGTCTGGTCGCACCTGTGCGGGCATCCGGCCTGCGACCGTCGGGGCGCAGGGGTTGAACGTCCGTGCGTCAGCAAGACGGTGTGGCGGTCACGGGTGTCGGTGTGGTGCCACGGCCTCGTCGGGGTTCTCGCCGGGCCGGTTCTGACTGCCGGATCCGTCCGGCGGCCACCCGTGGGTGCCCGTCTACGCGGTGGGTGCGGTGAGGTAGGTGTAGTCGCTGGGGACGTGGATGACCGCCACGCCGATGGGGTTGGCGCCGACAGGGATGGTGGCGCTGGCTGCGTTCGTCGCGGTGTCGGTCACGCCGGCCCTCCCGAAGCCGGCGTTGGTCACGCACGCGGCAGCTCCGCCCGAAGTGATCGCCACTCTCACCGGGCCGTTGAAGCCGGGGATGGTGGCGATCGTCTGAGGGAGGCGGTGCCGATCACGCTCACCGTGCCGTCGCCGTTGTTCGCGACGTAGGCGCGTCGTCCATTCTCAGCGATCGCGATTCCGATGGATCCGCCCCGACCGGCACGGTCGCGGCCTTCGCCGTCGGCCCTGCTGTCAGACGGTCAGTAACTGAGGTCATGACGTCCCCTCCGATCAAACGGGGACCGCCGACGTCCAAAGGCCGTCGCGTTCACGACAGCCGACATGACGTCGGTTCCTTACCGGGGGCGCCCGACGGCTGCCGGACCGGGAGCACATGTCTCCTGAGGTCCAACGCATTCCCCCGGCAAGGGATGGGCGGCCCACCGGGTGTAATCGCTACGAGTAACCCATAGGGCTACAGAAGGTGGCCACCAGAAGGCCCGCTTCTCACCCGAACGGCCGAGCGCGCTCTCCCCGGGAACGACCTGCACGTGCTGTCCACCCGGCCGCGACGGCCGCTTCCCTGCGTACCGCGGCCACACCTGCCAGCCCTGCAGCGTTTCGCGTTCGCCTGAAACGGCCCCGCCGGCCGGCGCAGAGCGGCGGACGGGTTGTCGGGCCGGACGGCATCCTCCCGCCGGAACCCGAGCACGGCGATTCGGAATACCGCAGCTGGGCCACCGGCCACCACACCGCGATCGCGGCAGCGCTGGCCGGCCACCTCGCCCGAGACGCTCGCGCTTGCGCCCGTTGTGTCGCGAAGACCCGCTGACACATCGGGGCCCGGGAGCCCGGGTGCATCGCAATCGGTCCGGCCACCGATATGCGCCCGGAGTCGCGGGTGCCGACTCTCACGACCGGGGTGGTTCCGGCGGCGCTTCCATGTCTGGGCCCGCTTCCACGGCGACGCGAGTGGCCGGCGCCTCGACGCTTCGTCCGGCCACGCTGGTGGGGTCCGGTATTTGCGATGGGCGTGCGCGGACATCTCGTCGCGCTGGGCCTTTTGGGTGACTATTCGTCAATACTGTTGCTTCATATCCATTCTTTCGAGTTAATGGTGACGTCTGAACCGGCGGGCCGCCCATCCCCGTGCCGGGAAGCTCAGCTGGCGGCCCGTCCGTTGTTCCAGCCCCCGTCGCTTGGGCGCCGGGGCTGATTGGTTCGAGCCGGCCTGGTGTCAGCTCGCCGGCTCGCCGACGCCACCGGTCCAGACATCCCGTAGTCGCGACAGTGTTGGCTTCCCGAAAACGGCCACCGCTGCTTCGGAATCCCCACATGGTTGGGCGTTGAACAACTGGGCGGAGTCGCCCGTCTCCGAAGGATGTGGGCCGGCTCGAGCGGTCAAGGGCGCCTTGTCGGCGTCGCTGCGCGATGGGCTGCGCCCACCCTGGACAGCCCGCTCCGTACCGAAGTTCGGCTGGCTGACAGGCGGCTCCGCAGGCTCGCCGTTCCGCCCCAGGTCCCGCCCGCGGCGGGTGGGGAACAGGGTGAGCGTGTCTGGCCAGCCCCTGAGCAGTGGGTGGGGAATTTCAACGAGCCCCATCAACAGTGTCGGTACCTGCGGCCCGGTATTCCCCGTCCCGTCCTTCGGACTCGCTGCCGGGCGCAGTACGCCGGGTCGAGGCAGTGGCCGGACAGCTGACAGGACCCGGGCCGGGCGGCGTGGCTGAAGGTCCACCCGGCCGCCATCACCGTTCTCACACAGGAGACATATCGTGAACGCAACTGTGCATGCGGCGCCGTTGGCGCCGAACCTCACGCTGCCCTGGCCGCTGCCGCCCGTGCTGTTCGCGGACAGTCCCAACGCGGGGCCCGTGGCCGGCGGCAACACCGTCGCCCTCACCGGCCTGGGCCT
>NZ_JBIWPN010000059.1:0-40659 GCF_044768305.1 Kitasatospora sp. NPDC101155 | reverse complement strand
GGCCGGACCTCTTCCATCTCCTCAGGTGTCACACCTGAAAGAAAATCACAGCCTATCCAGTGACGATCACTTGGGGTACCTAACAAAGCCCTACTGATCCCGTGCCGGAAATGTCGACCACTCATGCCCTCATGGAGCCCGGCTTCGACAGTTGGCGGGCACACGACCAGGTGTGATCGGATGTCTTCGCAGGTCAGCGTGATTTGAGTGGGCTGGAGCGGTATCGGGCTGCGGACACGCGAGTTCAGGGATTCTGCTGCTGTGGCCTGGCCTGACTGGACATCATGCGGGCATGTACGTGCGGAAGACCCAGCGGTGGAACAAGGACGGCAGCGTCGTGCGGTACGTGCAGCTGGCCACGAACCGACGGGTGGGCGGCACGACGCAGGCTGATGTGCTGCTCAACCTCGGACGGGAGGACAAGCTCGACCTGGACTCCCTGCGCCGTCTGGTCGCATCCCTGAACCGCTACCTCGGCGATACGGACGTGGACGTCGCCGAGCCGCTGGGCGTCGAGGGCGGTCCGCTGGAGGTGGTGGCCTCCCGCCCGATCGGTGCGGTCTGGCTGCTGGACGGTCTGTGGAAGCTGCTGGGCATCGACCAGGCCCTGGCCAGGGTGCTGGACGCGCGCCGGTTTCGCACCGACGTGGAGCGGGCGCTGTTCGCGCAGGTCACAACCGCAATCCGTCATGATCGTGTGCCCGCCAACTGTCGAACTCGGGAGAACAGCAGGCCCCAGCGCGGCAGCCGCGGCCTCGTTCGGGTCGGCCGGCTGGCCGCGAAGGGCGAGGAGGGGCGGGGTTGGCCCTCCCGAGTGTCGCGGATGCCAAAACCGTAGGGAACGCACCAGCAGCCCCTGGCGCGTTCCCTACGGGTGGTTCGGGTGATCCCAGGGCGATATGCAGTGGTCGCTTGTCGCAGGGGGTGGGCCAGCGTCGTGGGGAAAGCTCAGAGTGCGGGGACGTCCGGCAGTCCGAACATCGCGGGGTAGCTGCGGATGCGGTCGCGCAAGTCCACCGGGGTCGCGCCCGGCACGGTGACCCACGAATGGACCGGCTCGGTGAGCTCCGGGTTGACGAAGTACATCAGGGCAGTGCGGTTTGCCAGGCGAAGGTTGCGCACCTGGTGGTAGAGCGCGGGGATCCGGCCGCCGGTCAGGTCGGTGAGGACCGAGCCCGGCATCAGGATGACCTCGTCGGGTGCGGTGTGCATGGGGCGGGCCTCGCCGTCCAGCCACAGTTCCAGGCCCGGCTCGGTGGTGTGGATCACGGTGACCAGGTGGCCGTCCTCATGCTTGTCCTGCAGCAGGTCGCGATCGGAGTCCGCCACCGCGTAGTTGTTGAGCTGGAGGTAGGAGGCCGCCTCGAACGGTGGCGCCTTGTGGCCGCCGAGCTGCGCGGCCACCTCGCCGACGGTTTCCGCGACGATCACGGACAGGTATTCGCGCCAGGCCAGCAGTGCCTCGGTCAGCTCCGGTATCTCAGTGGAGTTCGGGATCAGATCGAGGCGGTCGTGCCAGAGCGTGAAGCAGTCATTGAGATCAGGACGGTCCGCGGTGACCGAGAACTCGCGCCCGAGCGGGCGGTAGCCGAAGTTGAAGTCGGTGCTGGCGTAGCGCGACTTTTCCTCGGTCGGCCGGCCGAAGAAGAGCCTGCTCTCGCCGAGCAACCGGTGCAACAGGCGCTCCGCGCCGCTGGGCAGCGTGATGCGGGTGTAGCCGTCGCGCAGCAGGTCGCCTGCGGCGTGCGTGTTAGCGGTGTGCATGATGCTTTCCATCCTCTGTATCGGGGGCCTGAGCGGGCACTGCGTCAGGCACCGAGCTCGTTTGATCCGGTGCCCGCTTTTGGTGGACTGACTGGGCGCCACTGTGGCGAGCTCCGGCCAGTCGAGACCGGAGGCGGTTGTCGGGCTGCCACTACCGGCGAAATGTGCCGGTCAGCCCGGTCAGCCCGGTCAGCGGGCAGCGCCTCTCGGCGAGTTCGTGGCGCAACAGTCCGGGTCGGCGAGCGCCGCGGTGACTCGATCGGGCAACATGTGGTCGATCTCGACTGCGCCCACCGGCTTGTGACCCGCGCCGTTCACAGCGGCACGAAGGGACATCGTCGGGCGGCCCGACTGGCACCGGTCTGTCGTAGCGGCGTATGGGAGAGGACAGTCGCTTCGTCCTTGGGCAACGACCTCGTGGACGTCAGGCGGTCGGCGGCTCAGTGGCTGGGCCGGTGGGGCCGGAGCGTTCGGCGTGCTCGGCGATGGCGCGGGTGGCGGCATCGGGGAGGTTGAGGTGCTGGGCGAGCTGGTCGGGGCGGTGGCCCTGGAGCGTGAGCACGTAGGCGGTGTGGACGCGTGCGTCGTAGGCGACGTCGGGGGATGTGGTGGTGGCGAAGTCGCGGTGGTTGAGGAGGTAGAGCCGGTCGACGCCGTCGTGGAGGGTGAGCCACAGGCAGCCGCGCAGCACGGGGGACCCCGCGGCCGGAGCCGGCACGGTGTGCCGCGTGGCAGAGGTGGCGTCGGAGCGCAGTCCGCGCAGCAGGCGTCCGGCCCGGCCGGTGAGCCGCTCGTGGCGGGCGGGGGTGCGGTGGAACGTCCGCGTGGTCATGGTGAACCTCCTTGGCCGATAGGGCTGTTGGAGGGCGCGAGCCGACAGGCGTCAGCGCACGCCAGGGAGGGATGAGGACACGGGGATGGCGGGCCTTTGACAGCCCGGACTACTGCAGTCCATGTCTCTCGCCTCCTCCCGGCCGGGCGCATGATGGCGCTGATCGACGCGGCAAGGAGCGGACCGGTCGCGCGACGACGCCGGCTCACCCCAACTCGTCAGAGCTTTGGCACTCCACGGCGTAATCCGCCTGGTTGGCGGAAGCCACTTGGGGTCACCCCTTAATCCGAGGAGACCTGTCCTGATCCGGAGCGTCTCTCGACGGGTGGGATCAGTGGCCTGTGTCCGTGAAGACGCCTCACCGAACGAGGTGCCTCTTCAAACCGCCAGCAGCATAACCCTTTTCGCGTTGAACAAGCACGCCAACTGGTAGGTCCTGACGAATTCTTGGTGCTGGCCGCGGACCCGGACGAACACCGGGCGCCGGAGTGGCCGTCCGCCCCGCGGCCCCACGGGTGTGTCCATCGGTCGGCACCGAGATCCGGTCGCGGTGCCCCGAGGGCGGGAGTGCGAGCGGCTCGCGCGGCGGTTCGAGGGTCAGGCTGCGGGATGCGAGGCGTGGTGCCGGGCAGCCGACCGCCGAGTGTGGATCAGCGCCGCCCCGCCCGCGACTGCTGCCAGGGCCCCGCCTGCGAGCGCTCCACCGACCACCGGCCGGGCGTGCACCGGGACGGCGGCCAGGGCGACGAGTTCGATGAGCAGCACGACCAGGACCCCGAGCAGTGCGGAGCCCTCCGCTGTCCGGGGGGGGCATTCTCATGACCGACTCCTCACGCCTCTTCCATGGTGCGCCTCTGCGTCGGGGAGCGATACGGGAGGCGCGGAACCGGGGCCGGTGTGGGTCCAGATGGCCGGCCGCACACGGGCGTGGTGCAGGTGGCGGTTCCGGGCGGCCTCGGCCGCGCCACGGGCGATGGACCGGGCCCGCTGCTCGGCGTCCGGATCGATGCCGAGCAGCCGGTTGTGGTGCATGTGCACCAGATGGGCGGCCTCCAGGCCGGTGCGGGCCGTCCCGCGCAGCACCTCGCGGTACCGGACGAGAGCGCCAGCCCGCTGCTGCCAGCTCGCCAGGAGCTCGGCGCCGCCGGGCAGGGCGCGAAGTGCGGATGCTTCGCTCAGCCGCGTGGCCGCCGTACGGCTGTCGCGCAGGGCGTCGTGTGTGGCGGATCTGGGGTAGGTGTCCAGCAGCCATTCCTCGGCCTCCTCCTCGTGCAGGAGCCGGGCGATGTCGAGCATGTTGAGCGCGGCCATGACCACCGGGTCCAGGGTCAGCCGGCCGGTCTCCGTCGCGGAGAGCTGGGCGATCACCGCTGCGCTGTCGGCACAGAACGCGTCCTCGGCGGCCGTCATCGCGGCCTGGCCCCCGTAGCGCTCCCATTCGGGTTCGTAGGTGTCGAGCACCAGCCGTCCGGCCAGGCCCGAGCGTCGCAGATCGGCGAACCAGTCGTGGCACTTCGGCAGCAGCCGGCGGTTCAAGGCCGTCGGATCGCCGTGGAAGCGGAGCCGCAGGTGGGGCTCCGGGTCGCGGTAGCGCAGGAAGAACCAGCGGTCCACGCCACCAGGGAGCTCCGCCAGTAGCCGCGGCAACTGCGAGGTCAACAGCTCGTTCTGGCGGCGCGCCGATGCGTAGACCTTGGCATAGAGCCACTCCCCGCCGGGCGGCTTCGCGCGCACCGGGCGAGTGGGCGCGAGCGCGGGGCGGGGGCGGTCGGGGGCCGTGTCGCAGCGGCGGGTGAGGAGCGGGAAGACGACCTCCGCCGTGTGTGCGCCCTGCGGGCCGGACAGCCAGCCGTACGCGTCCTCGCCCGTCGGCGCTTCGCGGAGCACCGCCTCCGGCCACCGGGCGACGTCCTGCCGCAGCAGCCGTACATGCAGCCCGGCGGCCAGGTTGAGCTCCAGGCTGCGATCGGCGACGCAGAGCAGCACGTGGTCGGGTACGCCCCAGCGCTGCCGCCAGCGGTCGAACTCCGACCGCCACTGCTCCTGCGGCATCGCGGTGTCCGCGAAGAACGGCGCGGAGGGCCGCCAGCGGGCCGGTGCCAACACCGTACGTCCGTACCGCACGCGAGGCGTGTACGGCGCCTGCTCCATCGGGCCCCAGTCCCAGGCGAAGCCCGGCTTGACACCGAAGAGGCGCAGTTCGCGCAGGAATCGTCCGACATTGCCGACCTGGGCCTGCGGGTTGAGCATGTTCCAGGCGAGCGGAACGATGCGTCGGCCGCTGCTGAGCCGCACCAGGTACAGCCCACCGAGGTCGGCGCCCACGGCGAGGTCGTCCAGCGCCACCGTGCCGGGGTCGGTGCGGTCGGCGAAGGCGCCGACCACGATCAGCCGGTCGCTCAGGCGCCGAACCTGGTTGAGGTTGGCCGAGCGCGAACGGGCTGCCCGCAGGACGAGTTGGGCCGCCTCGACGTCCTCACCGGCCTCGGCCTCACCGCAGGCCGAGGCGATCCGCTGCGCCGCCTCGGGCAGCACGTGGGAGAACCTGCCGACGGTCGCTCCGGCGTGGTCCGCGCCGCTCCCCGGGGTGAGCCAGAGCCGGAACCGGCCGGCCGTCAGGTCCTCGGCCGTGCCGGCCAGGACGCGGGCGTACAGCTCCAGTGAGGCGGGTGGCGGCAGGGTGGTGTCCGGGGAGAGCCGGGTGAGCAGAGCGTCGTCCAGCACGACCTCACCGCGACCGGTCATGATCGCGGTCTGCGCCAGCTCGATCCGCAGGGCGTCCTCGGCTGAGGGACCGGTCGGTGCCGGCTTCTCGCGCTCGCTGGGTGGCATCAGGTACCCGGCCGGGGCGCCGAGACCGCGGTCGGGGTCGAGCAGTTCGGTGAGCGGGACGAGCCGGTCGGTGCTGTACCGCTCGACGAACTCGCCGTGGTACTGGGCCAGATGCGGCACGGTACGGGTCGGGGAAACCCGCCACAGCACCTCGGCGGCGCGTTGGGCCTCGGCGGCGACCTCGGCGGGCAGCGTCACGTCCGCGTCCAGGGCCAGATCCACCTGGAGCAGGCGATCCGCCTCGTGCAGGCGCCGCATCCGTTCGATCGCGGCCGAGTAGTCGGTTCCGGGGTGCGCGCGGTCCAGCTCCCGGTGGACGGCGGCGAGTTCCTCGCGCTCGGGACCGGCTGGGAGGCGGTCCAGCACGTGGGCGAGCGGGTCGGTGGCGGTGGCGGGCGGGCGGAGGTCGGTGAGCAGGAACTCCCGCTCGACCAGCGGGCGGAGCAGGTCGGCCACCCGCTGTTCCGGGACGCCGGGGAAGCGCTCCAGGAGCTGCCGTTCCAGCTCGGGGTACGGCAGTGGCTCGCCCGCCAGGTCCAGCACCGCACGGACTGCGGGCGTACAGCGGACGGATACCTCGACCACAGTGCGTCCGGGCGCGTGCTCGGCGCCGTGGCGTTCGGGCACATAGGGCAGGACGAGGCGGTCACCGCGGACGAAAGCGAGCTCGTTGACGACGACCCGCAGGACCGCCAGGGTGTCCGGCCTGGTCTCCAACGCGGTGAGGAGCGCCGTCAGCCAGCCCATGTCCGGCCGGGCGGCCACCCGGTGGGCGCTGCCGAGCCGGGCCTTGGCGAAGCCCGGGACGTCCGACACGCCTGCGGTGGTGACGCCGGAGAACAGCCCGAAAGGGGTGGGCCGGGCGGCCATCCGCAGCTGGTAGCGGGTCAGTGACAGTACGGCCTTGCGCAGGCGCTTCGGCTCGATCGTCCGGCCTTCCCGCAGCTCTGCCACGAGCCGTGCAAGCGAGGGGCTGGCCAGGGCTACCGCAGCGTGAAGCTCGGGATCGGAGCCGAGCCGTCCGACGTGGGCGGAGAGGCAATCGTCGGCGGGGAAATCCAGCCAGGTCGGTTCGAGGCGGGTTCGGGGGAGGAGCGGTGCCCTCAGCAATGCGGTGCCCGCGCAGCGGAACAATGGCGCTGTATTCCCGCTGGAACGTGCCGCTGCAGACATGTGAAACCCCTCTTGGAATACTGCAGCGATCGTGCTGCATTACGTGGAGAATGCCGCCCCGGGCGGGCGGAAAAGCCAGCCCGGGGCGGTTGTTGAGCCGGTGAATCAGTGGCAGTGCGAGAAGGTGCAGAAGCAGGTGCCCAGCGAGGGGTGCTGCACCTGGGCGGCCTCGTCACCCTGGCCGAAGGTCTCCTGGAGGTCCAGGTCGAAGGCGTCGAACTGCAGCTCGGCTTCGTTGATAACGGTGTTCTTCATGGTTTTCTCCTTGCGTAATTATTGCTGATTTTCGGCCGGGCTTCCCCGGCTCGTGAATGACGCTAGAGGGCTTTTCGATATCCGTCAACCGGGGCCTTGTTGGGGGAATCTTCCGAGATTTGTGGCAAAGTGTTTTCGGGCATGCCGAAACCACGACCCGGAAGAAGGACGTGACATGAGGAATTCCATGGCGGAAAACCGCGGCCCCGGTGCCGTCGAGCAGGCAGCGGAGGAGGCGGTGGAGACCGTCGCACAGCGGCTGCGCGATCCAGAGCGGCTCGCCGCGGTCGTGTCGGCCCCGGGCAATGCCGACCCGGTGACCGGGAGGAGCCCGTGGTCAGCCGTGTCGCTGGGCGAGGGCCACGTGGGCATCGCGCTGCTGTACGCGCGGCTGGCGCGCCGGGACCGCGCCTGGCGCCAAGTGACCCACGCACACCTGTCTTCGGCCGTGTCCCGGTCCGGCGGCGGGGCTGCGGCGGACAGCCTCTACCTCGGCGCGCCCGCGCTCGCCTTCGCGGTCCGCAGCGCTGTCGCGGGTCCCGGGGACTATGCGGGCCTGCTCGCCGCGGTGGACAGGCGGGTGGAAGCGCGCGTTCGGGCACTGCTGGGGCTGGAGCGGGAGCGGCTGGCAGCGGGGCGGGAGGGGCCGGCGATGGCCGCGTACGACGTCATCGGCGGTCTGACCGGCCTCGGACGCTACCTGTTGGCCTGCGGACCGGAGCAACGGCCGCTGCTGGTCCAGGTGTTGGAGTACCTGGTCGAGCTGAGCCGGCCGCTGCGGATCGGCGGCCGGGAGCTGCCCGGATGGTGGGTGCCCGGCCCGCCCTCGCCTGTCGTGGCCGAGCAGTACCCGGAGGGGCACCTCAACCTCGGTCTGGCGCACGGCATCCCCGGGCCGCTGGCCCTGCTGGCGCTCGCCCGCCGGGAAGGGGTCGCCGTGGCGGGCGCGGACGAGGCCGTGCGCCGGATCGCGGAGTGGGTACTCGGGCACCGCAGCCACGACGGCGAGCAGGCCGGCCCTGACTGGCCGGCGTCCATCGCCGTCGACCACGTCCATCTGCCCTCCGGCGTCGACGCCGTCCCGACCCGGACCGCCTGGTGCTACGGATCGCCGGGCGTCGCCAGGGCTCTGCAACTGGCCGGCCGGGCGTTCGGCGAGCCGGGCTGGGAGGCGGAGGCCGTCCGCGCCGTCCACGCGGCGCTCGACCGGCCCCGCGAGCGGTGGGGCCTGCACGACCCCATGCTCTGCCACGGGACGGCGGGCCTGCTCCAGGTCGCCGCCCGCGTGGCCCGCGACAGCGGCGACGCGCCGCTGCTGGCGCGCCTCGCCGGGCTGGCCGAGGAAGTCGTTTCGTCCTACGACCCGGAGTCCGCATTCGCGTTCCCCGGCTCGATCCCGCCCGGCGCCGTCGCGGCCGACGGCGAGGGGGAGCGGCAGGTCCGCAGGTATGACCGGGCGGGCTTCCTGGAGGGGGCGGCCGGTGTCGCGCTCGCCCTGCTCGACCATCTGGACGGCGGTGCCGAGGAACTCGGTGGGCTGCCGTGGGACGGTGCGCTGCTGCTGGCCTAGCGGCAGGTGCGCGTCGTACGGCCTGGCGAAGCCCGCTGTCGCCGGGCCGTACGACGCGCCTTTCCGGAGGAGGGGCGGCGATGCCTCACGGAGGCGGGCGGAGGCGGGGCCGGTCAAGGGCATGGACGGGTGTCTCGTTCTTCTGGGTGCAGCAGATCCCGCCACCGGGCATGGATCGGGAAGAGCCAGGCCCGGCGGTGCGGTGCGCAGGAGGCGCGGTCGCCGCTGCGCGAGGGGTCACGACACCTCTCACGTAAGAGCTTCGGCACTGCACGGCGTGATCCGCCCGGGTGGGCGGAAGCCACTTGGGGTCACCCCTTAAGCCGAGGAGACCTGTCCTGAACCTGGGCGTCTCTCGACGTCGTCGGGTCAGTGGCCTGTATCCGTGCAGACGCCTCACCGAACGAGGAGTCGCCCGAACAGTAGAAACGTACGAGGGGCGCGCTGTCAATCGCGGCCCGATCCACCGTCAAACCCGTGTCCTTACGTCGAAAGGCCTGCCGCCACCAGGGCGTTCTCGGCAGCCGGGTTGTGCGGAGGCTTCGAGGAATTGACGGGTCATCGTCGGCGCGCTCGGCACGATCAGACGGACGACACCGGCGCGTATCGAGGCCTTCACGGCGCGCCAGGCGAAGCCCGACCCGGCCGACCGCGTCACGGGTGAGGTGTGGTTGATGCGGGGCCAGCACGTCCACGGTTCGCCGCTCTCCTGGACGGAGTTGTCCGGTCCGGGCGTGCGCTGCCGGGAGGCCTGCCACCGGTCCCGAGCGGTCCGGGCGGCGGCGTCAAGCTTTGGCAAAGCGTTCGAGTTCTGTCCGGCGAGGGGTCTATGCTCCTCGAGGTTTGAAGAGGCACCTCGTTCGGTGAGGCGTCTTCACGGACACAGGCCACTGACCCGACGACGTCGAGAGACGCCCAGGTTCAGGACAGATCTTCCCGAGTTAAGGGTTGATCCCAAGTGGCTTCCCCCACAGGGGGATTACGCCGTGGAGTGCCAAAGCTCTGACGAGTTGGGGTGAGCCGGTGGCCGTCGTGCGCCCGGTGAGCTCCTTGCCGCGTCGATGACACGCACCACGGGGTGCGTCCGACCGGGAGGAGGCGAGACATGGACTGCAGTAGTCCGGGCCATAGTTGCCCCTGCCCCCGCATGCGCTCGTTCCTCACCAGCACGCGGTAACCACCTTCCCTGCACGTACGTCCGACGTCGCGCCATGCCTGCACGCGGCTTTGCCATGCCCGCGTGGCCCCACGCGGCCACGGGCGGATGCGGCGCGCCTGCTCGCAAGGGGGATTGCTGCTGCGTGTCCTCAACTTGCCCCGTCCTGTTCCTGGGGCCCAAGGGAGGCTCGTCATGACCATCAACGCCACACTCGACCCGAAGGTTCCCGGCCCGCGCTCGGCGGTGCTGGACGACGCCCACGTCGGCGACATCAAGGGTGCCCTCGGCACCATCAAGCTCGACGACAACGCCCCGCGCCAGGGCCTGTCCGCGAAGCTGAAGATCCTGCTGGCGATCGTCGGCCCCGGCCTGATCGTCATGGTCGGCGACAACGACGCCGGCGCCTTCTCCACCTACGGTCAGGCCGGCCAGAACTACGGCACCCAGCTGCTGTGGACGCTGCTCCTCCTCGTCCCGGTGCTGTACATCAACCAGGAGATGGTGCTGAGACTGGGCGCCGTCACCGGCGTGGGCCACGCGAGACTGATCCTGGAGCGCTTCGGCAAGTTCTGGGGCGCGTTCAGCGTCATCGACCTGTTCCTCCTCAACGCGCTGACCCTGGTCACCGAGTTCATCGGGGTCACCCAGGCCGCCAGCTACCTCGGCCTGCCCAAGGAACTCTCGGTGGTCCTGGCCGCCGCGGTGATCATCGCCTCGGCGTTCACCGGCTCCTTCCAGCGCTTCGAGCGCGTGGCGGTCACGCTGTGCGTGGGCTCGCTGCTGCTGGTGCCGATCTACTTCATGGTCCACTCGAAGACCTCGCAGATGGCCCACGACTTCGTGGTGCCGCAGATGCCGGGCGGCGCGGGCGAGCTGTCCACCGTGATGCTGCTGATCATCTCGATCGTCGGCACCACCATCGCCCCGTGGCAGCTGTTCTTCCAGCAGTCGTACGTCATCGACAAGCGCATCACCCCGCGGTTCATGAAGTACGAGAAGGCCGACCTGTGGATCGGCATCGTGATCGTCGTCGTCGGCGCCGCCGCCATGATGGGCTTCACCGCCGCGGCCTTCGCGGGTACCGACGCCGCAGGCAACTTCACCGACGCCGCCGGCGTCGCCAAGGGCATCGCCGACAAGGCCGGCGAGGTCGCGGGTGTCCTGTTCGCCATCGCCCTGCTGGACGCCGCGATCATCGGCGCCTTCGCGGTGTCACTGTCCACCGCCTACGCCATCGGCGACGTCTTCGGCATCAAGCACTCGCTGCACCACGGCGTCAAGGGCGCCAAGGGCTTCTACGCGATCTACGCCGGTGTGGTGGTCGTCGCCGCCACGGTCACGCTGCTGTCCACCGACTACGCCCAGGGCCTGATGACCCAGTTCGTCCAGGTGCTCGCCGGCGTGCTGCTGCCCTCCGCCACCGTCTTCCTGCTGCTGCTCTGCAACGACAAGGCCGTCCTCGGCCCGTGGGTCAACGGCCCGAAGACCAACGCGTTCACCGCCGCGGTGGTCGGCATCCTGGTCACCCTCTCGCTCATCCTGACCGCCTCCGTGGTCTGGCCGGACATCACGGCGGGCACGATCCTGTGGATCATGGCCGCCTGCGGCGTCGTCGGCGTGCTGGTCGCCGGGTACTTCTTCACCTTCGGTCGCCGCGGCACGAAGGAGGACCCGATCGACCGCACCGGTCGGGAGGACTGGAGGATGCCCCCGCTGGAGACCCTGGAGCGCCCGGTCATGTCCGCCACCCGCAAGGTCGGCATGGGTGCCCTGCGCACCTACCTCCTGCTCGCGATGATCATGGTCATCATCAAGGTCGTCCAGACCGCCATGGGGCACTGACCCACGGCCCCGGTGTGCCTTCGGCATGCCCGCAGCCGGTCCGATGGAGGTGATCCGCCATGTCCGTCTTCACCGCGATCCACGTACCCGTGCCGCTCGCCAGGCCCCGTACCGGTCTGCGCGCCGCGCTGGCCGGTGTCATCCGCCGCCTCGCCGCGAGCCCGCTCGACCACCCGGTCCTGCACGCCGTCGCGGCTCAGGCCCCCGCCGCAGAGCCCGTGCGGATGCGTTCGCGCCGGCACGGCGTCACCGCTCCCGAGGGCACCCGGCGGCACGCCCATCGACGCCCAAGCACCCAGCGCGCTCCCGGCGACAACCGCTGACGCCGACCGCCCGCGTCGTGTCCGTCCGCCGCTTCGACCGCGGCCTCGTCCTGTGCTCGTCCATCGACCCCGAGGGGGAAGACCAATCGTGATCACCGCTCTTGACCATGTCCAGCTGCCCGCGCCGAGCGGCAGAGAGGAGGCCCTGCGCGCCTTCTACGTGGGGGTGCTCGGGATGGCCGAGCTCCCCAAGCCCCCGTCCCTGGCGAGTCGTGGCGGCTGCTGGTTCGCGGCCGACGACGGGCGCATCCGCCTGTACCTCGGCATCGAAGACGGCTTCCGGCCGACCACCAAGGTCCATCCAGGGCTGCGCGTGAGCGCGATCGACGAACTCGCATCCCGGCTGGCCCAGCACGGCGCCGCTGTGGCCTGGGACCACAGCCTTCCGCCGCAACGCCGCTTCTACAGCCAGGACCCGGCCGGCGACCTCCTGGAGTTCATCGAAGCGATCGGCGATCGGACACCCGCCCCGTAACCCGCCGCCCAGCATCAACTGCCCCACTGGACAGCCAAGTCAATCGGCCGTAGCCGGTTGCTCACCGGAATCGGCCTGCCGGCCCACGTCCCCTGCCCACCTTCATCCCGCGGCCCGCCCGGCCGTTCTTCGGCGTGCCCGGACAGAGGCGTGCCGTCGGCACGCCCGCACAGTCACCTCAGAGGAGAAGCGCGTTGGCCTTCCACACCACCGGCCCGACCCAGGGCCACCGGCCCGGCCCGAGCAAGCCGACGCCGCCGCAGGCCGCCTCCGGTGCTGCCGTCGTGGACAGCGCGCACGTCGGCGACATCGTCGGCGCGCTCGGCACCATCGAGCAGGACGACCCCGGCCGACGCGGATCGCTGGCGGAACGGCTCAGGGCTCTGCTGGTCATCATGGGCCCGGGCCTGATCGTCATGGTCGGGGACAACGACGCCGGTGGCGTGGCGACGTACGCGCAGGCGGGCCAGAACTACGGTATGAAGCTGCTGTGGACGCTGGCCCTGCTGGTCCCGGTGCTCTACGTGAACCAGGAGATGGTGGTCCGCCTCGGCGCGGTCACCGGCGTGGGCCACGCCCGGCTGATCTTTCAGCGCTTCGGCCGGTTCTGGGGGATGTTCAGCGTCGGCGACCTGATCCTGGTCAACGCGCTCACCCTGGTGACCGAGTTCATCGGCGTGTCCCAGGCGCTGGACTACTTCGGCATTCCCCAGTACGTCTCGGTTCCGCTCGCGGCGGTGCTGCTGTTCGCCGTGGTGGCCGGCGGGTCTTTCCGGCGCTGGGAGCGGTTCCTCTTCGCGCTGATGGCCGTGAACGTGATCGTGCTCCCGATGGCGCTGCTCGCGCACCCCAAGCTCGACGACACCGTGGCGGGAATCGCGCCGCAGCTCCCCGGCGGCCTCGACTCGACGCTGCTGCTGGTGATCATCGCCATCGTAGGGACCACCGTCGCACCCTGGCAGCTGTTCTTCCAGCAGTCCAGCGTGGTCGACAAGCGGATCACCCCGCGCTGGATCCACTACGCGCGAGCCGACCTGCGGATCGGCATCGCGGTCGTGATGACAGGCGCGATCGCCGTGATGGCCACCTCCGCATTCGTCTTCCAACACACGGACCTGTTCGGCCAGTTCACCGACGCCGGAGCGGTCGCCGACGGCCTCGGGACGCACGGTGGCCACACCGTCGGCGCGCTGTTCGCGGTCGTGCTGCTCGACGCCTCGCTGATCGGCGCCAACGCCGTGAGCCTCGCCACCGCCTACACCCTGGGGGACACGTTCAAGAAGCGGCACTCGCTGCACTGGAAGCTCCGCGAGGCACCGCTCTTCTACATCGGTTACGCCGTCCTGATCGGCATCGCCGCCACGATCACGCTGACCTCGGACGCCCAGGTGCAGGGCCTGATCACCCAGGGTGTCCAGGCCCTGGCCGGCGTGCTGCTGCCCTCGGCCACCGTGTTCCTGGTGCTGCTGTGCAACGACCGCCCGGTGCTCGGGCCGTGGGTCAACACCACGAAGCAGAACGTCACCGCGGGCGTCATCGTCTGGGTCCTCGTCCTGCTCTCCCTGGCGCTCACCGCCGCCACCTTCTTCCCCGACCTCACGACCACCCAACTGGCCTGCGGATTCGCGGCCGGCGCGTTCGTCGGCCTGGTCGGCGGCGTCCTCATCGTGCTCCACACGCAGTACACGGAGCAGACAGCCCGCATCGAGTCGTTCATGGCACGCCACACGAAGGGCGATGCCTTCGGCGGCGCCACGAGCGAAGCCTGGCTGATGAAGGTCCAGAACCCGGACGGCTCGCCGCTCACCAGGACGCAACGCAAGGCAGCCCTCGAACACGACCGGATGCTCTGGCGCACACCCGCCCTGGACACCCTGCCCAGGCCGCACTTCTCGGCCCTGCGAACAGCCGGCCTGCTCACCCTGCGCGGCTACCTGCTCCTCGCCGTCGTGCTGGTGATCGTCAAGACCGTCCAGATGTACGCAAGCTGAGCGGCCGGGGTGGCCAGAGCCATCCCGCCGATTGCCCGCCCACAGAGATCCTGGGCCCGGGCCCGGCAGCCGCGCCACAATGAAGGAAGGAAAGGTGATGCGGATGAGGGCGATACCCCACCTGCGGACCGGCGAGGGTACGGCGGCACTCGCTGCTGCCCTCGTGGCCGCAGTGGCCATGGCCGCGATCGGCCTGTCACCCGCCGGGGACCGGCCCGTCATCGGCGCGGCCTTGGGCGGAGCCGCGGTTGCCGTCCTCGGCATCCTGGTGGCGGTGGCCTTCGCGCGCCGGGCCCGCTCCCGCCGCCACTCCCAGAAGCTCGCCCACGATACGGCGGAAGCCTGGTTCACCGCGCCGACCGTGGCGGACTTCCCCGAGGACGCGCTTCGGCCGTTCCTGCCGGCGACCGATCCGCCTTCCATGAACCGCCTCTACACCGCGTGGATATTCGCCACCCACGGTCACGACGCCATCTGGCTCGAACGGCACTTCGACCTGCCCGGCGACCTGGCCCGGAAACTGGCCGAAGAAGCCCACCCGCACCGGCCACCGCGGTCCTGACAACCACCTGCATGGTGCCTGACCCAGCCAGTACCTACTGAGCCATTCGAGGCGGGTCCCGGCAGCGACACGGTGCGTCCCACGAGCCACGGCGGCGGCCGGGACTAGCGTCGTAGCGTGGACCGCGTCGTGTCTCTCTCCCAGCTGCTGCGCCGCCCACTGGTCGGGCGCGCTGGCGCGGCCGTGGGCCGCCTGTCCGATGTGATCGTCCGCCTTCGCGGGCGCGACTACCCCCTGGTGGCCGGGCTGGTCGTCCAGGTCGGCAAGCGCGAGGTCTTCCTGCCCATCGAGCAGGTCGCGGCCTTCGATGGCGAACAGATCCACCTCACCAGCGAGGTCGTCGACCTGCGCCCCTTCGAACGGCGCGAGGGAGAAGTCCTGCTGCGCGCCGACGTCCTCGGGCACCGGGTGATCGACGTCGCCGACGCCGAGCTCGTTCGGGCGCACGACCTGGAGTTGCGCCAGCGCCCCGACGGCTGGGTGGTCGACCGCCTGGACACCCACCCACACCGCCCCCGCCTGCTCGGCTTCCTCCTCGGCGAGAGCGAACCGCAGTGGCGGGACTGGAAGTCCTTCGAACCGCTCATCGGCCACGCCCAGTCGGCGCGCGTACGCGGTCCGTTCGGGCGCCTGGCCCGGCTCAAGCCGGCCGACCTGGCGGACCTGCTGGAGGACGCCAACCGCACCGAATCGCACGAGATCCTGGAGACCGTCCACGCCGATCCCGAGCTGGAGGCGGACGTCTTCGAGGAGTTGGAGCCCGACTCGCAGACGCGTCTGCTCGCGGAGAAGAGCGACCGCGAGATCGCCGAGGTGCTGAGCCGCATGCGCGCGGACGACGCCGCCGACGCGATCAACGACCTCCCGCAGAACCGCCGCCAGCCGGTACTCGACGCCCTGCCGGCCGGCCAGCGCACCAAGGTCCTCACCCTGATGGGCTTCAACCCCTCCAGCGCCGGCGGCCTGATGGCCCTCGACATCCTCACCGCACCACCGGACGCCACCGTCACCGAGGTGCTCGGCCTCGTCCGAGCGGCCCGAACCCTGCAGCCCGAGGCCCTCACCAGCGTCCACGTCGTCCGGGACGCAACCCGGCTGATCGGAACCGCGACCCTGGTCACCCTGCTGCAAGCCGATCCGGACGCCCGCCTGGAACAGGTCATGGTCACCGAGCCGATCCGGGTGCTCCCGGACACCGACGTCGAGGACGTCGCCCTGCTGATGACCGACTACAACCTCCTCACCGTGCCCGTCGTCGACCACCAGGACCAGATCCTCGGCGTGATCACCGTCGACGACATCCTGGAAACCGTCATCCCCGAGGACTGGCGCCGGCGCGAGCCCGCCCCGCACCCCGCCCACCGAACCGACGACGCCCCGAGCGAGGCCACGAACGCCACGGACCTCCACGGATGACGGCCCCGCAGAACCCCCCGGACCGCGACGACCACCCCACACCCGCTCCCGCAGAAGGCCCCACCCAGCCTCCGCCGAAGCGCGAGGACGCACGCCCCGCCGTACCGGGAAAGCCCACCCCTCCCGCACCGGCGCCGGCAGCGGCCAAGCCCGCACCCGCCAAGCCGGTCCCCAGGACGCCAGGTGCTCCGCGGCCCAGCGCGGTCCTGGACGAAGCCCACCTCGGCGACATCGAAGGCGCGTTCGGCCGGATCCCCCGGGACCACGCCGAAGAACGCCCGAGCCTCAAGACCCGCCTGCTCACCCTGCTGGCCATCGTCGGCCCCGGCATCATCGTCATGGTCGGCGACAACGACGCCGGCGGAGTCGCCACCTACGCCCAGGCCGGCCAGAACTACGGCTACTCCCTGCTCTGGGTCCTGCTGCTGCTCATCCCGGTCCTGATCGTCAACCAGGAGATGGTGGTGCGCCTCGGCGCCGTCACCGGCGTCGGCCACGCCCGCCTGATCAACGAACGCTTCGGCAGGTTCTGGGGCTGGTTCAGCGTCGGCGACCTGTTCATCCTCAACTTCCTCACCATCGTCACCGAGTTCATCGGCATCTCGCTCGCCGCCGAATACCTCGGCGCATCCAAGTACTGGGTGGTACCGCTCTCCGCCCTCCTGCTGATCGCCGTCACCGCCAGCGGCTCCTTCCGCCGCTGGGAACGCGCCATGTTCGCCCTCATCGCCGTCAGCCTGCTGCTCGTCCCGCTCACCCTGCTCTCCGGGCCCAAGTGGGGCCAGGCCGCCCACCACTTCGTCGTCCCCGGAATCCAGGGCGGCATCACGGGCGACGCCGTCCTGCTGATCATCGCCATCGTCGGCACCACCGTGGCCCCCTGGCAGCTCTTCTTCCAGCAGTCCAACGTCATCGACAAACGCATCACCCCGCGCTTCATCGGCTACGAACGCGCGGACACCGTCATCGGCTCGATCGTGGTCGTCGTCGGAGCGACCGCCCTCGTCATGATCGCCGACTACGCCGCCCGCGGCACAAGCTTCGCAGGCAACTTCACCGACGCCGCCGGCGTCGCCCACGCCCTCGAACAGCACAGCCACGCACTCGGCGTCATGTTCGCCATCGTCCTCATGGACGCCAGCATCATCGGCGCCGCCGCCGTCACCCTCGCCACCAGCTACGCCTTCGGCGACGTCTTCAACCTGCGGCACTCCCTGCACCGCGGCTTCGGCGAAGCGAAGAAGTTCTACGCCTCCTACAGCCTGATGGTGCTGCTCGCCGCCGCCATCGTCCTCATCCCCGGCGCCCCGCTGGGGATCATCACCGAAGCAGTCCAGGCCCTCGCCGGACTCCTCCTGCCCTCCGCCAGCGTCTTCCTGCTCCTGCTCTGCAACGACCCTGAAGTCCTCGGCCCCTGGGTCAACCCCCGCTGGCTCAACCTCGTCGCCTCCCTCATCATCGCCGTCCTGCTCCTGCTCTCCGCCACCCTGATGACCGCCACCCTCTTCCCGCACATCGACGTCAAGGCCCTCACCGGCTGGCTCGCCGTCGTCCTGGTCGTCGCGCTCATCGCGGCCGGCGCCGGGCTGCGGATCGCCCGCCGACGCTCCGGCGCTGCGGCCCAGGCTCCGGTACCCGCCATGCCGACGGCCGAGAAGCTCACCTGGCGGATGCCCCCGCTCGCCCTACTCACGCCCGTCCGGTGGTCACCGGCACTACGGCTCGGCATGCTGGCCCTGCGCGGCTACCTCGTCCTCGCCGCCATCCTGCTGCTGGTCAAAGCCATCCGCCTCGGTGGAGCCTGACCGGAATTCGGCACGATCCTCAAGCCCGGCAACCCGGTGTACGACAAGTACGTAAACAAGGAGTCGCCGGTCGCCGGTAAGAGGAGTCAGAACCCAGTGCAGTACTTTGATTCGCCGTTCGACCGCACCGACTGCGCCTGCGGATGTGGCGAGGAGGTCCCGTCCGGACGCGACTTTCTCCCTTGACACGATCAGAGGACCATTCCCTGGACACGACCAGAGAGCCATTCACGACCGGGTCAAGCTGGTCGGCGGCGTCCTGCCGTTCATGGACTGGTTCGACGCGACCTGGCCCGAGGCCAAGCCGCAGGCTTGCCGGCTGTGCCCTGCCGGTCACACCCGGCAGGGCACTGACCAGTGCGATCAAACTTCGATGACACAGGCCGGCGCCGGATTCAGGAGGCCGCCGGCGGACAAGGGACGGTGTAGGTGAGCGGCGGCGGCACCAGGAGCAGGCCGTCCCGGTCGGCGAGGCACGTCCTTGGCGCGCAGATCGGCAGCAGCGCCGAGGAACTACTCGCCTGCCGCCGCTGTGCCCTGACCTGGGACGCGCGGCAAGGTACTCACGGATTCGCCCGTAATCGGCTGGCGTTCAGTCCGCCAGAGGAGTCCCGCCGCGCCCGAGGCCGTGGACGGCGATCCAGCGTTCGACGGTTGTGATATCCAGGCCGGCTTCAGCCGCGATGACCGGCAAATCGACGCCGGCCTGCCATGCGATGACCACGGCCCGGCTTAGATCCTCGGTGCGTACCTCCAGACCGGCCTGCCGCGCCTCCGCGGAGGCCACGTTCAGCGCGTCGGCGTCCTGGACGAGACGTTCGGCGGCTCCTCGCACGGCCTGGCAGGCGGCGTCCTTGACATTGTCGTCCGTCACTTGATCACCGGGCTCGTGTTCAGCGGCCGGATGGTTGAGTTCGATCAGCTCGTTCAAGCACACCGATCAGGAAGCCGAACGCGTGCTGGAAGCCGTCCTCGCCCGACTCGGCACTCAACTCGTCGACGAGGAACGCTGCGACCTGGCCGCGGCCCTGCCCGATCGCCCCCGAACCATCGTTGCATCGCAGATTTCCCCTCACTCAGTTCCTCGATGCCCCCGCTCTCGTTCAAGCCGTCGCCACCACCCTCGACACCACCCTGGCCGCACGCTGGGACACCTCCACGGTGCTGACCGCCCACGCCGACCTCGCCGGCAACCAACTGACCGACCGCCTCCTCACACAACTCCCCCTGGGCAACGCCCTCCTGTTCGGCTGCATCGTCCTCACCACTGCCCTCTGACGACGAGGGGCGCCGGCGTCCGTCGACCGTGCGGTGACCGGGGCGGGTGACGCGGGTTGGTCAGCGCAGGAGGACGGACAGGAGTTCGGCGAGACTCGGGCCAGCGTCGGCCGGGTGGCGCAGTTGCTTGGCGGCCTGGACGTGGTAGTGGTTGCTGCGGCCGGTGCGTTCGTGGGTGAGGTAGCCGGCCTCTTCGAGGTCGACGATGATCCGCTGGACGGCGCGCTCGGTCAGCAGGCAGCGGTCCGCGATGTCGCGCACCCTCATTCCTGGGTCGCGGGCGATCTGTACCAGCACGCGGGCGTGGTTCGTCAAGAAGGTCCATTGCCGCGCCGTCGAGGGGCCCTCGGCCATGGCACCAGCATACGACCGCCTATTCACGCAGTCGAAAGCACGAAATAAAATACGCGTGACCGTTGACATGGATCGATCGCAGGCGAAGAGTTGAAGGGCAGGCCAAGCTGCCCAGTCGGCCGCGATCCTTGCCATCGCGCGACGAGGTCACCATGGACAACCTCACCTGTGAATCTGGAAGCCTTCGCCGGCTTTTCCACGACCGCGTCGGCCGCCCCTGCGAGAGCGGCGACCACGCGTGCCGCGTCGAACCGCTGCACCGCACGATCGGCCACGCGGTCACCGGACGCGAGGCAGACTCACTGCCCGCTCGGTGATGCGCGGCCATGCCGGGTTTACAGGCCCGGAGCACGGAAAACAGTAGACCGTCCCCCCCGGAGGAGGACACCGTGATTGCTCTCGGCATTATTCTGCTCATCGTCGGATTCGTCCTGCATATCGGTATCTTGTGGACGGTCGGGATCGTTCTGCTCGTCATCGGAGCCATCCTGTTCCTGCTTGGCTCGGTAGGTCACGCCGTCGGCGGCCGGCGCCACTATTGGTAGACCGCGCTCGGCCCGAAACGCTCCGCCGCCCGACGGGAGCAGTTTCCGCCGCGGTGCTGACCCTGCGTCACGTGACTCTCGAGTCCGGCGCCGACGACCGTCATGCGTTGCGGGCGGTGTCTCCGGGCGAGGGTGTGGGCTGTATCGACGGCGCCGGGCACGGTCATGGAGATCCTCTGCTGATCGTGCGGTCGGCTCGCTCCTGGTCCGGCTACCGGGTATTCGGGGCCGGGCGCAGGTTGGACGGGCCGACGGTTCCGCCGGGCGGGCGACCGGGCACCCGGCGGGCAAAGCGCCAAGCCGGTCGGCGCTGAATCACGGGCGGATCCCGGCGTGCGGAGGATCATGGGGTTGCCGCTGCCATCTGGAGGTCTCGATGAACGATCCGGCCGCCACCGGCCTGCGGTGCCTGGTCACCGGCGCCACCGGTTACATCGGAGGCAGGCTGGTGCCGGAGCTTCTCGCCGCCGGGCACCGCGTCCGCTGCCTGGTCCGCGACCCCGAGCGGCTGCGCGACCACCCCTGGCGCGCCCAGGTCGAGGCCGCCACCGCGGACATCACCCGGCTGGACACCTTGCCGCCCGCCTTCGAGGGCGTGGACGTCGCCTACTACCTGGTCCACTCGCTGACCACCGGGCCGGACTTCGAGGCCACCGACCGCGCCGCCGCCCAGGCGTTCGCCCAGGCCGCCGAAGCGGCCGGGGTGCGGCGGATCGTCTACCTCGGCGGCCTGGTCCCCGAGGGCGTCCCGGCCGGCCAACTCTCCCCCCACCTGCGCTCCCGCGCCGAGGTGGGCCGGATCCTTCGGGAGAGCACGGTCCCTACCGCCGAACTGCGCGCCGCCGTCATCCTCGGCTCGGGGTCGGCCTCCTTCGAGATGCTGCGCTACCTGACGGAGCGGCTGCCGGTGATGGTCACGCCGCGCTGGGTGGGCACCAGAATCCAGCCGATCGCGATCCGAGACGTGCTCTACTACCTCACCGCTGCCGCTACGCTGCCACCGGATGTCAACCGTGCCTTCGACGTCGGCGGCCCGGACATCCTGACGTACCGCCAGATGATGCAGCGCTACGCCTACCTGACCGGCCTGCGCCCACGGCGCATCATCGCGGTACCGGTCCTCACACCCCGGCTCTCCAGCCACTGGGTCGGCCTGGTCACCCCCGTACCGAACGCGATCGCCCGGCCGCTGGTCGCATCCCTGCGCCACGAGGTGGTCTGCAGCGGGCACGACATCGCCCGGTACGTCCCCGACCCGCCCCAGGGACTGATCGGCTTCGACGAAGCCGTCCGGCTCGCGCTGCGGCGGATCCGGGACGCCGAGGTCGCCACCCGCTGGTCCTGCGCGAGCCTGCCCGGCGCGCCCAGCGACCCGCTGCCCACCGACCCGCAGTGGGCCGGCGGCAGCCTCTACCAGGACGTGCGGGAGCACCGCGTGGCCGCGGACCCGCAGACCGTCTGGCGAGTGGTGGAGGGCATCGGCGGGGACAACGGCTGGTACTCCTTCCCGCTCGCGTGGGCGCTGCGCGGCCTGCTGGACCGGCTGGCCGGGGGAGTCGGCCTGCGGCGCGGGCGGCGTGATCCGGCTCGCCTGCGGGTGGGCGACTCGCTGGACTTCTGGCGGGTGGAGGCCATCGACCGGCCACGGCTGCTGCGGCTGCGCGCGGAGATGCGGCTGCCCGGACTGGCCTGGCTGGAGCTCTCCGTGGCCCCCGACGGCGCCGGCGGAACGCTCTACCGCCAGCGCGCCGTGTTCCACCCCCGCGGGCTGGCCGGGCACGCCTACTGGTGGGCCGTGGCTCCGTTCCACGCGATCGTCTTCGGCGCGATGGCCCGCAACATCACCCGACGGGTGATCGCGGCCGGTTGAGGCGGCCTGCTTGCCGGTCGCCGGATGTGGTCGGCGCTGAAGCTGCCGGGTTGCTGCCGACGCTCGATCTCCTCCAGCTACGACGCCGACACAGCCGCCTCGCGGTCAGCCATGAGGCCGTGGCCGCGCTGGTGTAGGCCAGGCGGAAGCTGCGGGCATGGTTCAACAGCTACGACCCGGTGGACTCCCGGTTCGAACAGCGGCCGTGCGGCACCGTGCCCACGACACGCTTGGGCCTGAGGTCCTTGGCCGCCGCCCTGGGCGAGACGCCTCCCGCCTGGCATGTTCGCGTCCAAAAGGTGGCAGGTCAAATATTCTGCCCGAATTTCTCCGGCGCCCGCAGTGTTGGGGAGACTTTGCGCAGGCGCAGGCGCAGGCGCAGGTCGCAGGCAACGTCGCGGTCAGAGTCGGATGGGGAGGTGGCGGGGGCCGCGGAGCATGGCGGCGTGCCGGTAGGGGGGTGGGTCCTGGAGGAGGGTTGCGCTGGTGAGGCGGGGGATCAGTGCGCCGAGTGCGGTCTGGGCTTCGATGCGGGCGAGTGGGGCGCCGTAGCACAGGTGGATGCCGCTGCCGAAGCCGAGGTGCTGGTTGTCCGGGCGGGTGGGGTCGAACCGGTCGGGATCGTGGAAACGCTTGGGGTCGCGGTTGCCGGAGGCCAGTGCGAGTACGACGGAGGTGCCCTTGGGGAGGGTGGTGCCGGCGATGTCCACGTCGGCGAGGGGGATGCGTTGCCGCATGTGGACCGGGGGCTCGTAGCGCAGCAGTTCCTCCACCGCGGCCGGTAGCAGGTCGGGTTCGCGGCGTAGCCGGTCCAGTTGGTCGGGGTGGCGTAGCAGGGTGAGGGCTCCGTTGGTGATGAGGTTGACGGTGGTTTCGTGTCCGGCGATGAGGAGCAGTACGGCGGTTTCCGCGAGTTCCTCGTGGGTGAGGCGCATGGCCGGGTCGGGTTCGTTGATGTAGGCGGAGAGCATGTCGCCGGTGGGATGGTCGCGGCGTTGTTCGGCGAGGTTCACCAGGTACTGGCCCATCTCGATCCGTGCCTGCTCGCCGGCTTGGTCCCGCTCGGCGGAGGACTCCTTGTCGGGTCTGACGTCGGCGGAGGCGACGATCGCGTCGGACCATTGCCGGAACCGTGGTTCGTCCTCCTGGGGGACGCCGAGCAGTCGGCAGATGACGGTGACGGGCAGCGGGTAGGCGAAGTCGTCGACGATGTCGATCGGGGTGCGGTCCTGGAGGTTCTGGAGCAGTTCCTCGGTGACTTCGGTGATCTGGCCGCGCATGGCGTCGATGCGGCCGGGGCTGTGCGGCGGGCCGAACGGCCGCATGGCCAGGCTGCGCAGTCTGTGGTGCTCGGGGTCGTCGAGTCGTAGGAACGGCGGCTTCGGCGCCCCCTCGGGCGGGGTGGCGAGGTTGCGGGGATCGGTGCTGATGCGTGGGTCATGGAGGAGCGCGGTGATCTCGTGGTAGGTGCCGATCAGGTAGCTGCCGTCGGCCTGCCGCACGACGGGACCGGCTTCGCGCAGTTCCGTGTAGAGCGGGTAGGGGTTGGGGCGGTTGGCGTAGTCGGTGATCCGTTCCAGGAGGGTGTCGGCGGCGGCCATGGGGTGGGGCTCCTCGTGGTTGGGCGGGGTGTGGGTCAGGTGGGCTGGACCACGGTCAGTCGGCGGTCGGGCAGGTGGCCGGTGAGCGCGACGGTGGGGCCGTGGGAGAGCCCCTTCGGATCCGGCACGTCCGAGGGGAGCGGGATCTCGGCCGCGAGCGGGCGGTCGGACGCGCCGGGCGCGGGCGGGAAGGGGGCGGCGGTCTCGATCAGACGGGTGTAGTAGTCGAGTGACTTGGCCATGTCGACGGTGACCGCGGCCGTGACCCGGCCCTGGTAGCCGTAGACCATCGCCAGGCGACGCTCCTCCAGCGTGCCCTGGGCGATGACCACGTGGTCGGAGAAGGTGGGCACGCCCACGGACTTGATGTTGAGCCCGAACTGGGTCGACCAGAACGTCGGAAGGGCAAGGTGCGGGCGGCGCAGAGGGCCGGGATTGACCATGTTGTGGGCGGCCACCTCGGCCTGCGCGACCGCGTTGCCCCAGTGCTCCAGAGAAAGCATCTGGTAGCCGAACAGCGGGTGGGGGAAGCGGGAGACGTCACCGGCCACGAAGACGTCGTCGGTGACGATGCCGTACATGTCGAAGGCCCGGCACCCGGCGTCGCAGGCGATCCCGCGCGGGCCTGCCGCCAGTCCGGAGTCCGCCAGCCATTCGACGTTGCGGACCGCCCCCAGGGCCGCGACGCACACGTCCGCCTCCACACGGCTGCCGTCAGACAGGTCCGCACCGGTGAACCGGCCGTTCCCGTCGCCGCGCAGGGCGGTGACGGTCACCCCGCAGCGCAGGTCCACCCCGTTGTTGCGCTGCATGGCGGCCGCGAGCTTCGACAGGGTACCGCCGAGCGCGCCCACCAGGGGGGCGGGGCCGCGTTCGGTGACCGTGACGTCGAGACCGCGTTCCCGGCAGGCCGAGGCGATCTCCGAGCCGGTGAAGCCCCCGCCGATCACCAGCACCCGCCGCGGCCCCGCGGCCAGGTGCTCGGCCAGCCCGGCGGCGTCCTCGCGGGTACGCAGGGTGAACACTCCGTCCAGGACGGCCTCCTCCGCCTTGGGCCAGGGCCTGGCCCGGGTGCCGGTGGCGATCAGCAACCGGTCGAACGGCAGCGATTCGCCGTCGGCCAGCACCACCCGCTTCCCGAGAGGGTCCAGGCCGGTGGCGCGGACCCCGAGCCGCCAGTCGGCGTCCGGGTCACGGCGCATCGGCAGAGCGGTGGAGTCCGCCGGGACCTGGCCGAGTAGGACCTGCTTGGACAGCGGCGGCCGGTCGTAGGGCGGATGGGGCTCGTCCCCGACCACGGTCAGTGAGCCGGTGAAGCCCTCCTCGCGCAGCGCCTCGGCGGCCCGCAACCCGGCCAGCGACGCGCCGACGATGACGATCCGGCCTTCTCGAAGGTCAGCGGCCATCGGGGCTCACCTCCTTGCCGAGGACGATGGCCTGGACCGGGCACGCCGCCGCAGCCTGGCGCACGCGCTCCAGCTGGTCGTCGGGAACGGCCGGGGCGTACAGCAGCCCCTCCTCCCCGTGCAACTGGAACACCTCCGGCGCGAGGAACACGCACTGCGCGTAGCCCTGGCAGCGTGTGAGGTCCACGACGATCTGCATCCCATTACTCCCTCCGTCGCCTCCCCCTCTCCGTTCCAGGGTGGGGGAGGGACCGGACCTTCGCATGGCTACGGGTCATCCCCGGCGAGAAGGGCCGGGGATCGGAGAGCCGTCGACCATCGGCACCTGCTCCCCGGCGTTGGCCTCGGGCTGTTCATCGTCTGGCTGAAGTCCGGACCAGGGGCAATCACGGGCATCGACCGCCCGGCGGGGAACGGACTGGTGTACCCAGGGCCGGGCGCTCAGGCCGTGCGCGGGCCGGCCGACGCCGCTGGCGCGTTCTGGCCGCCCTCGCCGACGCCGCGAAGGACGGCACCGAGATCGGCGTCACCGCCATCGTCCGCCGCGCGGGCGGCGACCGCGCCTTCCTCTGCCGCTACCGCGACCTCCTCACCCAGATCCACAAGGCGCTGAGCTGGCCACCACCCCGGCGGCCACGGTCCGGCCGTCAGCCGCGCTTTCCTCAAGGCCGACCTCGCGACCGGCGACGCCCGCGCGGCGTGCCCCGCCGCCCAGGTCCGTCGCCTCGAGCAGTGGCTCAGCGAAGCGCTTGGCGAGCAGGTCTGGCGCGAGGTGGGCATCGACGGGGCGGACGACACCGAATAGCTCAAGGCCCGGATCACCGCCCTGGAACAGCAAGTCGTCGTCTTGGAGCTCAAGTTCCAGGACCAGCTGACGACCTCGACGCCGCCAGGGCGGCCAACTGCGGGCTCATGGGTCAGCTCAACCGGCACGCTGACCGATCATCCGGCGCGTCCGAGCGGTGGCGTCGCCCCGGACCGCGACCGGCTGAAACGAAGCCAGCCCGGCTCCCAGCTGTCAAGCGGCCGGGAGCCGGGCGGATGGCCGGGCCTGCGAGGCCATCGGGGCAGGGGGGCTGATGCGGACAGGGCCCGCGACAACCGTCGCCCCGTGCGGCTGCTCCGGATAGGTGACCGGCGGCCGAACGGCTGGTGTCCGCGGGGCCGGCGTGCGGACCGGTCGGCCATGGCGGTCCGGGGCGTCGGTCAGGCGGTGGTGGGCGTCGATGACGCGGGCGAGTTGCTCGGCGGCGGCTGGGTCGGGGTTGGTGTCCGGGTGCAGCGCCCGGGCCAGGGCGCGGTAGGCGCTTGCGATCCGGTCCCGGGTCGCGCCGCGGGGAAGCCCGAGCACCCGGTAGGGGTCATCTCGGGGGGTGCTCACTCCGGTCCACCTCCAACCCGTGGGATCCCCTGCCGCCGGTGCCCGAGGCGCGGCGGGGAGCGGACCCGCCCAGTGACCTTTCGCGGACTGTGGTCAAGGGATGCGGGCGGGGCCTGTGCGTCCGACGTTCGAGGCCGGGGGCGGTGGTTCGCGTCGGCCGGTCCGTCGGTGGGCGGCCGGTCGCCGGGGCCGGTCGGCTCGGCCGGCAGGTCGGTGAGAGAGTGGAAGGCGGCGTCCAGGAGGTCCGGGTCGTTACAGATCAGGTCCCAGAACGCCTCGTCCACGGCTTCGGTGGTCTGCGCGGTCATGGCGCGCACCTCGCGGCTGACTGGGGGTGCCGCGCGGGGCCCCGGGAAGAAGCCCGTGGTTCCGCACGGCACCCGACCCCTTCGTTTTCCTTGGGTTCCAGGCCCGAGGGCCAAGGTCGGGCCTGGAGATTCGTGGCCTGCGCCGTTCGGCGCAGGGTCTCGGGTCGGGGTGTCACGCGGGCGGCCGAAGGGTGGACCGTTCCGTCCGCGCGGCACCGTTTCCTTTGGGGCACCAGGCCCGACGGGTGGTTAGGCCTGGAGTTCCTTGCGGTCGCTGCCGCCGCTGATCTGGATCTTGCGGGGCTTGGCGGTCTCGGCGACCGGGATGGTGAGGGTGAGTACGCCTGCCTCGTAGGCTGCGGTGATGTGCTCGGCGTCGAGGGCGTCGCCGAGGAACAGTTGCCGGGAGAAGACCCCGAGTGGGCGTTCGGAGAGCTGGACCTCGGCGTTGTCGCCGCGCTGCGTGGGGCGGCGCTCGGCCTTGACGGTGAGCACGTTCTTCTCGACGTCCAGGTCGATCGCGTCCGGGCTGATGCCGGGAAGGTCGAACTGGACGTAGAACGTGTCGCCGTCGCGCCAGGCGTCCATCGGCATCGCGGACGGGCGCGACCAGGTGCCGGTCGTGCCGAACAACTGCTGGGTGAGTCGGTCCAGCTCGCGGAACGGGTCAGTGCGCATCAACATCGTCGAGTACCTCCTCGTCTAATCAACGGGCGACTTCGACGCGCTCACACATCCCTCATTGCTTGTCACCTTCTCAGCGACAAGTCGCACATGTCGCCGGATGGATGACAGAGCGGATGGTCAGGCGTCCTGGGGACAGGGCCCCGGTGTCAGTGGCCTTCAGTGGCCGGGCCGCCTGCGTCGGAGTGCCGCGCAGCGCGGACGGGCGGCCGGTCCCGCGGAGCGGGTGCGGGCGGCGATCGGCGCACCGAGAGCCCGGCAGCCGGCGAACGTCACCTGCGGCAGGTCCGGCACCACCCCGGCCTGCCCGCAACTGCCCGCCAGCGCCACGCGCCGCGCCGTATCAGTAGCTCTGAGCGGCGGGGCGCCGGCCTCGCGCGGGTTCACGCCGCCGCGACAACGGCCTGGCCGCTCTCCTCGGGCGACTGGCCGGCCTCACTGGGCTGGACGGTGATCTTGCGGGGCCGGGAAGCCGAGGCGACGGGGGCGGTGAGGGTCAGGACGCCGTCCTGCAGGTGGGCCGCGATACGGCCCGGGTCGAGGCTGCCGGCCAGCTGGATCCGGCGCTCGAACACCCCGTGGGTCCGCTCGGCGAGCTGGGTGCGCGCGCCCTCGCCGCGCGGGGCGGGACGGCGTTCGGCCTTCACGGTCACCATCCGGCCCAGCACGTCGACGTCGATCGCCTCCAGTGCAACGCCGGGCAGGTCGAGTGCGATCACGAAACGCTCGTCCTCGCGCCAGGCGTCCATCGGAATCGGGGTCGGTCGCGACCAGGACCCGGGGGGCGCCTGGTGGGTCACCGCAGTGGGCATGGACATCGTCGGACACCTCCGGTCCAGAAGGTCTTGTTCGCACCGGTGCGGCGCGACACGAACCGTTGTAGCATGTCGTCCAGACGATGACAAAAACTCAGTCAGCGAAAGAGTGACGTCATGGATACGCAGGACACCGGCGCGGCCGGGGTGGGGCCGGCCTCGTTCCTGGCCGCCGCCGCCGCGCTGGGCATGATGGACGCCGCCGCCCGCACCGCCCGCCACGCACCCCCCGACGACGCGGGCCAGAGCGACCCGCACTATGCCCTGTCCGCGCTCTTGATGCTGCGCCACCTTCGCGAGGAACTCGCGGGCTGGGAGACCGGTCTGATCGAGACAGCCCGCGGCGCCGGCGCCACCTGGGCCGACCTCGCCGAACCGATGGGCGTCCAGAGCCGCCAGGCCGCCGAGCGCCGCTACCTGCGCATGCGCCCGAACGCCGATGCTGGCACCGAGGCGGGCAGCACCGGCGAGCAGCGTGTCCAGGCCACCCGCGACCAGCGTGCCGCCGACCGCGCGGTGACGACCTGGGCCCGCGACAACGCCGCGGACCTGCGCCGCCTCGCCGGACAGATCGGCGCCCTGGATGACCTCACCACCTCGGCGGCCCCTGCCATAGAACGCCTGCTGGACGCGCTCGGCCACAACGACCCCGCCCGCCTGCTCGCCCCGCTCGCCGAGACCCGGCCCCTCCTGGAGGCGGACCACCCGACGATCGCCGACCGCCTGGATGAGCTCACCGTCCGAACCGAACAGCTTCGTGCCGACAGCGACCGGCAGCGCCGCACACCCGCGGCCGGCCCGTGAGCACCCCGGCCGCGGCCCTGCCGGGCTGTGGCCCGCACGTCAGCGGACCTGTTCACCGTCGCAAAGCCTGCCCCGGCCCGCAAAGCGCGAGTTGAGAGGCCCTGAGGCCCTCGACGTGAAGACCACCCCCGTGACGGCGCCGCGTCGTCCCTGACCCCAGTCGTCGCCCATGACTCCAGCCGACCTGCAGCAGCTGCTGATCACACGCGTCCTGAGCAGCCCTACCAGCCCCTCAGCCACACCTGAACACCCCCGGGGCCACACCCGGCCGGCCTCGGCAAGTCGACCCGACCCGAACCCTTTCCACTACGCATACATGAAGGAGACGCCTCCCGTGGCCAGCCCGACCGAGACACTGGAGTTCCAGGCGGAGACCCGCCAGCTGCTGCAGCTGGTGATCCACTCGATCTACTCGAACAAGGACATCTTCCTGCGCGAGCTGATCTCCAACGCCTCCGACGCCCTCGACAAGCTCCGCCTGGAATCCCTCACCGACACCGACCTCGCAGTCGACGCCTCCGACCTGCACATCACGCTGGACATCGACCGCGACGCCCGCACCCTGACGGTGCGGGACAACGGCATCGGCATGACCCGCGAGGACGTCGTCGACCTGATCGGCACCATCGCCAAGTCCGGCACCGCCAGCCTGCTGGCCAAGATCAAGGAGGCCAAGGACGCAGACGCGGCGCAGAGCCTGATCGGCCAGTTCGGCGTCGGCTTCTACTCCGCGTTCATGGTCGCCGACAAGGTCACTCTGCAGACCCGCCGCGCCGGCACCGAGCAGGGCACCGTGTGGGAGTCCGACGGTGAGGGCACCTACACCATCGCGCAGGCCGACGACCTGCCGGTGGGCACCTCGGTCACGCTGCACCTCAAGCCGGCGGACGGCGAGGACGGGCTCGGTGACTACCTCGCGGCGTGGAAGATCCGCCAGATCGTCAAGCGGTACTCGGACTTCATCCGCTGGCCCATTCGCATGGCCGCCGAGCCCGTCGAGGCGGACGCCGAATCCGCCACGGACGAGAAGGCCGCCGTCGTGCCGGAGACGCTGAACTCGATGAAGGCGCTGTGGGCCCGTCCCCGCAGTGAGGTGACCGAGGCCGAGTACCACGAGTTCTACCAGCAGATCAGCCACGACTGGCAGGCCCCGGCCGAGACCATCCACATGCGCGCCGAGGGCACCTTCGAGTACGAGGCGCTGCTGTTCATCCCCGCCCACGCCCCGTTCGACCTGTTCTCCCGCGACACCAAGCGGGGCGTGCAGCTGTACGTCAAGCGCGTGTTCATCATGGACGACTGCGACGCGCTGATGCCGAACTACCTGCGTTTCGTCAAGGGCGTCGTCGACGCCCACGACCTGTCGCTGAACGTCTCCCGCGAGATCCTGCAGCACGACCGCCAGATCACCGCGGTTCGCCGACGCCTCGTCAAGAAGGTCCTCAGCGCCCTCAAGGACATGCAGGCCGCGAACACCGACGCCTACACCAAGCTGTGGGAGCAGTTCGGCCGGGTGATCAAGGAAGGCCTGATCGAGGACCGCGACAGCACCGACACCCTGCTGGAGCTGGTCTCCGCCCAGTCCACCAATGCCCCGGATAAGGCGACCACGTTGCGCGAGTACGTCGCGCGGATGAAGGACGGCCAGGACACCATCTACTACCTGACCGGCGAGAGTCGCCAGATGGTGGAGAACTCCCCGCACATGGAGGCCTTCACCGCCAAGGGATACGAGGTCCTGATCCTCACCGACCCCGTCGACGAGGTCTGGACCGACCAGATCCCCGCCTTCGACGGCCACCGCTTCCAGTCCATCGCCAAGGGCCAGGTCGACCTCGACAACGACGCCGACAGCGACGGCAGTGACGAGGCGAAGGCGGACAAGGCCCAGCGCGAACAGGACTTCGCCGCCCTCCTCGCGTGGCTGCAGACCGCCCTGGCCGAGCACGTCAAGCAGGTCCGCCTCTCCACCCGGCTCACCACCTCCGCCGCCTGCCTGGTCGGCGACGCCCACGACCTGACCCCCACCCTGGAGAAGATGTACCGGGCCATGGGCCAAGACCTCCCCACCGTGAAGCGGATCCTCGAACTCAACCCCACCCACCCCCTCATCACCGCCCTGCACCAGGCCCACCAGGCAGGAGCCGACGACCCGGCGCTCGCCGACATCGCCGAACTCGTCCACGGCAGCGCCCTGCTCGCCGAAGGCGGCGACCTGCCCGACCCGGCCCGCTTCACCCGTCTCCTGACCAACCGCCTCACCCACACCCTGTAACCCCCTGCGGGTGCGGCCGGCCGCGGCTAACAGTGCCCGGCCGGCCGCACTCCCGCGCCGCTTGGCCAGGACCGCCCGCCAGCGGGCGGGCGCGCACCGGCCCGGGGCCGGGCTGCATCACCCTCGGCAGGAGTGCGGCCCGCAGCACCGCTTCCCTCACCCGTTTCGGCAGCCGGAAACGGAAGCCGGCCACCACCGACAGCTACCCGACCGACCGAGGACATCCGCGCGTGTACGAGTACACCGACCGCAAGAACCGCACCCTGGCCGACCGCGTCAACGCCGCCGCCGAGCGCCGTCCGGACCACGGCACCGAGCAGGACAAGGTCACCGCGACCGCTCTGCTGGCCGACATGCTCCACGCCGCGGCCCAGCACGGCATCACCCTCGACACCTTCGACTGGGTCGCCGACCTACCCGGACACTGCTACGCCGCCGTCGTTTCTCCTCTGCGCGAGCGGGCCACCCGGTGGGCCACGGCCAGTTGAACACGACGAGCCGGGCCGGGCACCTACCGTCCTGCGCCGATCTCGCGCGGGCGGCGGCGCCCCTGCTGCCCCGGGCAGCGGCCCAGGACGAAGCTGCTCTGTTCGAACCGGAGCCCAGGCTTCGGGACCAGGCCGACGACTTCGCCGAAGCCCGGGCTGCCGGCCGTGAGCTCACGGACGAGCTCGATTCGCCGCGCCGAGGCGATCACCAGGCGCCTGCGAGCGGTGAAACGCCCAGGTCCCGACCGCTGAGCGGCCGGGAGACGGCTGGGACGGACGTGACTGTGGCCTGCTCGGTGCGTTCACCGGGGCCATGGCGGGCGCAGCCGCCGGGCGCGGCGGGGAAGGGGTGCCCGCGCGGACCAACAAGGCCGAGTCGTAGTCTGCGGCCATGACCGAAGTCCCTATTGCCACGCCCCGGGAAGCCTTCGAGATGCTGCTGGCCGGCAACCGGCGGTTCGTCGCGGGTTCGCCGGAGCACCCGAACCAGGACGCCGCCCGCCGCACCGAGATCGCACCGGCCCAGAGCCCGTTCGCGGTGCTGTTCGGGTGTTCCGACTCGCGGCTGGCCGCCGAGATCATCTTCGACCGGGGGCTGGGTGACCTGTTCGTGGTTCGCACCGCCGGGCATGTGATGGGGCCGGAGGTGCTCGGCAGCATCGAGTACGGGGTGAGCATGCTCGGCTCCCCGCTGGTCGTGGTGCTCGGCCACGACGCGTGCGGCGCGGTCGCGGCCACCCGCGCCGCTGTCGCCGACGGGACCACCGCCGGTGGGTATGTGCGGGACGTGGTCGAGAAGGTGACCCCCAGCGTGCTGGCCGCCCGCGCGGCCGGGCACACCGAGGACGCGGACTTCATCGCCGAGCACATACGGCACACCGTTGACCTGCTGCTGGAGCGCTCCCGCGCGCTCGCCGACGCGGTCGAGGCCGGCCGGGTCGCCGTGGTCGGGTTGTCCTACCGGCTCGCCGACGGCACCGCCCACCTGGTCACCGCCCGGGGCCTCGACCTGCCCCTCGGCTCGGCGGCGTGAGCCGGCTGTTCAGCGTTCCTCCAGGTCCGGGACGACCTTGCGCAGCTGTTCGGCGCTGATCGCGCCCGCGCGCAGGAGTACGGGAGCCGTGCCGGTGATGTCCACGATCGAGGACGGCACGGCCGCAGGCGTCGGGCCCGCGTCCAGGTAGACGGCCACCGCCGTGCCGAGCATGCCCTGTGCGGCGTCGCAGTCCTGCGGGGACGGCTCGCCGGTCAGGTTGGCGCTGGAGACGGCCAGCGGCCCCGTCTCCACCAGCAGGTCGATGGCGACCGGGTGCGCGGGCATCCTCACCGCCACCGTGCCGTGCGTCTCGCCGAGGTCCCACTCCAGCGACGGCTTGTGGCGGGCGACCACGGTCAGCCCGCCCGGCCAGAACGCGTCCATGAGCTCCCGCGCGCGCTGCGGCAGGTCGTCGACCAGGAGATCCAGATCGCGCGGGGAGCCGACCAGCACCGGGGAGGGCATGTGCCGGCCCCGGCCCTTGGCTTCGAGCAGCCGCGCCACTGCCTGGGGGCTGAAGGCATCGGCACCGACACCGTAGACGGTGTCGGTGGGCAGCACCACAAGCCCACCCCGACGCACCGCCGAGACGGCCTCGCGCAAACCCATGGCACGCTCGGAGAAATCCGAGCAGTCGAAACGACGCGACATCGCAGTTCTCCAACCGAGCGGGTTCCCCGCCCCTTTCCTCCGCGCCGCAGAACCCGGCACGGCCGACGCCGGTCACGTTACCCGGCGCCCCCGGTCCCCGGGCGCCGCCTCTGAGCAATGTGAGCCGCTGGACGCCGTACGTCTTCCGGCCCCGTCACCTGTACTGACGGCCACGCCCTGCCCCGGTCCAGACGAAAACCTCCAGATCGGTTCTGAGAGAACCTGAAGCTCGGGTTGCTTGATGGGCTAATCAGATGTATACGGACTGGTGGGAGTGTTTCCGGATGCCGACAGGCGGAGGCCGTACGTCGGGTCTGGGAGCTGAAGCGGGTGAAGTGCGTTGGCCGAGGAGGTGTCGACATTGATCATAGAACTGGCTCTGGAACGTGCGGAGTTCACCTGCGGCCACTGCTGGCACCAGTGGAGCATCGACTACGACGTCCAGCACTACCGTGACAGTGAGGGACGCGACTGGGAGTACTTCTCCCGGGACGGTATCGCCGTGGACTCGCCCTACACTCCCGCGGGTGCGCCGCCGTGTCCCGAGTGCGGGCGCCGCTGGGTGGGGCGCTGTGCGGCCCGCCGTCTGATCCCCACGCCGCCGGGCGCGCTCGACACGCCCCGCCAGCCGATCATGGATGCGGCGGGTCACCGGCCGGAGCGGCACGGCGCGCCGCTGCTCGCAGCGCGGGCCCACCTTCAGCCGGAGCAGATCGGCCCGCCCGGTTCCGGTGCCGCTGAGCCCAGGGCGATGGAGACGGCCTCGTCCGTACGGAAAGGGGAGTCGCAGGCTGTCGCGGGTGAGGGGGTGTGAGGCGGTGGCCAGGTTGACGATCGAAGGCGCGGATCTGGTGGTGCGGCTGCGCTGGTGGGAGCGGCTCGCGGCATGGTCGGGACCGGTCCGGGTGTCGCTGACAGCGGTGGAGAAGGTCACGATCACCAGGGAACCGTGGCGGGTTCTGCGCGGTGCCCGCGAACGCGGCGTGCTGGTCCCCGGCCGGCTGTGCCTGGGAGTGTGGCGCCATCCTGGCGGCCGGGACTTCGTAGCCCTGCGCCCGCTCACGGACGTCGTGGTGAGCATCGACCTGCGCCGGCCTTCTGTGTACGCGCGCATCGCGGTCCACTCGACCGAGGCGCCGCGAACGGCGGCCGACCTGCGCATGGCGGTGAGCCGGGCCGCTGTCGCGGCGGACGGGCGGGATGAGGATGTCCCCGAGGCGATGCCGGAGCCCGAGAAGCCGCTGGCCAGGCCCGGTGGCCGATGGACGGGCGTTCCGGCCCACGCCTGAGACACCGGCCTGCACCGCACGGGGCACGGGCCAAGGAGGTCGGGAATGCTGACGGAGCGAATGCCGCGTGAGATCGCGGTGGCTGCCGCCGAAAAGATCCGCCGTCTCAACGAACGCACCGTGCGGACCGGTGCCTATCCGTATCCGACGGACGTCCATCACACGATCGGTGCGCTGGCGGGCCTGCTGGAGCAGCTTCCCCGCACACTGCATCAGCTCGCGGCGGGCCTGAACGCGATCGACCCGGAGCATCTCGCGGTCCTGGAGGATCCGCCGACTCCGGTGCGGAAGCAGGCCGACGTCGCCTTCGAGCTGGGATGCGCGATCGCGGCGATCGAACGCGCTGGCACCCATCTGCGCCAGGCGCAGCACACTGCCGCGGAGCTGGTCTACACCGGGCCGGTTCCGGGAGTCTGACCGGCGGCCGGGAGGATGGTCCTGAAGCGGCGGCTCGCACTCGCGCCATCGGTGCCTTGGAGCGCGCGCGATGGTGGCAGCGCCGCGGTACGCGGCCCGGTGTCAGCCGTCAACCAGGTCGGCGAGACCGAAAAGGCCGAACAGCCGGGCGACGATCGGGGCCCACACATCCGTGACCTTCAGGACGACGCCTTCCTCCTGCGCCTGGTGATGGAGCCGTTCCAGGGTGTGCGCGCCCGAGCAGTCGCAGAATCTCACCTGCGCGAAGTCGAGGTCGACGCGGCTGGGCCGGTTCGCCAGGCACTCCTTGACGCGGCTCTCCAACTCGGCGGCGGTGGCGAGGTCGATCTCGCCCGTGATCGCGACGGTGACCTGGCCGTCCCACCGGGAGGCGGCGGTGCGGAAGTCGTTGCCGTTCACAGCCATGGCTCCACCTCCCACAGCCGGTGCACTATCCACTCCCAGAGGTCGCCGGATTCATCCCGCGCCCACGCCGACGCATCTGGCGGTGCGATCCGCACCGGGCCCACTCGAACGAGCGGTTCGGCTCCTCGCGGGATCATTCCGACGAGGCGAGTTGGCGCGGCGCGCGCAGGCCCTGCCCCTCCGGTTTCCCGGACGATTCGCATGGGCACCCGTCGGCCCGCGGTCGGGGGAGGGGCCGAGGCGCGGGCGGTCCCCGGGTGGGGCCGGGCGGTCTCGCGTTCGGCGTCGTAGGCGGCTCGCAGCTCGGGATCGTGCAGGACCTCGTAGGCGGCGACCACCGCGCCGAGTCGCTCCGCCGATCCCGGTTCGACGGGGCGGGTGTCGGGGTGCAGCAGCCGGACCAGGGCGCGATAGGCCGAGGTGACCTGCCGCGCGGACGCCGTGGGTTCCACTCCCAGCACCGCGTAGTGATCGCGTCGCTCTCGCGATCCCGTCATGGCGGACCACCTCCCGGGCGACCCCGGCAAACCTCCTCATCGACCTGGATAGAACCTTGGCCAACGCTTGTCAAGATGCCCGAAATGCGGGTATATCGACTGTGGGTGGACTCCCGCGAGAGCCTCATCGCTGTCACCGCCCCACAAGGAGAGTGACCCGTGATGTTGATACGAACCGATCCGTTCCGCGAGCTCGACCGGCTCACCCAGCAGGTGCTGGGCACCGCGACCCGGCCGACCGCGATGCCGATGGACGCCTATGAGAGCGACGGATCCTTCCTGATCCGCCTCGACCTGCCCGGCATCGGGTCTGAGAGTATCGACCTGAACGTCGAGCAGAATGTCCTGACGGTCAAGGCCGAGCGGCCGGCACCGGAGATCGAGGGCCGCGAGATGGTCGTCGCTGAACGGCCCTACGGCGTCTTCAGTCGCCAGGTGTTCCTCGGCGAGACGCTCGCGGCCGACAAGATCGAGGCCGACTACGACGCCGGCGTGCTGACGATTCGCATCCCGATAGCCGAACACGCCAAGCCGCGCAAGATCGAGATCAAGAGCAGCGGCGAGAAGAAGCAGATCGCCACCTGATCAGCGCAACGGCAGCCCCGGCGCTCGGAGTTATGGCAGGCCCAGCGCGCCAGCTGCGTCCGCCCGGGGCGCCCCGCACGGTCGCCGGGGGATGGTGCCCGAGTCCGTCTCCGGCTGCCCCGCCCGGTCAGACTGACCGGGCGGGGGTGTGAGGGCTCTCCGCCGCGAGGCCGCGGTGCTGCCGGGCGAGCAAGATCCCCTCGGCCTGACGAGGCCTCCCCCCCGCGCTGTCGCCAGCATGACGGGTCCCTCAGTACCCGGCGGTGTGATGCGCCGCGCCGGCGCCGAACTGCGCCGCGATGTCCTGTTCGACCTGCGCAAAGGAGGTGCGGAGGGCTTCGCGTATGGCTTCCAGGCGCGCAAGACAGACGTCCATCGAGGCGATGGCGGCGTCGCTGTCGGTCCGCATCCGGTGCCCGACGGCCACGAGCTGGTCCTCGATCCGCTGCCAGCGCTCTTCGGCGACGGCCAGGGGGTCAGGCGCGCCGGTGGTCGCTGTCATGGCGCAGTTGGTCGGTGTGCTGGGCGAGGTCGTCGAGGCGGTGGGCGATTTGGGGATGGCGGGTGCCGAGGTGGGGGCGGACGGCGGCCAGGGGTGTCAGGAGTTCGGTGGCGTCCGGGGCGCCGAGCGCGGTGTGGAGGTGGTCGAGGGCGGGGCGGGCTGCCGGGGCGAGGTCGGTCAGGGCGGCGACCTGGGCGGCGAGCCGGCGCAGGTCAGCGGCGTGGGCGCGGGCCCAGTCGGTGACGGCGCGCTCTGCGGCGCGGCGGTCGCGTACGGCCTTGACGCGTTTGGCCCCGGTGGTGCCCGTGTTGCTGGTGGCGGGTGGCGCAAGGCGCAGGTAGCGGTTCTCGGCGGCCTGGCGGCTGGCGACGCCCATGGGGCGGGCGAGGTCGGCCCAGGTGGCGCCGGCGGCGCGGGCGGTCTCCACCAGCGGGGCTTCCCAGTCGGCGAGCTCGGTACGCAGCTCGCGCAGCAGCAGCAGGGCGGCCAGTGCCTGCTCGGGGCCGGTTTGGGTGGTAGGCGGGGTCATGGCTTCGGTGTCCTGCGCGGTGCGGACGGCGTCGTCTATGGCGGCGAGCGCCGCGGCGGCGGCGAGGAAGGACGCCGGGCCCCTCGGCGGTCCGCCGCCGGTCGCGGGTGCTTCGGGCCGCTCTCTCATCGGTGTCACTCCTTTGGCGACGTCAGGGATTGTCATCGGATGGATGACATGTTAGAACGGTTTCAGGTGAAGCGCACTGGCACCCATCGATCAATGGAGGTGTTTCGCGATGCTGATGCGCACCGATCCGTTCCGCGAGCTGGACCGGCTGACCCAGCAGTTCTTCGGCACGACCGGTACCTGGTCGAGGCCGACCCCGATGCCGCTGGACGCCTACCGCGTCGGCGACGAGTACGTGATCTGCTTCGATCTCCCCGGGGTGGACTCCGACGCGCTCGACATCGATGTCGAGCGGAACATGCTGACCGTCAAGGCCGAACGCCGTCCCCGCCACGAGGGCGAGGACGTGAAGTGGGAACTCTCCGAGCGTCCGCTCGGCGTCTTCTCCCGGCAGGTCATGCTCTCCGACACGCTCGACCCCGAGGGGATCACCGCCGACTACGACTCCGGTGTGCTGACCCTGAAGATCCCGGTCGCCGAGAAGGCCAAGCCCCGCAAGATCGCCATCGGCCACAGCGGAAACCGCAAGGAGATCAAGGCCTGACCACGTCCCTGTGCCGTTCCGTGCCGCCCGCACCCCCCGAGCGGACGGCGCGGAACACTCCCGCAGTCGGCCCCGTGCCGCCGGACCGGCACCGTTCGTGGTGAGGGCCTTCGGTGAAATCGACATCATCACTGCCCCGCGGCTTCGCCACTGGCTGGCCGCCGCGTTCGAGGTGCACCGGGCGGTGGTGCTCGAACTGTCGGAGGTGACGTTCATGGACTGCTCGGGCCTGGGCGTCCTCGTCCAGGCCCGCAACCAGGCCGACCAGTGCGACGGGCGGCTCGTCCTGCAAGGGGCCGCCAGGCCCGTGGCCAGGCTGCTCAAGCTCACCGGCCTCCATCGCCGCCTGGCCGCCGAATTCTGATCGGCCCCCGTACGCCCACACCCGGGCCGGGCCCGGACCGTGCCGGGACGAAGGGAGGAATCGCGGTGACTCTTCGATGGGAAGCGTTCTTGGACCAGGTCCGGGAACGCGGTGAGTACGACACACCCCAGGACGCCGACCGCGCGGCCCGCGTCGTGCTGGCCCTGCTCGGCACCCACCTGGTTGGCGACGTGCGCGCGAAGCTCGCGGCCCGTCTGCCCGAGACCTTCGCCCTGATCCTGCTGAGCCCCTTGCAGGCCGCCGAGCCGCTCAGTCCCGAACGGTTCGTGCGCGCCACCGCCGCCTGGATCGAGGGCGCCACCGAGAAGACCGCCGTGTGGGACATCGGAGCTGTCCTGTCCACGGTGGCCGACGCCGCCGGCGACGAATTGATGGAACGCGTGCTGTTCCAGCTGCCGCCCGGCTACGACGTCCTGTTCGGCCGCCCCGCCCCCGGCCGCCGACCCTGACCCGCTTTCGTGCCGCCGCCCACGCTGCGGCGGCCCGTATCGGAAGGCCACCGCCATGACCCGGCACCGCCGCCTGATCCAGCAGGTCCGCACCCTTGGCCGCTACCCCAATGACGAGGAAGCCGAACGAGTCCTCGACACCGTCCTGGCCGTCCTCGGCTCCCAGCTCACCGGCGACGAACGCTGCGAGCTGGCCGCCGCGCTGCCCGAGCGGGCCCGCGCCGTCTTCGCCTCGCAGATCCCCCTGCCCGAACCCGTCGCCGCCCCCGCCTTCGTCGAAGCCGTCGCCCGAGCCCTGAACATCAGCCTCACCAGCGCCCGCTGGGATGCCTCCTCCGTCCTGGCCGCCCTCACCGATCTCGCCGGCGATCGGCTCACCGACCGCCTTCTCGCTTGCCTGCCCAGCGGCTACGCGCTCCTGTTCGGCCGCGCCGACCTCGCCGCCGCCGCTTAAACCCCGCCCAGCCCGGGCGGGTCCAGGCGGCGGGCGCCCGACGTCACTGGCCGCGGGCCTGGTCCAGGTCGGCCTCCAACTCCTCCACTCGGGCCTGGAGCTCGAGTACCCGGCGCGCGCCTTCCAGGGTCAGTCCCTCGCTGATCAGCTTCATCAGGGCCGCGACACGGTTGATTTCCCGGCGCGAGTACCTACGCTGACCGCCCGACGAGCGCACGGGCACGACCGCGCCCAGCTCGTCCAGTCGCCGCAGGAACGCCACCTGGACGTGCAGCATCGCGGCGACCTGCCCCACCGTGTACAGCGCGGCATCCGCGTCATCAATGGGCAGCTCCACCACCGCGACCTCACCTCGCCGCTCGCTGAAATGAAACCTCACTTCCACGTTACAGATTTCCTCCAGTCACGGCATTGACTTACTCTTGAGGGTAGGAGGCTCAAGTTTTCTTCCTCCTGGTGAGGCAAGACGGGAGGGATAGCAAGAGAGGAGGCCCGCGATGGCACGCGCAGTCGGTATCGACCTGGGAACGACGAACTCGGTGTTCTGCGTGCTGGAGGGCGGCGAGCCGACCGTCGTCGCGAACGCCGAAGGCGCGCGCACCACCCCATCGGTGGTGGCCTTCGGCAAGGGCGGCGAAGTGCTGGTCGGCGAGGTCGCCAAGCGGCAGGCCGTCACCAACGTGGACCGTACCGCCCGCTCGGTGAAGCGGCACATGGGCGAGAGTGACTGGCACTTCCCGGAGAAAGGGGACGTGGACGGCAAGCGCTACACCGCGCAGGAGATCTCCGCGCGGGTGCTGCAGAAGCTGAAGCGGGACGCCGAGTCCTACCTGGTCGAGGACGTGACGGACGCGGTGATCACCGTGCCCGCGTACTTCAACGACTCCCAGCGCACCGCGACCAAGGAGGCCGGCGAGATCGCGGGCCTGAAGGTGCTGCGGATCATCAACGAGCCGAC
>NZ_JBIWPN010000058.1:0-40670 GCF_044768305.1 Kitasatospora sp. NPDC101155 | reverse complement strand
AGCTCGATGCGGCGTGGCACCTGCACGAGCTGACCCGGGACCTGGACCTGTCCGCCTTCGTGCTGTTCTCCTCCGCCGCCGGCACCTTCGGCGCGGCGGGCCAGGGCAACTACGCGACGGCGAACACCTTCCTGGACGCGCTGGCCCAGCACCGCAAGGCCCTCGGCCTGCCGGCGGTCTCCCTCGCCTGGGGCCTGTGGGCGGACGCCTCCGGCATGACCGGCGCGCTCGCGGACGGGAAGATCGAGCGGGTCAACCGCAACGGCGTCGAAGGGCTGACGTCGGTCGAGGCGCTCGAACTCCTCGACACCGCTCAGACGATGGACGACGCCGTGCTGTACCCGGTGCGGCTCAACCTGCCCGCCAGTGCGAAGGTGGACGCAAGTGCCGTCCCGGCCCTGCTGCGCGGACTGGTACGGGCCACCGGGCGCAAGCTCGCGCAGGGCGGCGCAGCGCCCGCCGACGGCGCTGCGCTGCGCCGCCGGCTGCACGGGCTGACCGATGCCCAGCAGGACGCCGTGCTCGTCGAACTGGTCCGGGAGCACGCCGCCGCGGTGCTCGGCCACGGCTCCGCCGAAACCTTGCCGGAGGAGGCGGGCTTCCCCGAGCTGGGACTCGACTCGCTGACCGCGGTCGAGTTGCGCAACCGACTGAACGCCGCGACCGGGCTGCGGCTCCAGGCCACGGTGATCTTCGACTACCCCGCGCCCGCGGCTCTCGCCGCGCACTTGCGGGCCGAGTTGGCCGAGGCCGCCGCGAGCGGGGTCGGCGAACGGGACCGTGACGGGCAGGGGGGCGGCGCGCACGCCCAGGCCGGGGATCCCTCGGAGTCCCAGACCATCGAGTCCCTCTTCCGGAACGCGTGTCTCGACGGGAAGTACCTGGAGGGCGTGGAGTTCCTGATGAGCGCCTCGCGGCTGCGTCCCGCCTTCGAGCAGTTGGCGGACATGGAGAAGGTCCCCAACCCCGTCCGGCTCGCCCGCGGCCCCAAGGGCCCCAGGCTGATCTGCTTCACGGCCCCCGTCGCGGTTTCCGGCGCGCAGCAATATGCGCGGTTTGCGGCTAATTACCGGGATATCCAGGATGTGTATGTCGTGCCGACTCCCGGCTTCGGCCGCGGGGAGCGGGTTCCCGCTTTTGCGGAAGCGACGATCAGGGTTCAGGCGGAAATTGTGAAGGAATGTGCCGAAGGGGAACCTTTCGTCCTGCTCGGGCATTCGTCCGGGGGCTGGCTGGCGCATGCCGCGGCGACGCACCTGGAGAGCACGGGCATTCGCCCGGAGGGCATCGTCCTGCTGGACACCTATGCGCCCGGAAGCAAGATCGTCGACAGGTTCCATTCGACGTTCATGGACGGTATGCTGCAAAGGGAGCAGGCGGTCGGACGGATCGACGAAGTTCGGTTGACTGCGATGGGGGCGTATTTTCGGGTCTTCTCCGAGTGGACACCGCGTGAAACCGCGATCCCCACCCTGTTCCTCAGGGCCTCGGAGTCACTTTCCGCGGCGCGTGAAGAAGCAGTGCACGAGGAATTCGCAGGTCCGGCAGCGGACTGGCAGCCCTCGTGGGAGCTCGACCATATTGCCGTCGATGTCGCGGGAAATCACTGGTCGATGATGGAGGAACACGCCTCGTCGGCCGCGGAAGCTGTTCGCGATTGGCTTTCCGGACTGGCCTGACCAGTCCTCTCCGAAATGCATACGGGGGGAGTCCTCTGTGATTCCCCCCGGTGGGGTCACCGCATCAGGCGGTAAAGCAAATGAAATACCCATGGGAAGGTTGCAATGGCAGATCAGGAACTGAATCGGGATGAGATCTCTCCGATGCCGCCGTCTGTCCAGAACGGCTCGGCCGAGCTGCTTGACTGGCTGAAGCGGATGCGGGAGGACCAGCCGGTCTTCCGCGACCCGATCGGGATCTACCACGTCTTCCGCCACGAGGACATCCAGCAGGTCACGCTGAACCCGGAGACCTTCTCCTCCAACTCGGCCACGGTCATGCCGGGCGTTCCGGCCGAGCTGACCAGTGGCATGCTCTCGGTGACCGACCCGCCGGCGCACGCCAGCCTGCGCAAGATCGCCGGCCAGGCCTTCACGCCGAAGCGGATCAAGGACCTGGAGCCGCGGGTCGTCGAGATCTCCGAGCAGCTCCTGGCGGACGTGCCGGCCGGTGAGTTCGACTTCGTCGACCACTTCGCCCACCCGCAGCCGGCCCTGGTCATCGCCGAGCTGCTCGGCATCCCGCGCGAGGACGTGGCGAAGTTCCGTGACTGGGACGAGAAGCTGCTCGCCACCCAGGTTCCGGACCGCAACAACGAGGCCGAGATGGCCGCGGCGGCCGAGGTCGCCATGGGCGGTGGCGCCTTCGCCGAGCTCAAGGCCTACGTGCTGGAGCTGTGCGCGAAGCGCCGTGCCCAGGCCGAGGACGACTTCATCAGCGCGCTGGTGCACGCCGAGGTCGACGGCGAGCGGCTGGCCGACAACGAGGTGGCCAACCTCTGCATCCAGCTCCTGCTCGCCGGGCACGTCAGCACCACCGCGGTGCTCGGCCACCTGATCCTGATGCTGGACAAGCACCCGGAGGTCGCGGCCGAGCTGCGGGCCGACCGCGAGCTGATCCCGGCCGCGATCGAGGAACTGCTGCGCCACCAGCCCCCGGCCCCGAAGTTCGCCCGTTTCACCACGGTCGACACCGAGGTCGCCGGCACCGCCATCCCGGCCAAGAGCGTCGTCATGGTGTGGGTGATGTCCGCCAACCACGACGAGCGGGTCTTCACCGAGCCGGAGCGCTTCGACATCCACCGCAACCCGAACAAGCACATGGCGTTCGGCCACGGCATCCACTTCTGCTTCGGTTCTGCGCTGGCCCGCATCGAGATCCGGGTCGCCCTGGAGCTGCTGTTCGACAAGTTCGCCGACGTCCGTATCCCCCCGGGCGCGGAGATCGAGTACTACGAGTCCGAGATGTTCGCCGCCAAGCGCATCCCGCTCGTCGCGAACTGACCGGACATCAGGGTTGAACGTGGCGTACGCCTGAGAAGGCGTGCGTCTTGAATAGCGCACCACTCAAAGGGTGCGCAACGTCTGCCGGGCCCTTCCCCCGGGGCCCGGCAGACGGGAGGAGCGTCAAGTGGAGGAGTTAAACATGACCACCGTGGTGGATACGGCGGGCGAAAGTGGGGCGGTGCACCGACTCGCGGTTCTGGGGGCCGGCGTCATGGGCGTGGGAATCACCACGCTGGCCCTGGCTCGTGGGGTTTCGGTCGTCCTCGTGGATGTGGACGAGGCGAAACTCGATGACGCCCGGGTGAGGATTTCCCAGGAGTTGCGGATGGCCCAGCTCATGGGCGTCCTGCCGGCCGGGGGAGCGAGCGGGGAACTGGTCACCGCGACGTCCGTCGGCGCGGTCGCCGGGGCGACCGCCGTGATCGAGGCGATCACCGAGGCGAAGGACCTCAAGGCGAAGGTGCTGGCCGAGGTCTCGGCGGTGGTGCGGCCGGGGACCCCGCTGATCTCCAACACCTCGTCGATTCCGATCGACGAGCTGGCCGATGCCGTGCCGCGGCCGGCCGAGCTGATCGGCACGCACTTCATGAACCCGCCGTACCTGATCCGCACCGTGGAGGTCATCCGCGGTGCGCGCACCGGGGAGGACACCCTGGCGGGGGTCCAGTCGCTGCTGGGCGTGCTCGGCCGCACGGGCGTGGTGGTGCGCGACGCCCCGGGTTTCGTGACCAGCCGGGTGCTGCACCCGATGATCAACGACGCGGCCAAGGTCGTGCAGGATGGCACCGCGACGGCCGAGGCCGTGGACGCCCTGATGCAGGACTGCCTGGGCCACGCCACCGGTCCGCTGCGCACCGCGGACCTGATCGGGCTGGACAACCTCGTGGACTCCCTGTGGGTACTGCACGAGCGCACCGGGGACGAGGGCTGCCGCCCCTGTGACCTGCTGCTGGAATTGGTTCGAGCGGGCGACCACGGTCGCAAGTCGGGCCGTGGCTTCTACGAATATGAGGGGGTACGGCCGTGACCGTATCGAACGACCAGTCGACCGACACCGTGGCCGAGGGCACCGGTTCCATCGAGGCGAACCTGCTGGGCTACCTGGAGACCCGGACCAAGAAGTCCTGGGACCCGGAGCTCGACCTCTTCGCCGCCGGCGGCCTGTCCTCGCTCTTCGCGATGGAGCTCGTCGTCCACCTGGAGAAGACCTTCGGCATCACCATCGGAGGCGCGGACCTGCGGCTGGACAACTTCCGTACGGTCAAGCTGATGGGCGAGCTGGTGCGCCGCCTCCAGGGGTCGGCCGCGGGAGTCGCCGGTGAGTGACTCGCTCGCCGAGATGTCCGCCACGGTCACCGAACTGGTCGGTGACCGTGCGGACGCCTGGGACCGGTCCGGGCTGCTGCCGCTGGACCTGCTCCGCCAGCTCGGCGCCATGGGCCACCTCTGCGCCGAGGTGCCGACCAAGCACGGCGGCCTGGGGCTGACCAGCGCCATGAGTGGCGAGTTCACCGCCCACGTCGGAAGCCTGTGCAGCTCGCTGCGCAGCGTGATGACCTCCCAGGGTATGGCGGCGTGGACGATCCAGCGCTTCGGCACCGCGCAGCAGCAGGCGGACTACCTGGGCAGGTTGACGAGTGGCCGGCTGGCCGCGGTCGCCTTCAGTGAGCCCGGCGCCGGCAGCGACCTGTCGGCGATGACCACCACGATCCGGCTGGAGGGCGACGAGGTCGTCCTGAACGGGCAGAAGGTCTGGATCACCGCCGCTCACTACGCCGACCTCATCGTGGTCTTCGGGCTGCACGAGGACGGCGCCGCCGCCGTGGTGGTGCCCTCCACGGCCCCCGGTGTCACGGTGGAGCGGGTCGCGGACCCGCTCGGCTGCCGCGCCGCGGGCCACTCGCAGGTGACCCTCACGGATGTCCGGCTGCCCGCGGAGAGCGTGCTCGGCGGTGCGGGCGTCGGCCTGCCGCTGCCGCTGCTGGTGACCTCGGCGCTGGCGTACGGCCGGATGTCGGTGGCCTGGGGGTGCGTCGGCATCCTGCGGGCCTGCCTGTCGGCCACCGCCGGCCATGCCAGGACCAGGGAGCAGTTCGGCCAGCCGCTGGGCCGGCACCAGCTCGTCGCACGCCAGTTGGCGGAGCTGCTGGCCTCCGAGCAGATCGCGACCCGGATGTGTGCGCACGCCAGCCACTGCTGGGACGAGGGCCTGCCGGACATGGTGATCGCGACAGTGCTGGCCAAGCACGTCAGCAGCGGGCACGCGGCGCGCGGGGCCGCCTCGGCGGTCCAGCTGATGGCCTCGGCCGGCGCGCAGGACGGGCACGTGGTGGCGCGGGCGTACCGGGACGCCAAGTTGATGGAGATCATCGAGGGCAGCAACGAGATGTGCCAGCTGCTGCTGGCGGATTACGCGCTGACCGTCACGCCGTGAGGCGGCGGCAGCGATACTGATACGGGGGAGTACACGGTTCCTGTGAGTGACAACAACGGCGTCGGTACGCCGGTGACGGTGAAGTGCCTGGTGTGGGACCTGGACAACACACTGTGGCAGGGCACCCTCCTGGAGGACGGCGAGGTCTCGCTGCCGGACTCGGTGCGCGAGGTGATCGTCGAGCTCGACGCCCGCGGCATCCTCCAGTCGGTGGCGAGCAAGAACGACCACGAGCCGGCCTGGAGCAGGCTGGAGAAGCTGGGCATCGCCGAGTACTTCGTCCTGCCGCAGATCGGCTGGGGCCGGAAGTCGGACTCGGTGGCGCAGATCGCGGAGCAGCTCAAGTTCGCCCATCGGACCATCGCGTTCATCGACGACCAGCCGGCCGAGCGCGCGGAGGTCGCCTTCCACCATTCGGAGGTGCGCTGCTACGCCGCCGAGCAGGTGGACGAGCTGCTGAAGCTGCCGGAGTTCGACCCCGGCACCCGGACGGTCGACTCGGCCCGGCGTCGCGAGATGTACCAGGCGGGCTTCCGGCGCGAGGCCGAGCGCAGCGAGTTCAACGGCCCGGACGAGGAGTTCCTGCGCACGCTGGAGCTGGTGCTGGGCATCGGGCGGGCGAGCGCGGACGACCTGGCGCGGGTCGAAGAACTGACCCTGCGCACCAGTCAGATGAACGCCACCGGCGTCCACTACTCGGACGAGACGCTGCGCGGCCTGCTGGCCGACCCGCGGCACGAGGTGCTGGTGACCACGATGACCGACCGCTTCGGCCCGCACGGCGCGGTGGGGGTGATGCTGCTGGAGAAGCACCCCTCGGTGTGGCACCTCAAGCTGCTCGCCACCTCCTGCCGAGTGGTGTCCTTCGGGGCCGGTGCGACCATCCTCAACTGGCTGGCCGACCAGGCCGCCCGGGCCGGTGTCCACCTCGCGGCGGACTTCCGCCGCACGGATCGCAACCGGATGATGGAGATCGCCTACCGCTTCGCCGGGTTCGACGACCAGGCGTGCGACTGCCGCGGGGAGATCTCCCCCTCGGGGGAGGAGATCCAGCTGCTGCACCTGGAGCCGGCCAGGCAGCCGGTGTCCCCGGTGATCCGGGTCGAGGCACCCGAACTGGCGTGACCCGCCGAGTGCCCGCCTGTTCGTAGCGAGGGGGGGTACCGCCGGAAGCCGCTCGACGCGGCTCCCGGCGGTACCCCCCTTCGGTGTCAGGAGAGCCGTGTGCGGGGCGGGTTCCTGCTCAGACGCGCTTCTTGTGGGCCAGCGTGATGCCGTCCGCCATCACCAGGAGGCTGATCTCCACCCGGTCGTCATCGCGCAGCAGCGTGTTGAGGGCACGCACCCCCTGGGTGTCCGGGTCCTGCGCGTCGGGGTCGGCGACGCGGCCGAAGAAGAGGGTGTTGTCCACGATGATCAGACCGCCCGGCCGGAGCAGTGCGAGCGAAGTCTCGTAGTATTCCGGGTAATTCGCCTTATCGGCGTCGATGAAGACCAGATCGAAGCTCTCCGGGCCCCTTTCCGTGAGGAGGTTGCGCAGAGTCTCGACGGCCGCGCCGATCCGCACCTCGATGCGGTCCGCCACGCCGGCGCGCTTCCAGTAATCGGCGCCGATGGCGGGCCATTTGTCGCTGATGTCGAGGGTGACGAGGGAGCCGTCGGCCGGCAGGGCGCGTGCCATGCACAGCGTGCTGTAACCGGTGAAGGTGCCGATCTCCAGCACCGCCCTGGAGTTCGTCAAACCGACCAGCAGGCCCAGCAGCTGGCCCTCTTCGGCCATCACCTGCATGGCCTCGCCGGCGGGCAGTGCCGCGGTTTCCCGGCGGAGTTCCGCGAGAACCTCGTCATCGCGAACCGAAATTTTCCGGACATAACTGAGCAGATCTGACGTGGCATTGATATGAGTGGCCATGGAGGGAAAGTCTAGATCGAATGGCCGGTGAGCGCACCGGCCGATTTCTGTCGCACCATCAGGCGCGGTTGAGCCGCCCAGATCTGCTCCTCGCCGGTCTCGGCCGGGGCGACGGCCTCGGCGGGGCGGCGCCGGTACTCGGTGAAGCAGAGCCGGGCGGGGACGGCGGTGCCGGCGTGGTTGGCCGGGTCGTGCACGATCTCGACGATGGCCGCTGGCGGCGGTACGGCAGGCTCCGCCGTGGCGCGCGGCCGGGAGGGCGCGGCGGCGGCAGGTCTGATCCGCAGCAGTGATCAGTCTCATGTCTGGCCTTGTGCGGTCGGCTTTAGCCGGACCAATGCTGACGTCGCTGACGGTGTGTCATCTCTGAGGTTCGAGTGGGCGGGGTCAGCGAGTGCGGCGTGCTCAGCTTCCGGCGGACTGGTCGTTCGCTGCGGAGTCCGAGCGGCCGGCGCGGAGGAGTTGATGGCCGAGGGCGATCAGGGCGCGGGCGGCGGCGAACTCGTCGCCGATCTCGGGGACGGGTGGGTCCTCGGGGTTGCGGTGGGCGGTGGTGCGCGTCTCCAGGGTGTTGTCGCCGGTGTTGAGGACAGCGTGGACCTTGGTGGTGTCGCCCTCCTCGAAGAGGTCGAGACGCAGGGTCCACTGCTTGGTGCGCATCGGTGTCGTGATTTTCGTGTTCATCTTCGGGCCTCCTGGGCGCGCTGGGCCCGGGGTACTATGCCCCGGGCCCGGTTTGGGGCGGGGATCAACCGCCGCGGGTGATCTCGACCTTGCGGGCGGGCTTCTTGGTCTCGCCGATCGGCGCGCGGACGGTCAGGACACCCTGGTCGTACGCGGCGGTGACGTCCTCCTCGCGAACGCCGGCGGGCAGCCGGACGTTGCGGGTGAACGAGCCGTAGCGGAACTCGGAGCGCTGCTTCTCCTGCTTCTCCTCGGTGCGCTCCGCCTGGACCGTCAGGACGCCGTCGTCGACGCTGATCGTGATGTCCTTGTCGGGGTCGACGCCGGGAAGTTCGGCCTTGAGCTGGTAGACGCCGCCGGACTCGGACTCCTCGATACGGATCATGTGCTCGCCGGTCGGCATGCGGAGGTCTACGGGGAATTCCTCGAAGAGGTCCGGCAACGACGGCCACCGGTAGGCGAAGGGGAATCTTCTGAGCAGGTCACTGGCCATGATGGCCTCCCGTGGGACAGGTTGTGATGGGGTGCTGGTCAGGGCGCGTTCTCGCGCAGCGCGCTGCGCGAGACGGGAATGAGCAGGTCGAACAGCCGCTGGACGACGTCGCGCAGCAGGTCGTCGACGGTGAGCATGCCAACCGGGCGGCCGTCGTCGAGCACCGGCAGGCGGCGGACGCCGGCGCTGCGGAAGGTGCGGTACGCGGTGTCGAGGTCGTCGTCGGCGGCGATGGTGGTGACCGGTGCGGTCATGAGGTCCGCGACCGGCTGCCCGGCGTCGAGCCCGTGGGCGAGCCCGCGGAGGGTCAGGTCACGGTCGGTGAGGATGCCGTGCAACCGGCCGTCCAGGTCCGTGACGAGGACGCAGCCGACCATCTCCTGCTCCATCCGCAGGGCGGCCTGGAAGGCCGTCGTGGTGGGGTCGACGGTGACCGGCGGTGAGGTCATCAGGTCCTCGGCCTTCATGACGGGTCCGTCCTTCGGGTGCCGTTTAGCGAGACCGTGATGTCGGGCGGGTCATCGAGCGTGTTCTTCACCGTGCAGTGGCGGACGACCGTGAGCAGGCCGGCCTCCCGTTCGGGCGGCAGGCCGGGGGCGGTGACCTCGATGGAGACCGAGGCGATCCGGGCCGGTCGGTCCTGGGCCATGGTGTAGTCGGCGGTGACGTGGAGGCCGTCGCGGCTGAGGCCGTGCCGGTCGAGATAGCCGCCGGCGTCATGGGCGGTGCAGGCGGCCAGGGCGGAGGCGCACAGCTCGACCGGGGTCGGCGCGGTGTCCGCGCCACCCGCGTCGAGGGGCTGGTCGACGGCCAGGGCGTGCGAGCGGACGCCGATCGCGTACAGGTCTCCCGCCACCGGGTCGACCTCGATCCGCCCGGGTCGTAGAGCCTGCGGGCGCTCAAGGCTCGCGGCCTGGCGCAGCAGCATCCCGGCCAGCTGCCGGGCCTCGGCCGCGGTGAGCGAGAGCCAGACCTGGTCGGCTTCGTACGGCTCGCGGGCCGCGTCGAGCACGATGCGGCCGGTGTCCGGCAGGACTGCCGGGGCGTAGCGGGACACCGCGAGGGTTCGCCCGGAGGCGGTGCGCATCAGCTGTTGGGTGGTGGTGCGGGAGTCGTCGGTCAGCACGGCCGTGCCTCCGGTGTTCAGGGCTCGGCCCCGTGGTCGGGGCCTCCACCCCCAGCAGACCGCCGTTGGACGCGGGGCGGCAGGGCCGTTCGGCCCGCCGATGGACCCCACCGGCCCCGCAGATCGAGGCCGCCTGGCGGGCCGGATGCACCAACGGACAAGGGCGGGGGAGCCCCGCGCACAGGGGCCCTGTGCCTCTCGGCGACGCCACGCCGGATACGTCACTGTGAAGGCATCCCGACGAGGGGGAGGGAAGGTGAGTTCGGTGATCGTCTCGGAGACCGCGGAGTTCCACGTCGGTGACCGCGTCTGCGTCTACCGCGAGTCGTTCTACGGCACGATCGAGACCGCCGTGGTCGTGGATGTTCCGGTGGACCACAGCCTCCGGCTGGAATTCAGCGACGGCCACTGCAACCACCTCCGCAACGGCCACATCGAGCTGCTGGCCCCGGCCGTCTGATGACGGAGCTCATCGCTCGGGGCCGGTGCCCGGTCGGCCTCCGGGACAGGGCCGTTGGGCCCTCGCCCGGAGCGCTGGTTCGACCGATGCTCGAATCACCGGCGCTCCCCGCCGGGAGCAGGGAGTGAACGATCATGAGCACTGGAACCGCTCTCACCACTGCCGACCTGCACCTGCTGGCCGAAGCCGGAGGCCTGGCACCCTCGCTGCACAACAGCCAGCCCTGGCGCTTCCGCCCGACGCCCGACCTGCGCGGCCTGGAGGTCCACGCCGACCTGAACCGGGCGGTCCCGGCCGCCGACCCCGACGGCAGGGCGCTGCACATCTCCATCGGCGCCGCGCTGTTCAACCTGCGCGTCGCCGCCGCCCACCTCGGCCGAGAGGCCGCCGTCCGACTGCTGCCCTCCGGTGAGGACGCGCAGCCGCGGGCCGTGCTCGACCTCTCCGCGTCCGCCCGCACGGCGCGGCTCTTCGGGGCGGACCTCTACCCGGCCATCGCCCAACGCCACTCCAGCCGGCAGCCGTTCACCAACCGGGACGTCCCCGAGACCCTCGTGGCCGAGCTCATGAACGCTTCCCGGGACGAGGGCGTCACCCTCACCATGCTGGAGGAACACGACCTACGTCGCGTGCTCGCCCTCACCTCCGAAGCCGAGATCCGCACCGCCGCCGACGTCACCCGCGAGACCGAGACCCGCAACTGGCTACGGCTGGAACCCTCCTGCGACGGAATATCCCTCGCCGCCCTCGGCTCGCACGACCACGACGCCCGCGTTCCCATGCGCAGCTTCACCGGCCACCCGCCGCGCCACACCACCCCGGCTGCACGCTTCGAGGCCATGCCCCAACTTGCCACCCTCACCACCCGCTTCGACAGCCAGGCCGACTGGCTGCGCACCGGACAGGCCATGGAACGGGTCTGGCTGCTCGCCACCGCCCACGGTCTGCGCGCCTCCGTCCTCCACCAGGCCGTCGAGATCCCCGACACCCGCTGGCGCCTGCGCGACCCTGCCGAAGGGCCCGGCCACGTCCAGCTGGTCCTGCGCCTCGGCTACGGCCCTCCCGGAACGGCCAGCCCGCGCCGCGCGGTGGCGGAGACCCTCGATCCGCCGGCGGAGTAGTAGAGGCATTCTTCGTGGGCTCATCAAGCTGTTCCCCACCGCAACGACGTTGCCGGTACGGGCAGTGGAACCGGCGTCGCCGGACATGCGGGCCCTCGTCGGCCGGAGCACCGGTATGACCTGATCCCGCGGGGCTCCGAGTTGTTGAACGGTGATCCCTACCACGCGGCCGCAAAACCGCGGCTCCGCCACCGGTAGGAGTCACCGGAGACTCCGAGAAGTGGTCAGCGGTCAGCTCGTCGCCAGTCGCCAGTCGCCGTTCGATGACCGGGGCACGGTATGCGCGGCGCGGGAACGGTAGACGAGACAGGGACGGAACAGGTAGCTGATGGGGGCGGTGAAGGCGTGCATGAGGGAGATTTGAGAGGGTGTGAGTGGTTCGCCCGTTTGTGTCGAAGTCAGGTTCTTGCCATGAGGGTCGACGTTCGGCGAGGATGCGGTCTGCGGTAGGTATGGGCGAGCGCAGGCCCTGCCCGAGCGACCTGTCGACCACTGGCGCGGCAGCGCACCGGTGCCGAGGAGACCGACACCCTCATGGTCAGCCCCTCCCCGACGACGGCCTGGATGCCCTCCACGCCCGGGTGCTCCAGCGCGTCCGCGCCGGAGGCGCCGCCGAAGCGCCCGACTGAGCCGACCCTAGGCCGCGACCGGGGCAGGCCCGCGTTCGCCGGGACGGGGCGGTGCCGAGCCAGTGAGGACCATCGTTGACACGCCATCAAGGGGAGCCAACGATGGTCCTCATGCGTTTTCTTCGGCGACTGCGTGCGGATCTGTTGGCGGGGGAGAACCTGGAGATCTACACGACGGCACTGCTGTCCCTGGTTCTGGCTGTCCTTGGGGTCATCGGCACGGTCGGGGGCGAGGTGCTGGCCGCCGCTACGCTGGCGACGCTCGCCCTGCTGGCAGGCGGCATGCTCGGCATGCCGCAGGCAGGTGGCGCAACTGGCCGCCGAGGTGCGCGCCCGCAGCAGGGGCGAGCTCTCCGTGGAGGACTTCCTCGGCAAGGGCAAAGCAGACCTCCTGGAGCATGTGCGTGCCGCACAGGACATCCGGATCGTCGGGGTGACGCTGTCACGCACGCTGCGCGACCTGGTCGACGAACTCCAACGCAGGGCCGTCGCCGGCGCCGTGGTCAAGGTGGCGCTAATCGACCCGGCCGGTTCGGCCCCCGAGGAGGCGGCGCGCCGCAGCACCATCCCCGACCGGGCCGGGATGGGAGCACGGCCGACCGGCGGACGCGTCGGACGGCTTCGCCGCAGCCGCGGGGGTGTGACAGGTCTGTGGATCTTTGCCGGATTTCAGCTTGAGTTGGCCCCCGGTGTGCTCGGTGTCGGCGTGGTCAGGGTGAACAGGCCGGGCTCGGGCTCGGTGAGGATGCCGCGGACCACCAGGCGCTTCGGCTTCGCGCGGGTGCCCTCGGTGTGAACGCCGTCTCCAGGCCGGCGAAGCCTCCGCCGACCACGAGGACGTGCGCTTTCGAGGCCATCGCGGGCCTCCTAGTCGGGTTCGATGATCGGGGGGCCTTCGGGCCGGATGATCCGGCCGCTGATTCCGGTGGGGCGGATGCGCATCCAGGTGTCCCGGGGGCCGCCTGCCCAGGGGCGGGGGTCGGCGTGTTGCCGGGACCAGCGAACGGCCTCTTCGTCGGAGACGAGTGAGACGGTGCCGTTCACGAGCACGCTCCAGCCGGTGGCGAACACCTCGTCCAACTGGTCGACCTCGAAGGCGATCTCGCTGCCCGCCGCCTTGGCGAGGGTGCCGTCCGCTTCGGTGCGGAAGAGGATGGTGGCGTCCAGCACACGGTAGTTGACGGGCAGCGCCACCAGGCCGCGCGGTGCCATCAGCACCACCCGCCCGACGCCGCGGCGGTCGAGCTTGCGCCAGCAGGCCGCCGGGTCCAACGACTCCAGCAGCACCCGGGCGTTGGCGCGGGCCCGGCCTGGCGGCACCTCACGACCGCCGCCGAGCAGGCTGGCGACCGTGGTGTCGAGGGCGTCGGCGAGCCGGGTGAGGGTGGTGACGCCGACCGGGACGGGGTGTGTCTCCAGGTACTCCAGGAAACCCGGGTCCAGGCTGCCCCGCTCCGCCACCAGCTCGCGGGTGAGGCCCAGTTGGGCGCGGCGGTGGGCGACTCGGCGCCCGAGGTCGCCGGGGTCGGCCGGGAGGGGGTGTGCCTGGCCTTCGTTCGTGGTCTTCATCGCAGCCTCCGGGTTCAGGTCGAGGCACCGCTCGGGACGATCACCAGGGGCACCGTGCAACGGTGCACCAGGGCGCGGCCGGTGGAGCCGAAGAGCAGGCCGCGGAAACCACCGAGACCCCGGCTACCGATCACCAGGCAACGGGCACGTGTCGCGACGGCGGCGAGCATCGGGGCGGGGGAGCCGGTGAGTACCTCGCGCCGTGTCCGGATGTCCGGGTACTTCTCCTGCCAGCCGGCCAGCGCCTCGGAGAGGTCCATCAGGGACTCCTCGATCAGGTCGGGTTGGCCGGCCTCGGTCGGGCGTCGGACCTCTATGGCCAGCACCTCGGTGCCGCCGATCGAGGCTTCCTCGAAGGCGAAGCCGATCGCGGCGCGGGAGGACTCCGAGCTGTCCACCCCGACCACGACCGCTCCGGGGCCGGGTACGCCGTCAGGGGGCTCGGGGACGAGGGTGATCGGGCAGCTCAGGTGGCCGACCAGGGACGCGCCCTTGGAACCGATCGGCAGCGCGGAGTGTGCCTCGGTCAGCCGGCGGATGCCGAGCACGAGCTGCGAGGCCTCGTCGGCCGCCTCACGCAGCACCCGGACCGGCCGGCCCTCGACTAGCCGGGATGTGATCTTCAGGTCGGGGTGCCGTTCGGCGGCCAGCAGCCGGGCAGTGTCCAGCAGCGCGTCGCCGGCGGCCCGGAGGCCGATCGACCAGCGGTGGCCCGCCTCTCCCTCCGGCTGGCCGGTCGGCCAGTCCTGCGCGTGCAGCGGCTGCAGCGGCAGGCCGCGCCAGGCGGCCTCGTCCGCCGCCCAGCGCACGGCCCAGCGGCTCGCCTCGGAGCGGTCGACGCCCACGATCACGGGGCGGCGGGTTTCGAAGCCGTTCATCGCAGACTCCTTCAGGGCCCCGGCCGGCGCCGTCACCGGCTCTGTGTGGAGCCTTGACCACCCTCATCGTCAGCCGTTTCCGTGCAGGTGGGGGAGGGCCGGTCGGGCCCGGGCTACAGGCCGGTGGGCCCTCGGACCGGCTCTCGGACGCCGCCGCCGGTTCGCCGGTCGACGTTGCGGAAGGTCCACCCGAGCGGCGTCGCGACAGGACGGCGGGATGGACAGGACGGCGGGTGGCTTCAGCGGCGGTTGCCGAGGGCGATGAGTGGGATGACGAAGCCGGCGAACAGGTGGGGCGGAGGATGTGGGCCGAGGCGCGGATCAGCGTGGCCTTGGGGCAGGAGCAGCGTGGACTCCGGCCGGAGCGGCGCGGGTAGTTGACCACCACCGTCCCGCGGCTGACGTCGACGACCGCTTGGGAGTCCGAAGGATTGGGCGGGCCGGCGGCACCCTCCGTTACCTGGTTCGGGCCATGCCACGGAGGGTGCCCACCTTGCAGGTTCCACTTGGAGAGGGACGAGACCGTGCCGCGGCTCGCAGCTCGCAGCCGATGCGCGGGCCGTGGCGGGGTCCGTTGCGCGGTTCCTGGGCGTCGGCTTTGCTGATGCGGACGGAGGAATGCTCCAAGCCCGCTGGTGCCGAGAGACGCCTCGTGACGGGCCCTTCTCCTCGGCGCAGAGGGACTCCTACAACCCTTGGGAGAGCAGGAGTTCGTGGGCGAGGCGGGCGGCGCGGGTGGGACGTTCGGGATCGGGCTCCTGGTTGGGGATCTCCTCCAGACCCTGGATGAGGGCGCGGATGGCCTGGCCGAGGGCCTGGACCTGCGCTTCCAGCAGCTCGACGCGTTCGACGGCGCTTTCGACGTCCCGGCCGGTCGGGTGGAGTGCCACCTCCGGCGGGTTGGCGGTTGTGTCGGGTGTCATCGTGGGCTCCTCTTGGTGGGGGTGGCGGCTTGGCTATTCGGCGGGTGCGATCAGGCCGTCGTAGCGGTGGTAGAGGACGTTGCCCCGGCCGGTGAATTCGTCGGTGTAGAACACGAACGGCTGCCCGAGGGCGTCCAAGCGCCGTTTCGCGGCGCCGGAGTTCATCCGGGGTGGGTGAGCCGGATACGGACGAACAGGACGGGCTCGCGGTCCTCGTCGAGCAGGGTGAGCACCTTGGCGCGGGCGAGGTCCGCCATGCCGGGCGGAAGATCGCCCTGGGCTTCGAGCCCGACTTCGGGCATCTGGGCGGCCACCGGGTGGATTGTCATCGGAGTTCCTCCGTCCGCGGTCGTGGCCGAACGGGCGTCAGGTGTAGCGCGTCAGTCCGCCGCGAGGTCGTGGCACAGGCCCTGCCAGCGTCCCTCCGCGTCCAGGCCCATCCCCGGGCGAGGATCGAGATCGAAGTAGACCGACAGGACGGGGCCGGGTACGGCGACCAGCGCTCGCAGGGCACGGGTGTCGGTCTCTGTTCCGGTAGTCATCCGAGCCCTCCTCGGGACGGAAGCGGTACAGGGGAGGATGGGAGGGGCCAAAGCGGGAGAGGCTCGCCCTTTGCGTTGCCCGACGAGTCGGAGCGGTGCATAGGGCTGTTTCCGTTTTGCAGGACGGGCCCACGGAGGGCCGGAGCCGGCAGCGGATCGGCCTTCGTCATGGCCCGGTCGGTGATCGTCGGGCTCGACCTTCGGCGGCCCGTGCGGCCTTCACGACCCATGGCGGATTCTGCTTTCGTTCCCACAACCCCACCGTGCGCGGCCCACCCGGTCCTGTCCATGGTCCGGTCGTCTCCTCCGGACGGGGCCACCCGGCCCTGACGGGTGCGATGGGGAGACCGGAAAGCGACCAGGAGGCGGGACGCGGGCGGTGCGATGAGGCGCGACGGCCGCAGGGTATCGACCATGTCACGCGGTGTCCGCGCCGCCCCCGTGGGCCGCGTGCCAGGCCTGGCACGCCTCCACGGCAGTGGGCAGGGTGGGGAAGATCCGCTCCGGGCCGATGGACTCGGTCAGGCCGTAGGCGTCCAGGTCGTCGAGCAGGTCCTGTTTGACGCGTGCCATGCCGAACACCACACCGCGCCCGGTCAGCGCGCGGCGCAGGGCCTCCACCGCGTCCAGGGCGGTGTGCCGACGACGACGGCCAGCAGGGGGCCCGGCAGCCGGGGGGAGAGGTGCGCGACGGTGAACAGGAAGAGCAGGACGGCGGAGCTGAGGAGGACGGTGGCGGTGTTCGCCTCGGACAGCTGCTCGGCGAAGGACCGTAATCGCGGGAAGAAGCGTGTGCCCTTGGCCGGGACACCGGTGAGCCCGGTCAGCTGGTCCGCCATCATGAGCAGAGCGACGCCGGCCAGGTAGCCGACCAGGACGGGGCGGGAGAGCGTGTCGGCGACGAAGCCGAGCCGGACCGCCCACGCCACCAGGCACAGCGCCCCGACCGTGACCGCCAGCGTCCCGGCGAGGACGGCGTAGCGCCCGGCGTCCTCGCCGGCGAGCGGACCGACCACGGTGGCGGTCATCAGCGCGGTCGTCGACCCGGGCCCGACCGACAGCAGCCGGGACCAACCGAGAAGGGCGTACACCGCGATCGTCGGCAGGATCGCCCACAGACCCGCGACCGGCGGCAGGCCGGCGACGGTGGCGTATGCCATGACCTGCGGCACCAGGTAGGCAGCGACGGTCAGACCGGCTGGCAGGTCCCCGCGCAGCCACTCCCGCCGGTAGCGCCTGAGCACCGCCAGTCCGGGCAGCGCGGGCACGAAGCGGTGCCGGTCCGGGCCGGGGGCCTGTCCGATCCGAGTGCCGCGCGGGGCTGCCACCAGGGCGGGTCGGCCCACCACCAGCCGAGCGTGGCGTTCAGGACCAGGCCGAGCAGGACCGCCGCAGCGAGCAGGCCGTCGACGAGGGCTGGTCGGCCACCGGTTTCGGGCCGTCCGGCCCCATGCGCGACCGCCGGGACCGGCGGACAGTGGGAGTGCGGAACCGCCCGCCGCCGGACGGTGGAGGCTCGGTGATGACGACAGAACTGCGGATGATCGAGGTCTACGGCACCGTCCAGGGTGTCGGCTTCCGCCCCTTCGTGCACCGGCTCGCCACCTCCCTCGGGCTCACCGGCTGGGTGCGCAACGAGGACGGCCACGTGGTGTCGCTGGTCTCCGGCCCGTCGTCGGTGCTGAGCGAGTACGCCGTCCGGCTCGACCGGGAAGCGCCGCCGCTCGCCGTGGTGACCGCCGTCCGCAGCCACCCGGCCCCGCCGGGGGAGGAGCCCGGAGCGGACTTCACCGTCCTGGCCAGCACCTGCGCCGCATCTGGCCTGCCCCGCGACATCCCGCCGGACGCCGCCACCTGCCCCGACTGCCTGCGCGAACTCTTCGACCCGGCCGACCGGCGCTACCGCTACCCGTTCACCAACTGCACCGCCTGCGGCCCGCGCGCCACCATCATCGACGACCTGCCTTACGACCGGCAGCGCACCGCGATGCGGACCTTCCCGCTCTGCCGGCCCTGTGCCGCCGAGTACGCCGACCCCACCGACCGGCGCTTCCACGCCGAGCCGGTCGCCTGCCCGGCCTGCGGGCCGACCCTCGCCTACGGCGCACGGCGGGGCGAGCAGGCCCTGGCCGCTGCCGAGGCCGCCCTGTGCGGCGGCGCGATCATCGCGCTGAAGGGGCTCGGCGGCTACCAGCTGGTTTGCGACGCCGCCGACGAGCAGGCCGTCCAACGGCTCAGGGCGGGCAAGCAGCGCCCGGCGAAACCGTTCGCCGTGATGGCCCCTGACCTGGCCGCCGTCGACCGCCTGGCCCGTCCGACTCCGGCCGAGGAGGACCTGCTCACCACCACCGCCCGCCCGATCGTCCTGCTCGCCGCCCGCACGGGCAATGGGCTCGCCCCCGCCGTCCACCCCGGCACCGACCGGGTCGGGCTGTTCCTCCCGTACACCCCGCTCCACCACCTGCTGCTGCACGACCTCGGAAGCCCGCTCGTCGTCACCAGCGGCAACCGCTCCGACGAGCCCATCGCCATCGACGACGCCGAGGCCCTGCGCACCCTCGGGCCGATCGCCGACGGCTTCCTCACCCACAACCGCCCGATCCGCGCCCGCTACGACGACTCCGTCACCCACGCCCCGCTCGGCACCCCCGCCGTCCTGCGCCGCGCCCGCGGTTACGCCCCCGCGCCGCTGCCGCTTCCGCACACCACCCCCGAACCGGTGCTCGCCGTCGGCGCGCAGCTCAAGAGCACCTTCACGCTGGCCATCGGCGACCGAGCCGTGCCCGGCCCGCACGTCGGGGACCTTCAGGACGCCGACACCCTGGGCGCCTCCGTGAGCGCCCTGCACCGGCTCACCCGCCTCCAGGCCGTCGAACCCGCCTGGGTGGCCCACGACCTGCACCCGGACTACCGCTCCACCGCGTACGCCGCCGCCCACTGGCCGCCCGAACGCCGCATCGCTGTCCAACACCACCACGCCCACGTCGCCTCCTGCGCCGCAGAACACGGCCTCACCGGCCCGTTCGTCGGCGTCGCCTACGACGGCCTCGGCCTCGGCGACGACGGCACCCTGTGGGGCGGCGAGATCCTGCTCGCCGACCTCACCGGCTACCGCCGCGTCGGCCGCTTCGCCCGCGCTCCGCTGCCCGGCGGTGAGGCCGCCATCCGCCGGCCGGTCCGAATGGCGCTCGGCTACCTGTGCGGGCTGGAACGGCTCAGCGAACCACCCGAGGACACCTTCAGCCACCGGCTGGACCCCCGCGAGGTCCGCACCGTGCGCCGCATGATCGAACGCGGCTTCAACTCGCCGCCCGCCTCCAGCGCCGGACGGCTCTTCGACGCCGTCTCCGCCCTGCTCGGCCTGTGCGACGACGCCACCTACGAGGGGGAGGCCGCCGTCGCCCTCGAACAGGCCGCCGGAGCGCTGGCCGCCGCCGCCCTGCCCTGGCGGCTCGACCGGGTCGACGGCCTGGCGGTGTACGACCCGGCGCCCACCCTCACCGCCGTGTTGCGCCGCACCGACGCCGGGGAACCCCCGGGCCCGATCGCCGCCGCCTTCCACCGGACCTTCGCCGAGGTCACGGGCGCGCTGGTCGCCGAGGTTGTCCGGAACTCCGGCGCGGACACCGTCTGCCTTTCGGGCGGCTGCTTCCAGAACTGCCGCCTGCTCACCGAGGTCCACGCCGAACTCACCGGCCAGGGCCTGCGGGTGCTCACTAACAGCGCCGTCCCCGCCAACGACGGCGGCATCAGCTACGGCCAGGCCGCCGTCGCCGCCGCCCGTCTCGCCGTCGCCGAGGAGGGCTGAGAACATGTGCCTGGGCATCCCCGGCCGCATCACCGAGACTCACGAGAGCGCGGGCCTGCTGATGGGCACCGCCGACTTCGGCGGCATCCGCCGCGAGGTCTGCCTCGCCTGCACCCCCGAGGCCGGAGTCGCCCGGTGGGCTTCCCTACCAGGGCCGTTCGACCCAGCCGACCGGGTCGGCCGAGCAGGGGCGATACGGAACCGGCCCGGCTGCACCGCTCGTCGAACGGTCAGGTGCGGGCGAGTAGTACCTTGCGCGCGCCGTAGGCGGCGGCGCCGAGTGCGATCACCACGGCGCCCCACAGCACCGAGGCGCCGGGGAGGGCGAAGGCCAGCACCGCGCACCCCGTCAGGCCGAGTACCAGAACCACGCGCGGCGGGCGGCCCTCGCCGGGGGTGAGGGTCCAGGCGGAGGCGTTGGCGACGGCGTAGTAGGCGAGCACGCCGAAGGAGGAGAAGCCGATCGCGCCGCGTACGTCGGCGGTGGCCGCGAGGACGGCAACCACCGCGCCGACGGCGAGTTCGGCGCGGTGCGGCACCTGGAAGCGTGGGTGGACGGCGGCGAGTGGGTGGGGCAGGTTCCGGTCGCGGGCCATCGCGAGCGTGGTGCGTGAGACCCCGAGGATCAGTGCGAGCAGCGAACCCAGGGCGGCCACCGCCGCGCCGGCGCGCACCACCGGGGCGAGGCCGGGCACCCCGGCGGCCCGGACGGCGTCGGCCAGCGGCGCCGCGGTGTGAGCCAGCCGCTCGGGGCCGAGGACGGCCAGGACGGCGAGCGCGACGACGGCGTACACGATCAGGGTGATGCCGAGTGCGAGTGGGATCGCGCGGGGGATCGTGCGCTGCGGCTCGCGGACCTCTTCGCCGAGAGTGGCGATGCGCGCGTACCCGGCGAACGCGAAGAACAGCAGGCCCGCGGCCTGCAGCACTCCGTGGAACCCGGCGTCCGCGCCGACCGTCCAGTGACCGCTGTCGGCGTCACCGCTGGTCAGGCAGGCGGTGACGACCGTGGCGAGCACCGCCAGGACGACGGCGACGATCGCCCGGGTCAGCCAGGCCGCCTTCTGCACCCCGACGTAGTTGACGGCGGTCAGTGCCACGACCGCCGCGACCGCCACCGCGTGCGCTTGCCCGGGCCACACGTACGAGCCGACGGTGAGCGCCATCGCCGCGCAGGAGGCGGTCTTGCCGACGACGAAGCCCCATCCGGCCAGGTATCCCCAGAACTCGCCGAGCCGTTCCCGGCCGTAGACGTAGGTGCCGCCGGACTGCGGGTAGCGGGCGGCCAGCCGCGCCGAGGAGGTCGCGTTGCAGTACGCCACCACGCCGGCCAGCGCCAGCCCGATCAGCAGCCCGGACCCGGCCGCCGCGGCCGCCGGCGCGAGCGCGGCGAAGATGCCGGCGCCGATCATCGACCCCAGCCCGATCACCACGGCATCGAACACGCCCAGGTGTCGTCGCAGTTCCTCGGTGCCGGCGGACGGTGGCGACGTGCTCATGACCTGTACCTCTCACCAGTGGGGTTCGACGACGGTGCACGTTACTGGACGGAGGTTGCGGGAGTCCGAACAAGGGCGGCCACCAGGCTCCGGGAAGCGGATCCGATCGGGCAGCAGGGTCGACAGGTCCTCCGGCCAGGGCCGATCCGCACCCCGCAAGAGAGCCCCAGACGGACCGGCGGACGGTGGCCGACGGCCCCTGTTCGCTCGCCGGCGCAGGGCTCGGGGCGGAGCTGACGGGCGGCCCAGGTGGTTCGGGCGGTCTCAGCCGACGATCTCGCCGTCGCAGTCCGGTCCGCACCGGCGCGGGTGCTGGTAGCAGAGGTACCGCAGGCAGCCGAGGCAGACACTGATGTTCTCCAGCCGCCAGCTGTCGAAGTGGCAGGAGCAGCGCGCCCTCTCCGCCAGCATGGCGTCCCAGCCCCGCGTTCCACCGATGGCGTCGAAGGCATGCCGCACGTAGTCCGCCGTCGTCCCGTCCAAGGCCTCATGGTGCCGTTCGGCGGCCAGGAACCAGCACTGAAGGGCGAAGAACGCCTTCCCGTTCGCCAGCCAGCGACCGTCCCGGCCGCTCTCCTCCCAGGTGCGGGCGAGCGCCTCCACCCGCCGCGCGAACGGCCACGACGCGTCCAGGAGGCGGGAGTTCCCGTCCGGTAACACGCCGGCTGCCTGGAGCGGCGTCTCGACATCCTGCCCGCGGTGCTCGATCTTCTCGTTCACCACGACATCGCAGCGCGTCGTCAGTCCGCAATCAAGACCCGTCAGGCCGGGGCGCCCGAGCGTCCGCCGGGTCAGGCCTCGTGGTGGAGCCGACCGGGATCGACGAGGATCAGCTCACCTCGGTTCGCCGCCGCGCGGAGCCCGGGGCCGAAGCCGGCCGCGCCGTAGCAGGCGGGCCGGGCGCGGCTCACGTCCTCGCCGTGTGCCTCCAGTTCCGCCACGATCTGCTGGAGTTGATGGAGGTGGCCCAGGTCCATGACCTCGTTCCAGCGGACCAGCCCGACCGACAGCAGGGCACCGGACCGGCCGCGGCCCTCGTCGCGGACCACGACCTCCGCGTCCCGCACCCCCGGTAGGGACCCGGGAGCGGCGGTGACCAATTCCCTCGCGCCGAAGGTGCCCGCCGCGGCGAAGCCAGCCGCCCACTCCCGGCACACTTCGGCGAAGTGTCGCTCCAGCAGCGAGGATTCGAAGGGCGCGCGGGCCGAGCGCCAGACCTCGGCGGGGTCCTGGCGCTCGAACGCGGCCCGGTGCGGCCGGATGACGGCGTGGTCGAAGGCGAGCAGCGGTTCTGTGATCCGGTAGTGCGTGACCCCTGGTCGGAACGCGTCCGAAACGGCCGCGACGAGACCGCGCTCCTTGAGCATGACGAGCACGCGCGGTACGTGGGTCTCCGGACCGCGCAGCCAGCGGCCGATCGCGCCCGGGGTGGAGCAGCCGGCCGCGAGTGCGGCGAGCACGGAGTGGCAGAGGGCGCGGTCCCAGCCGTCCGGCTCCTGCTCGATGAGGTGCCCGGCCCGCCAGAACAGCGGCAGTCGGGGGTCGAGGACGGTCCGGCACACCCAGGCGTCGAAGTCGTCCGGGCCAGCGGGGGTGTCCGGGCCTCCGGGGTCGTAGCGGAACGCCGGACTGGAGCCCACGACCGCATGCACTCGCAGTGCGAGCAGCGGGTCGGTGACGCCCCACATCAGGGCTCCCTGGCGGAAGTCCGGTGGCCGGAGCTCCAGTTGGAGATCGGCGGGCGTCGTCGCGGCGTCGAAGAGCCGGTGCATCACGGGCATCGCGCTGCCGCAGAGCAGCAGCCGCACCCGATTGGGCCGGTCCGCGCGGCCCAGCCTCCGTAGCTCCACGTTGAGCTCGGCCGGCAGGGTGGGACTCTGCCGAACGAGTTCGGGGAACCCGTCGAGGACGACCGTGGTCGGCCGCACGGTCCCGAGCGCGGTGAGCGATTCGAGCGCCTGCGCCCACGTGTCCCAACACTCCGGGTAGGGGGCACCGAGGTGGCGGGCCAGCTGGTCGCCGAGGTGGCGCAGGGATTCGGCCGCCGTGGCCTCCTGGGCCCCGAAGTAGAAGCCGCCCGTGGCCCGGGCCAGTTCGTGCAGGAGGAACGTCTTGCCCTGGCGGCGGGGCCCGGTCACGATGCCGACGGCCGGACCGGACCGTGGGTCGGTGACGAAGGCAGCGAGGGTCTCCCACTCGGCCACGCGGTCGAACAGCGTCGCGGGCCGGGGCACCGTGGTGACGGCAGCGGATCGCACGTGGGCCGTCCCGCGATTCAGGCCGCGCTGAGGTGGTCGAGAACGTCGGCGACGTCGTCCATGTCCCGGACCTCCGCCAGGAGCCGGGGAATGCTCTCCCGGTCCAGCCGGCCGGTCAGGTCGACGACACCGTTGCGGACCGTCACCTCGACCGTCCCCTGCGGCAGGTGGAACTCGCGGGTGAGGATCCGGGACGCGATCTCCTCGCGGATGTGCTCGTCGTCCCGGACGAGGGCGCTCAGTAGCGCGGCTCGCCGGACGACACCCACGAGCCGCCCCTGCCAGTCGGCGACCGGCATCCGCTTGAGCCGCCCGCGCGCGGCGGTCAGGGCGGCCTCGGCGACGGTCGTGCCGGGCCGGACGGTGATGGCGGGTGCCGTCATCAGGGTGGCGGCCGTCTCGCCCTGGGCCTTGTGTTGCAGGCCGCGATCACGCAGCCGGTCGATCGGGCCGGACGGATGCTCCATCGCCTCGACGGCGGCCTTCGCCAGCAGATCGGACTCCGAGACCACGCCGATGACGCGCTCCTTCGCGTCGACCACCGGCACCGCGCCCACGTGCTCGCGGACCAGCGTCCGGGCCAACTCCGTGAACGGCAGGTCGCCCGACACCGCGACCGCCGGCACGTCCATGACATCGCGCACCCGCAGGACCGGCGCGGGGCCGGGCTCGTCCGGCACAGCGGCGGCCTCCGACGTGGCCGGTTCTGGTTCTGATTCCCTGGCCCGGGCGGCGGAGATGCCCGCGACGGCGCCCAGGTAGCGCAGCAGCATGTCCTGCCGCTGCGGCTCCTCGGGGCTCCAGGCCTTGCCGGGAACGGATCGGCGGGATTCCGTCCCGGCGGAGAAGTACTCGTGCTCGCTCATGGTGTGGGCCTCCCTAAGGTGCTCCCCACCTTCGAGTCTTGGTCCGGTGCGCCGTCGCCGCTTGTGCCGGTCGGCCCCAAGCTCCCGGCGGACGGCCCAATCCGGGGCGACAGCCCGGCGCACTGGCCGGATGCTGGAGGAAGGGAAGTCGGATCGGCTGGAGGGCTCGCATGGTGCGGTTCCGGGACTTCCTCGCGCGGTTCCGCCCGGTCGGCACGCCCGGTGCACCCACGGCCGGCGTGCCCGCCGACCGGGCCGCCGAACTCGCCGCAGAGCTGGAGCAGCCGCTCGACGGGCTGGAGCAGGCCCAGGCCGAGGCGGCGGCCATCCGGGCCGAGGCGGCGGCGGAGGCCGAACGCATCCGGCAGGAGGCCGCCCGGAACGCGGCCCGGATCCTCGAACTCGCCCACGCCCGGGCGCCGCGGGTCCGCGCGGAGGCCGCCGCCGCGGCCGGGCACGCGGCATCGGCCAGGGCAGCCGAACTGGCCGCCGACGCGGAACAGGCCGCGGACCGGATCCGCAGCCGGGCCCACGAGCGGATGCCCGCGCTGGCCGACCGGGCGGCGGCACTGGCGCTGGAACCGGCCGATGACCCCGGGAGGCACCGGTGGCAGCAGGCTGGGTCGGCGGAGTGACCAGGGCCCGGGGACTGCTGTCCCGCTGCCTCGGCCACCGCGAAGCCGGGGAGCTGGCGGCGGGCACGCTCACCGAGGCCGTACGGTGGCTGGCCGCGACGCCGTACCGGCGCTTCCTCCCGCCGGACCCTGACCTGGCCGAGGTGCAGTGGGCGGTCTCCGCGACCCTGTTGTGGCATCTGAGGGTCCTCGCGGGCTGGCTGCCCCGCAGCGGGGCGCAGGCCGTACGGACCCTCGCCGCCGGCTTCGAGACCGCCAACATCGAGGACCTGCTGCGCTCCTTCACCGGCCCGGCCCCGCGCCGGCCGTACGCGCTCGGCGCGCTGGCGACCGTCTGGCGCCGGGCCGCCCACGCGCGCACACCGGAGGAACTGCGCGCGGCCCTGGCGGCATCGGCATGGGGCGACCCCGGGGGCGCGGATCCGGCGACGATGGCGGTGGCCCTGCGCCTGTCGGCCGCCCACCGGGTCGCGGACGCCGTGCCGCCCGCCCGCCGGTGGGCCCAGGGCCGGGCCGCCCTGCTGACGGCGCGAACGGTGTTCGTCGTCGGCCGCCCGCTCCCCGGGAACGCCGGCCGGCAGGCGGCGCGCCTGCTCGGGCCCGGGGCCGTGGCCGCCGCGTCGTTCGAGGAGTTCCGCCGCGCGCTGCCGGCGGACGCGCGATGGGCGCTGGACGGAATCGAGACCCCCGGCAACCTGTGGCGGGCCGAGACCCGGTGGTGGACGGTCGTCGAGCGGGAGGGCCGTGACCTCCTGCGCGCTGCGCAATACGGTCTTCCGCCCGTGGTGGGGGCTGTCGCGGTGCTCTCCGCGGACGCCTGGCGGGTGCGCGCCGCACTGGAACTGGCCGCGCACGGCGGCGCGACCCCGGAGATGGCCGATGCGTTGGGCTGAGGCGATGACGCCGGTGCGCATGCAGCGGGTGGCGATCGTCGCCCCGAGCACCACGCTGCGCGAGACCCTCCTGCTGGTCGCCGACGCGGGCTGCGTCGAGGTCGACCGGATCGAGGACGCCGCCCCGGGCCCGGCGGGCCGACGGCTCCACCGGCTGCCCGCCGGGCCGCGGCAACCTGCGGCCCTTTCCGGCACCTCACCGGATCTCGACCGGCTGGAACGGGAGGCGAGGCTGGACCTCCTCGTGGGCGAGGCCCAGGTCGAGGAGAGGACGGCGAGTGCCGTCCACCGGGGCGAGGTGGCCGCGCTCGCCGGATGGTGCCCGGCGGACCGGGTCGCCGGGCTCGCGGAGACGCTGGCCGCCACCGGCGGCGGCCTGGTGCCCCTGCGCACACCGCGCGGCGTCGACCCGCCCACCCTGTTGCGCGACGGAGGACCGCTCCGCCGCGCGTTCTCGCCGCTCGTGCGCACCTACGGCACGGCGCCGTACCGGGACCTCGACCCGACCTGGCCGGCCGGGATCGCGTACGTCGTGATGTTCGGCCTCATGTTCGGCGACGTTGGCCACGGGGCGTTGCTGCTGCTGGCCGCGCTGGTGCTGCGGAGCGGACGGCCCCGGCGGCTGGCGCGGCTGCGCCCCGTGTGGCCGTTCCTGGCGGGGGCCGGGCTCTGCGGTGCGCTGGCGGGCGTGGCGTTCGGGGAGTTCTTCGGGCCGACCGGGGTGCTGCCGGTGCTGTGGCTGTCGCCGCTGGACCAGCCGGGACGGCTCCTGGCGGCGGCTGTCGGCCTGGGCGGGGTGCTGCTCGCCCTCGCCCATGTGGCCGGTGGGGTGAACCGGTGGCGCGAGGGCGGTCCGGCGAGAGCGCTGTACGCGACGTCCGGGGTGGCGGGCCTGGCGCTCTTCCTTGGCCTGGGGGCCGTCGGTGGCGGCGCGTACCTGCGGTCGCCCGGGCTCGCGGCGGGTGGGGCGGCGCTCCTCCTGGCCGGGCTCGGGCTGGCCGGCGCGGGCCTGTACGGCGCGAGTGCGGGCGGAGCCAGCGGTGTGCTGCAGACGGCCGTCGAGCTCTTCGACGCCGTCCTGCGGCTCTTCGCGAACACGGTTTCCTTCTCCCGCCTGGCCGCCTTCGGACTCACCCACGCGGCGCTCGGACAGGTGGTGTGGCGCGGCACCGCCGCGCTGGCGGGACACGGCTCCTGGGGCCTGCCGGCGGCCGCGCTGCTCTTCGCCGTCGGCACCGCTCTCACCTTCACGCTGGAGGCGCTGGTGGCCGGGATCCAGGCGCTGCGGCTGGAGTACTACGAGCTGTTCTCCCGCGTCTTCCAGAGCCTGGGGCGGCCGTTCCGCCCCTGGCACGTGCCTGTCCTGCGTACGGAGGTGCCCCGGTGATCTCCTGGCTGATCGCGCTGCCGGTCCTCGCCGCCGTGCTCGGAGCGGCCCGGCTGCTGGCCCGTCGGCGCGGGAGGGCGGCCCTGCGCTGGCTGCTCGGCATCAACGCCGCCGTCCTGGCCGGCGCGCTCGCCCTGCTGGTGACCGTGCTCGCCGACCCCGCCGGTGCGGTCGGGTCGGCCGCCGCGACGGGCTCCGGCTCGGGCTCGGCGGCGCTGATCGGGGCGAGCATCGCGGTGGCCGGGGCCTCGATCGGCGCGGCGATCGCCGTCGCGTACACCGGCGCCGCGGCCATCGCCGCGCTGAGCGAACGGCCCGAACTCTTCGGCCGGGCGATGGTGATCGTCGGCTTGGCCGAGGGCATCGCGGTGTACGGGCTGGTGGTGGCCATCCTGCTGATCGGGAAGGCCTGACGGTGGGCGGCGTGGTCGCCATCGGGGCGCGGACCGAGGTGGCCGGGCTGGCCCTGGTCGGCGTCACCGTGCTCGCCGCCGAGCGGCCGGAGGAGGCCGTGGCCGCCTGGGCCGCGCTGCCCGAGGGTACGGCGCTGGTCCTGGTCGGGCGGGCGGCGGCGCGGGCGCTCGGCCCGGCCAGGCTGGACGCCACAGAGCCCTTGACGGCGGTGCTGCCGTGACCGGACGCGAGGCGCTGGCACCTGTCCGGGCCGAACTGCTCCGTGCCGCGCGGGCCGATGCCGAGCAGGCGCTCGCCGAGGCCCGTCGCGAGGCCGAGCGCGCTCTCGCCGCCGCCCGCGCCGAGGCGGGGGCCGTACTGGACCGGGCCGCCCGGGCGGGGACGGAGGAGGGTGAGGCCGCCGCTGTGGCGGAGACCGCCCGGGCCGCCCGCGCGGCCCGGGCGCGAGAGCTGGCGGCCCAGGGCGAGGCCTACGCCGAGCTGTGCCGCCGGGTGGCCGAGCGCGTCCGGGAGCGGTACGAGAGCGAGCCCGGTGCGGCGGAGCGGCTGGCCCGGCGGGCCCGGGACCTGCTCGGACCGGATACCCGGATCACCGCCCACCCCGACGGTGGACTGCTAGCCACTGCCCCCGGCCGCCTGGTTGACCTCGGACTGCCCGCGCTCGTACGCCGCGCGCTCGACCGGCTCGGCCCGGAAGCAGGGACGCTCTGGCAGCCGGACGACGGCGACGGGAGACCGGATGGTTGACCCGGGCGCGTCGAGGATCCTGCGGGTCGCCGGTCCGCTGGTCGAGATGGCCTGCGACGGCGGCGTCGCCATGCACGACGTGGTGCTGCTCGGCCCGGAGGGCCTGCCGGGCGAGGTGGTGGCCATCGCCGGGGATGTGGCGAGCGTGCAGGCGTACGAGTACACGGGAGGGCTGGCTGTGGGGCACCCGGCCCGCCCGACGGGCCGGCCGCTGCGGGTACGGCTCGGCCCGTGGCTGCTCGGCGGCGTCTTCGACGGCCTTCTGCGCCCGCTCACCGGAGCCGGCGACTGGCTGGTCCCGGGCAGCGGCTCCGGGGATGACCGGCGTACCTGGCGCTTCGTCCCCGCGGCGGCGCCGGGCGACGAGGCCGTGCCGGGCGCCGCCTTGGGGGAGTGGGCCGGGAGATCGGTGCCGCTGCGGGTCCTGGTGCCGCCGGACGCGTCCGGACCAGTGGAGCGCATGGCGCCGGAAGGACCGTACGGGGCGGACGAGGTGCTCGCCGTGGTGGGCGGCGTGCCGGTCCGCGCCGGTGCCGAGTGGCCGATCCGCCGGCCCCGGCCCGTCCGGGACCGGCTGGACGCCGCCGAGCCGTTGCACACCGGCCAGCGGGTGATCGACCTGCTCTTCCCGGTCGCCCGGGGCGGGACGGTCGCGGTGCCCGGCGGCTTCGGCACAGGGAAGACCGTCCTGCTGCAGCAGATCGCCAAGTGGTGCGACGCCGACGTCATCGTGTACGTGGGCTGCGGCGAGCGGGGCAACGAACTGGCCGACGTGATGGCGGAGTTCGCGGAACTCGACGACCCGAGGACCGGTGGCCGACTGGCCGACCGGACGGTGGTGGTCGCCAACACCTCCAACATGCCGATGATGGCCCGGGAGGCGAGTGTGCACGCGGGGGCGACGGTTGCCGAGTACTTCCGCGACATGGGCCTGGACGTCGTGCTGATCGCCGACTCGACCTCCCGCTGGGCCGAGGCGCTGCGCGAATTCTCCTCCAGAATGGGCGAGTTGCCGGCCGAGGAGGGCTACCCCGCCGACCTCGCCTCGGAACTCGCGGCGTTCTACGAACGGGCCGGCGCGGCGCGCACCCTCGGCGGCGCCCGCGGGTCGGTCACCGTCCTCGGCGCCGTCTCCCCGCCCGGCGGGGACCTGACCGAGCCCATCACCGCCCACACCGAGCGCTTCGTCCGCGGGCTCTGGACGCTCGACCGCGAACTCGCCTACGCCCGGCACTATCCGGCCGTGTCGTGGTCCGGCTCGTTCGCCCGCGACGCCGCCGCGCTCGGCGCAGCGCACGCGCGGGCGGGGGACCCCGCCTGGGCCGAGCGCCGCGCACGCGTCACCGCGCTGCTCGCTGAGGCGGATCGGCTGGCCGACCTGGTGGACCTGGTCGGCATCACCGCGCTCCCGGGGCCCGAGCGGGTCAGCGTGCTCGCCGGACGGCTGGTCCGGGAAGGCCTGCTCCAGCAGAGCGCGCTGTCGGCGCACGACGCGTACTGCCCCCCGGAGAAGACGGCGGCACTGGCGGACGCCGTGCTCGCGGTGGTCGCGCGGTGCCGGGAGCTGGTCGATGCCGGCACACCGGCCGAGACGGTCGAGGAGACCGACTTCACCCCGCTGCTGCGCGCCCGCGAGGAGGCCGGGCCCCGGGACACCGACGCCGTGGCCGTCGGCTGTGCGGCGGTGCTCACCGCGCTCGGGGAGCCGCGGTGACGGACTCCGGCGAGGTCGAGTTCACAGACGTGCGGGAGCTGCGCGGGCCGCTCCTGGTGGTGGGCGGTGTGACCGGCGTCGGATGGGACGAGTTCGTGGAGATCACCCTCGGATCGGGCGAGCGGCGCCACGGTCTGGTGCTGGACGTGGACCGTGACCTCGCGGTGGTGCAGGTCCTGGAGGACACCGCGGGCATGGACCCGGCCGCCACCCGGGCCTCGTTCACCGGCGGCCCGCTGCGCGTCCCGGTCGGTCCCGCGTGGCTCGGCCGGGTGTGCAACGGCAGAGGGGAGCCGATCGACGGCGGTCCGCCGGTTCTCGGTCCCGCGTCTGCGGCGGTCAGCGGCGTCCCCCTCAACCCCGTCCGGCGAGAGCCGCCCGCCGAACCGGTGCTGACCGGGGTCGGGGCGATCGACGTGCTCACCACGCTGGTGCGCGGGCAGAAGCTGCCGGTGTTCTCGGCGGCCGGGCTGCCCCACCTCGAACTCGCCGTGCAGGTGGCCGCCCAGGCCGTCAGCGGCGGCGAGGCCTTCAGCGTGGTGTTCGCCGGCATGGGCCTCACCCACGCGGACGCGGCCTTCGTCCGGGACGGGCTCGCCGGGCGCTCCGGCACCGGGGAGCTCACGCTGCTGCTGAACACCGCCGACGACCCGGTGATCGAGCGACTGCTCACCCCACGCATCGCCCTCACCGTGGCCGAGCACCTCGCGTTCGAGGGCGGACGGCACGTCCTGGTGGTGATGACCGACATGACCGCGTACGCCGAGGCCCTCCGTGAGGTGTCGGCCGCGCGTGGAGAGGTGCCCGCCCGGCGGGCCTACCCGGGGTACCTCTACAGCGACCTGGCGTCCTTGTACGAGCGCTGCGGCCGGGTCCGGGGTCGGCCCGGCTCGGTCACCCTCCTTCCGGTGCTCACGATGCCGGCCGGGGACATCACGCATCCGGTGCCCGACCTGACCGGCTACATCACGGAGGGCCAGATCGTGCTCTCCCGCGAGGCGCACGCGCGCGGGGTGTACCCGCCGGTGGACGCGCTCTCCTCGCTCTCCCGGCTCATGCGCAAGGGCGCAGGGCCGGGCCGGACTCGGTCCGACCACCTCGACGTGGCCGCACAGCTCCTGGCCGCGCTCGCGAGGGCCCGGCAGGTGCGCGAACTCGCGGACCTGGTCGGCCGTTCGGCGCTGAGCCCGACCGATCTGCGTTACCTCGACCTGGACGAGGTCTTCCCAGCGAGGTTCCTCGCCCAGGGTCCGGACGAGAACCGGCCGCTGGCGGAAGCCCTGGACCGCGCTTGGGACGTCCTGCTCACCCTGCCGCGCAGCCAGCTCGCCATGCTGCCGCCCGAGCAGCTCGACGCGCACGGTGCGTCATGACGGTGCGTCGGCAGACCCCGCCGGGCCGGGCGGCCCGGTTGCGGCTGCGGCACAGCCTGGACGTCGCCCGGCGCGGGGCCGACTTGCTCGACCGCAAGCTGCGGGTGCTGCTGGAGAGGCACGGGCAGCTGAGGCAGGACGAGGAGGCGGCCGAAGCGCAGTGGCGGGAGCGGATGGCGGAGGCGGAGACGTGGCTCCTGCGCGGCCTGCTGGTGAGCGGAGAGGGCGCGCTGGCCGCGGCGGCGGTGGCCGATCGGGCGGACGTGGTCGTCGAATGGACCGTCTCCATGGGGGTACGCCATCCGTCCGGCGTCTCCTGCACCGACGCGGTCCGGGCCGCGCACGAGCCCGCCCCAGGCAACACCGCGCTGGTGCACGCTGAAGCGGCCTACCGCGAGGCGGTCCGAGCGGCCGCCGTCTACGCCGCGCACCGGACGGCAGCCCGGCTGGTGGGGGAGGAAGCAGCCCGCACTCGCCGTCGGGTCCGGGCCCTGCGCCGGCACTGGATCCCCCGGCTGGCCGCCGAACTCGCCGCCGTGGAGCAGGCGGTGGAGCAGGCCGAGCACGAGGACGCGGTCCGCCGCCGCTGGGCGGCGGACCGGACGCGTGGTCAGGCGTAACGGTCGCGGTCAGGTGCGGCGGTCACGAACGATCACCACGGGGCACCGCCCAGGGCAGGGCGCGGCGGGACTGCTCGGATCCTCCCCCAGCCTGCGGCCGGGGCCCCATCGCCGACAAGGATCGTGTGGTCGGTCATGACGTCGTTCCCTCGTCCATCCGGGCCGTGGGCTTGAGCGAAGTCCGCAGGGGCGCCGCGCCGTCGTGGTCAGCCCTGGCCGGGGCGCGTTCCTCCGCGACGAAGCGGGCCAACGCCCGTGCGCTGTCGAGGAACTGGGCCGGGAAGACGATGGTGGAGTTCTTTTCGGCGGCGATCTCGGCCAGGATCTGCAGGTTGCGTAGCTGGAGGGCGATCGGGTGGTCCGAGATGACGTCGGCGGCCTCGGCGAGGCGGCCAACGCTCAGGGCCTCGCCCTCGGCGGCGATGATCTTGGCGCGCTTCTCGCGTTCGGCCTCCGCCTGCCGGGCCATCGCCCGCTGCATGCTTGGTGGGAGCTCGATGTCCTTCAGCTCCACGACCAGGACGAGGACGCCCCACTGCTGCGTGAGGCCGTCGAGGATCTCCTTGATCCGCTCGTTGAGGGTCTCGGTGTCGGTGAGCACCTGGTCGAGCAGGGAACGCCCGACCACGTTGCGGACGGTCGTCTGGGCGATCTGTCCTATCGCGCTGCCAACGTCCTCGATCTCTACGATCGACTTCACCGGATCCACCCGGCGGAAGTACGCGACCGCCGCGACGCCGATGGACACGTTGTCCCGGGTGATGATCTGCTGGGACGGGATCGGCATGGTCACCGTTCGCAGGGTGACCTTCCACATCCGGTCCACCAGCGGGATCATGAACCGGATCCCGGGGTTGCGGATCCCGCGCAGCCGGCCCAGCCGGAACACCACCCCGCGCTCGTACTGCCGTACGACGGCGACTCCCAGATTCGGCACGGCGGCCACCTCCTCGAAGCATCGGCACCTCCAGCCTGGCCCGCCGACGGTCGACGGAGGTTGGGTCGATCGGCCCTGACGGACCGGGGCGAACGGGCACCGATGAGCGGCCGGACGCCGTCTCGCGGAGGTCCGGAAGCCGCCGGACGATGGGGGGAGCGGGCCCGGACACCGGCCCGCGGTCCGGAAGGAGCCGCCGTGGACGGCGACGTGGTCCAGGAACGTGCACCGGGGGCGGTAGCAGGCACGGGCGGCGACCGGACGCCCGGGCGCGACCCCGTCTGGGAGCGGGCCCGGGCGCAGCTCGACGGGCTCCCCGGACGGCGCGGGCTGAACATCGCGTACGAGGCCGTCGACCGGCACGTGGCGGCCGGACGCGGGGACAAGGTCGCACTTCGCTGCATCGCCGCGGACCGTACGGTCACCCCGGTCTCGTACGCCGAACTCGCCCGGCGCAGCAACCGCTTCGCCAACGGGCTGCGGGCCCTTGGGATGCGGAGAGGGGACCGGGTCGCCTCGCTGCTCGGCCGCTGCCCAGAGCTGTACGTGTCCGTCCTGGGGACGCTGAAGAACACCTCGGTGTTCTGCCCGCTGTTCCCCGCCTTCGGCCCGGCGCCGGTGGCGGAGCGGCTGCGGCTCGGGGAGGTGCGGGTCCTGGTCACCACTGCGGAGCTGTACCGCCGCAAGGTGGCGGATGGACGCGACGGGCTGCCCGGCCTGGACCACGTCCTGATCGTCGGCCCGGGTGCCGGAGACCTGCCCGGGGCCATCGCGTTCGAATCCCTGACGGCCGGCGCGTCCGAGGACTTCACGATCCCGGAGACCGACCCCGAGGACATGGCGCTGCTGCACTTCACCAGCGGGACGACCGGCACCCCGAAGGGCGCGGTCCACGTCCACGAGGCCGTGGTCGCCCACCACGCGACCGCCGCGCTCGCCTTGGACCTCCGGCCGGATGACGTGTTCTGGTGCACCGCCGACCCGGGCTGGGTGACCGGGACGTCCTATGGGATCATCGCGCCGCTCACCCACGGGGTGACCATGGTCGTCGACGCGGGCGAGTACGAGGCCCGACGCTGGTACGGCATCCTGGCTGAGCAGCGGGTGAGTGTCTGGTACACCGCGCCGACCGCGATCCGGATGTTGATGCGGATGAGCCCTCGGGGCAGCCCGCCGGACCTGCCCCGTTCCTTCGACCTTTCGGCGCTGCGGTTCGTCGCCAGTGTCGGCGAGCCGCTCAATCCCGAGGCGGTGCGCTGGGGGCCGGAGATCCTGGGCCTGCCGATCCACGACAACTGGTGGCAGACCGAGACCGGCTGCATCATGATCGCCAACGTCGCCGGCACCGAGATCAGGCCCGGCTCGATGGGACGGCCGCTGCCCGGCGTGACGGCCGGCGTCCTTGCCCGCGGGCCGAACGGGCGCGCGGAGGTCCCCGACGGCCGGGTCCGGGTGCTGGACGAACCGGGAGCGGAGGGCGAGCTGGCCCTGCGGCCCGGTTGGCCGTCCATGTTTCGCGGCTACCTCGGCGCCGAGGAGCGCTACCGTACCTGTTTCGCCGACGGCTGGTACCTCACGGGGGACGTGGTCCGGCGTGACGCCGACGGCTACTACTGGTTCGTCGGGCGGGCGGACGACGTGATCAAGTCAGCCGGGCACCTGATCGGCCCGTTCGAGGTCGAGAGCACGCTGATGGAACATCCCGCGGTGGCCGAGGCAGGGGTGATCGGCCGTCCCGACCCGGTGGTGGGGGAGGTTGTCAAGGCCTTCGTCTCGCTCAAGCCCGGGTTCGAGGCGGGCGACCGACTCGCCCGGGACCTCACCGCGTTCGCCCGGCGGCGGCTCGGCCCGGCCATCGCCCCGCGCGAGATCGCCTTCGACCAGCACCTGCCGAAGACCCGCAGTGGCAAGGTCATGCGGAGGCTGCTGCGGGCCCGTGAACTGGGCCAGCCCGAGGGCGACCTGTCGACCCTGGAGGAGACGACATGACCCGCCGAACCGTCGCGAACCCCCACCGCAGCAGCCCCAGGCCACCGGTCGGCCTCGAACACCGGCACGACCTGCTGCGGGAGATGCTGCGCATCCGCCGCTTCGAGGAGCGGTGCGTCGAGCTCTACAGCGCCGGAGAGATCCGCGGCTTCGTCCACCTGTGCATCGGCGAGGAGGCCGTGTCCGTCGGCGTCCACCAGGCGCTCACGCCCGAGGACTCGGTGGTCACCACGTACCGCGAACACGGCCACGCGCTGGCCAGAGGCATTCCCATGGCGGCGGTGCTGGCCGAGATGCTCGGCCGGGTCACCGGCTGCAGCCGGGGCCGGGGCGGGTCGATGCACCTGTTCGACGTCGGCCGCCGGTTCTACGGCGGTCACGGAATCGTCGCCGGGGGCATCCCGGTGGCGGCCGGTCTTGCCCTGGCCGACCGGATGCGCGGTCTGCCGAACCTGACGTGCTGCTTCTTCGGCGACGGCGCGGTCGCCGAGGGCGAGTTCCACGAAACCGCCAACCTTGCCGCGCTCTGGGATCTGCCGCTGCTGATGGTCTGCGAGAACAACCTGTACGCCATGGGCACCCCGCTGGCCCGTGAGCATGCCCAGATCGACTTGGCCGCCCGGGCCGCCTCCTACGGGATGGTCGCCTGGGCCGTGGACGGCATGGACGTCCTCGCCGTCGAACGGGCCGTCCGGCGCGCGGCGCAGGCCGTTCGGGAGGGAGTCGGCCCGTACTTCCTCGAACTGCGCACCTACCGCTTCCGTGCGCACTCCATGTACGACCCGGACCTCTACCGCGACAAGGCCGAGATTGAGCGGTGGAAAGAGCGAGACCCGATCACCGTCCTCACCGACCGGATGCGCGCCGAGGACGGTTTCGACGACGCCGGGCTCGAGCTCGTCGAGAAGGAGGTCGCCGAGGAGCTGGAGCGGGCTCTGGAAGAAGCCGGGAAGGGCGGGCTGGAACCTCCGGAGGACCTGCTGCGCTTCGTGTACAGCCCGGCGGGGGAACGGCCGTGACCGGGGCGAAGGCAGCTCGGGAGCCGACCTACCGGGACGCGCTCCGGGAGGCGCTGCGCGAGGCCCTGGCGGCCGACGAGCGGGTGTTCCTGATGGGTGAGGACGTCGGGCGGTACGGCGGTGCCTTCGGCGTCAGCCTCGGACTGCTCGGCGAGTTCGGACCCGGCCGCGTCCGCGACACACCACTGTCCGAGTCGGCCTTCGTGGGCGCCGGCGTCGGCGCGGCCATCGCCGGCCTGCGGCCGATCGTCGAGGTGATGACCGTCAACTTCAGCCTCCTCGCCCTGGACCAGATCCTGAACAACGCCGCGACGCTGCTGCACATGTCCGGCGGACAGGTCGCCGTGCCGCTGGTGATCCGGATGACCACCGGCGCTGGCCGACAGCTCGCCGCCCAGCACTCGCACAGCCTCGAAGGCTGGTACGCCCACATCCCGGGCATCCGGGTGCTGGCCCCGGCCACCCTGGAGGACGCCCGGTACATGCTGGCGCCCGCGCTGGCGGATCCCGATCCGGTGGTGATCTTCGAACACGGCTCGCTCTACAACGTCACCGGCACGCCGGACCCGGGCGCCGCTCCGGTGGACCTGGACAGCGCCGCTGTCCGCCGCGCCGGGAACGACGTCACCCTCATCACCCACGGCGGCTCGCTCGGCAAGGCCCTGGAGGCCGCCGAGCGGCTGGCCACGGACGGCATCGAGGCCGAGGTCGTCGACCTGCGGACGCTCCGTCCGCTGGACGACGCGACGATCCTGGGCTCCGTCGCACGGACCCACCGGGCCGTGGTCGTCGACGAGGGCTGGCGCACCGCAGGGCTGTCGGCCGAGGTCGCGGCGCGGATCGCGGAACAGGGGTTCTACGATCTGGACGCGCCGGTGGAACGGGTGTGCGGGGCCGAGGTGCCGGTGCCCTACGCCCGGCAGCTGGAGGAGGCTGCCCTTCCGCAGGTCGCGGGCATCGCGGCGGCGGCCCGGCGGGCGGTCGGTTGAGATGGCCGAGTTCACCATGCCCGCACTCGGCGCCGACATGAACGAGGGGACGCTCCTGGAGTGGCTGGTGGGGCCGGGGGACCAGGTGGCTCGCGGCGACATCGTGGCCGTGGTCGATACGGCCAAGGCGGCGATCGAGGTCGAGTGCTTCGAGGCCGGCACGGTTGAGCGGCTGTTGGTCGAACCCGGGACGACGGTCCCGGTGGGCGCCGCTATGGCCGTCATCGTCACCGAGAAGCCCGAGCCAGAGCCTGTGCCCGAGCCGGAGCCGGCGCGGGCTGGCGGCTCGGGGGTCACACCGCTTGTCCGACACCTGGCCGAGGACAGCGGGGTTGACCTTGCCGCCGTGCACGGGACCGGACCCGGGGGGCGGATCACCCGGGCCGACATCGTGGCCGCGGTGCCGGGCAACCGGACCGGGAAGCGGCGGGTGGCGCCACGGCGACCGACCCCCGGTGCGCAGGCACCGCCGTCCGGGGCCCGGGTCCGGGCGACGCCGCTGGCCCGGCGGGTCGCGGCGGAGGCCGGGCTCGACCTCGCGACGGTGACGGGAACGGGCGCGGACGGGGCGGTCCGCGTGTCCGACGTCCGGGCCGCCCTTGGCACGGCGTCCCCGCCCACGCCCCCGGCACCGTCCCTGGAGAGTGCGCGGACACGGACCACATCGGACCGTCAGCAGGCGATGCGCCGGGCCGTCGGCGACCTGATGGCCCGCTCCAAGCAGGAGATCCCGCACTACTACCTCTCCACTACTGTGGACCTCTCCGCCGCAATCGACTGGCTTCGCGCGCGCAACCGTCAACTCCCGGTGTCCGAACGGCTGGTGCCCGCCGCTCTGCTACTCAAAGCCGCGGCCCTGGCGGCTCGCGAGGTGCCGCAGCTCAACGGCTTCTGGACCGACATCGGCTTCGTCCCCGCGCCTGTCGTTCACCTCGGCGTGGCCGTCGCACTGCGTGGCGGTGGGCTGGTCGCACCGGCCATCCACGACGCCGCCGAGCTGTCGCCAGCCGAGCTGATGGCGCGGCTGCGGGACCTTGTGACCCGGGCGCGCGCCGGGCGGCTGCGCGGCTCCGAGACCTCCGACCCGACGATGACCGTCACGAGCCTGGGCGACCAGGGAGTGGAGGCCGTCTTCGGTGTCATCTACCCGCCGCAGGTCGCGCTCGTGGGTCTCGGCAAGATCGTCGAACGACCCTGGGCCGTCGACGGCATGCTCGGCGTTCGCCCGGTGGTCACCGCCACCCTCTCCGCGGACCACCGTGCCAGCGACGGGGCGACCGGCGCCCGCTACCTGGCGGTGCTCGACCGGCTGCTGCAGAAACCGGAGGAGCTGTGAACCACGACCAGGCCCTGGCCCTCCTCCAGGAGGTGCTGACCGAGATCGTCCCGGACGCGGACTTCGGGCGGATCGGGCCGGACACCGACCTCCGGGAGGCGCTCGAACTCGATTCCATCGACTTCCTCACCCTCGTCGAGCGGCTGTCCGAACGGGCGGGGTGCCGGATCGACGAGGACGACTATCCGCGCCTGACCACCCTCGCGGACGGCGCGGCCCTCCTGGCCGAGCGCACCTGAGTGCGCAGCCGGACGCCGCTCGGCCCCGTCACCGGGGTCGTCCGGTCCTATGGACGGCGGTGCGGAGGAGCGAGCCTGGCCGTGAGGGGTGGCGCGCGGAGCACGTGGTGAGACCCGGCAGGCCTGACCGGTGCGACAGCGTGCCGCGAACAATCGCTACGGCTTGATTGCGGACGCCCAGTCGTGACCGAACCAGTCATCGTCGGCGTGGACGGCTCCGGACTGCGCGTCGTCCATGTGCTGCGCACCTGGGAGCACGACATTCCGTTCCACCCGTCGGGGGCGTGGCTAACATCCGCGACCGCGGTGCCGACACCGTGGCCGAGGCCGTGACCATCGCGAAGGAGAACGCGCCTGGCCTCGACGTGTCGCCCGAGCTGATCATCGGGCATCCGGCGGCCGTCTTCGTCGAACAGTCCAAGCAGGCGAGCGCGGTCGTGCTCGGCGCCCGGGGCGAGGGCGGGCTGGGCAACATCCTGCTGGGAGCGGTGAGCCTCCAGGTCGCCGGTCACGCGGCGGCCCCGGCCCTCGCGGTGAGGTTCAGTGGTGGGGCGCCGAACGCGGCTACGACGGCTGGTGGCGGGGCGCTCGGGTGTCTCCGAGGAGGCTCCCGTTCGGGGAGGGGGTCAAGCCGGTCAGACCAGGCCGGCGCCCCAGGCGCGGGCGCGGTCGAGTTCGCCGGTGCGCAGCGGGCCGTCGGTGCTTTCCACGATGAAGCCCTCGGGCTCGGCGACCACGTCGTAGTGGTGGCTGGAGAGCCGGTGGGCGATGCCCTCGGCGGCACCGCCGGCCCCGGGCGTGGCGACACGGGTGTCAAAGGCGGCGGCATAGGTGCCCGGTTCGGTCTTCGGCAGGTCGTGGAACCAGGAGCGCAGACCCGGTCCCTCGGCGGTCTCCCGGGCTTCGGCAGCGGCGTCCTCGTGTCCCTCCTTGCGGTTCTCGGACACGGCGGCCATCCGGCGGCTGAGTCCGGAGGACATGCCGCGCAGGTGCGTCGGTCCGCCGACCACCAGCAGGTCCGCGGACCGGGTGAGGGCGGCGTCGACCTCGGCCACCGGCATGCAGTCGACGGCCGCCTCCGGGTCGGCCTGGTGGACGCCCTCGGCGATCGCCTCGGCGATCTCCCGGGTGTTGCCGTACATGCTTTCGTACACGATCACGGTGTGCATGGTCTCCACCTTTCGTCATTCTCAGGATCGCGCCGGGAGCACCGTCCTGGCGCGGGCCGTTCGGCCCGGATCGGGCCGCCGGAGGGTCCGGGTCAGGCGTACGGGACGACCGCGACGGGGCAGCGGACGTGGTGGATGACGGCGTGGGCCACCGGGCCGAGGTGGGCGCCGAGCGGTAGCCAGCGGGTGCGGCGGCCGACGACGAGCAGCCGAGCCGACCAGGAAACCGTGGACGGCGTCCAGCCCGCGTGAGCCGAGCACCAGGAGGGCGGCCGCAGCCCGGCGGCCTCCAGCGCCTCGGCCGGTTCGGTGCGCACGTGCGAGGAGGTGACCGGAAAGCCGGTTCCAATGGCGCTCAACGCGCTCAACTCCACCTCACAGGCAGCCAGTTGCTCCATGTTGCGACGGTAGGTCTCGTCGCTCCCGGCCACGTCCCGCGCCGGCCAGGGCCACGCCTGGAGGAGTACGAGAGAACACCTGCGACGCTGCGCCTCGCGGACGGCCCACTCGGTGGCGGCAAGGCTTTCGGGCGAACCTCCCCCAGTCTTCGGCCGGGGGACAGTAATCCGACGACGACGGGAGGGTTTATGGCGCGATCCTCGACCCCGTATCGGCGGGAGTGACAGCGGCTGCCTCTCGGCGTTGGTTCGCTTCGGTGCGAGCGCTTCAGTGCTTGGGAATGGGCACGATCGCGATCGGGCATTGTGCGCGGTGCAGCAGGCCGTGGGGGACGGAGCCGAGCCGCATGCCGGTGAAGCCGCCCTGCCCGCGGCGGCCGACGACCACGGCGAGGGCGTGCTCGGACGCGGCGCCCAGCTCCTCGACCGGGTGGCCGTGCACCAGTTCGTGGGTGACGGTCACGTCGGGGTGGCGCTCGTGCAGGTCGGCGGTGGACTCGAGGAGCAGTTGGCGCAGGGTGTGTTCGGTGGTGGTCTCGTCGAGGTTGCCGACCGGTGGGCGCTGCCACGCCCAGACGGCGCGCAGGGCGGCGTGTCGTTCGGC
>NZ_JBIWPN010000057.1:0-41371 GCF_044768305.1 Kitasatospora sp. NPDC101155 | reverse complement strand
TGGAGCGGATGATGCGTGACGCGAAGATCACCCAGATCTACGAGGGCACCAACCAGGTCCAGCGCATCGTGATGGCCCGCAACCTCCCGTAACGGGCCCGACCTCGAACTCCTCGGAGCCCCCGGCCGATTCCGATCGGCCGGGGGCTCCGGCGTTTCCGGACGGGCCCGACCGTCGGCACCGGGTCAGAGCGCCCCGGAGGCGAGCGGGCGACTAGCACGGCGGTGTCGTATAAATGATCGTCAACTTTCCTGTAGTGCACCCGAGTACGGAGGAATACAGATGACCGCCCACGAGAACGCCGGCAAGGTCTGGCTGATCACCGGTGCCAACTCCGGCTTCGGCCAGGCCATCGCCGAGGCCGCCATCGCCGCCGGCGACACCGTGGTCGCCGCCGCCCGGCGCCCCGAGGCGCTGGCCGAGCTGGAGGCCGCCCACCCCGGCCGGGTCGTCCCGGTCCGGCTGGACGTCACCGACCAGGAGCAGATCGCCGCCGTCGTCGAGGAGGCCGTGTCCCGGCTCGGCCGGATCGACGTCCTGGTGAACAACGCCGGGCGCGGCGTGATCGGCGCCGTCGAGGAGACCACCGACAGCGAGCTGCGGGACCTCATGGACCTGCACTTCTTCGGCCCGGCCGCGCTCACCCGGGCCGTGCTGCCGCACATGCGGGCCCAGGGCTCGGGCGCCGTGGTGCAGATGAGCAGCATGGGCGGCCGGTTCTCCTTCCCCGGCGTCGGCGCCTACTCGGCCACCAAGTTCGCCCTGGAGGGGCTGTCCGAGGCGCTGGCCCAGGAGGTGGCCGGCTTCGGGATCAAGGTGCTGATCGTCGAGCCGGGGGCGTTCCGGACCGGCTTCGCGGGCGGCGGCGCGCTCGCCCACTCCGCCCCGATCGACGCCTACGAGCCGGTGGTCGGCCCGGTCCGCACCGGCCTGCCGGACTCCGACGGCAAGCAGGCGGGCAACCCGGTGAAGGCCGCCGAGGCGATCCTGACCGCGCTGGACGCCGAGCGGACCCCGCTGCGGCTCGCGCTCGGCACCGACGCCGTGGACGCGATCCTCGGCAACCTGGACGGCGCGCGCGGCGAGGCCGAGGCCTGGGCGGCGGTCGGCCGCGCCACCGACTTCCCGGCGGGGGCGTAACACCGCGGGAATTCCCCGCGACGGCGGGCGGCCTGGATCCCTAGGCTGCCCGCCATGTCCTCCACGCTCAGCCTCGCGGTGCTCACCTCCGACAACATCGACGCCGCCCTCGCCCTGCGGGTGCGCCCGGACCAGGAGGGTCTGGTCACACCGGTGGCGGAGTCGCTGGCCGAGGCGTACGTGTACGGGGAGACGGCCTGGCCCCGGATGATCCTGGACGGCGGTCGGCCGGTCGGCTTCGTGATGGCCTTCTTCGACGTCCGCTTTGACCCGGAGCGGCCCGGCGACCGCCCCCGCTCCGGCCTCTGGCGCCTGCTGGTCGATGCCGGGCGGCAGCGCGGCGGCTACGGCCGGTTCGCCGTCGAGCAGGTCTGCGCGGAGATCCGCCGCCGCGGCGGCACCCGCGCGACGGTCACCTACCACCCGGGCCCGGACGGCCCGGCCGGGTTCTACGCCCGGCTGGGCTTCCGCCCGACCGGCGAGCTGAGCGGCGAACAGGAGGTGGCGGAGGTCGAGCTGTGAGGCCTCAGTCGAGCAGTGCGGTGGGCTGCTGCCGGGCCTGCCGCAGCCACTCGGCCCGCCCGTCGGCGGGGGAGTCGGTGACGGTGCGGAACACCGTCCGCCGGACGTCGGTGACGCCGACGTACGGCAGCACGCAGGCCGCCCAGATCCGTTCCAGCGGGTCGCCGAACTCCTCCCTAGGAGCGGGCGGCCGTGTAGTGCGCGAGCGCCTGCGCGGCCGGGACCGGGGTGAAGGGTTCGACGGCGGTGACCGCGAAGCGGGAGAGCCGCAGGTGGGGTTCGCCGGTGTCGGTCAGGGTCCACTGGTGCCGGGTCCGGGCCGTCATCGGGCGGCCGTCCTTGGCGATGCCCTGCCAGTCGAAGTCGACGGCCAGGTCGTACGTCCGGCCGGGCCCCGGGGTGACGGCCAGCTCGCGGACGTGGTGCAGGCTGAGCCGGACCGCCTCGCGGGTGCCCGCGTACCAGGCGGCGACCTCCTCGTAGTTGTGCAGCGCCCGCCCGTCGGGGAGGGTCATCGTCAGGTCGTCGGCGAGCAGTTCGCGCAGCGGCTCGGCGTCGCCGGTGGTCCGCTCCAGCAGCTCCAGCCAGCGGTAGAGGAAGGCGCGGGCCCGGTTCTCGCCGGCCGCGGCGGTCAGCGTGGCGCGCAGCCGGTCGAGGTCGGCCTGCTCGGCGGTGGTGGTGTGCTCGGACATGTTTCGGCCCTCTCGGCATGGCGGGAACGCGTGTTGCGTGCGCACGCACACACTAGAACTGTGTGCGCACGCACGCAACCTCGATACGATGAGCGCCATGGACCGCGCTGATCTCACCCTGGGCCCGCTTTCGGAGCAGGACCACGCCTTCTACGGCCTGGTCTGGGCGGGAACCACCCTCGCCGCCCGGATCGACCGGGAGCTCGCCCGGGTGCACGGGCTGCCGCTGTCCTGGTTCGAGGTGATGCTCTGGCTGAACGGCCAGCGGGAGCCGGTGGCCGCCTCCGACCTCGGCGCGAAGACCATGCTCAGCCGCAGCCAGGTCTCCCGGGTCGTGGACGCCCTGGCGGGGCGTGGGCTGGTGTCCCGCGCGCCCTCCGCCTCGGACGCGCGCTCGGTGCGGATCGAGCTGACCGAGCAGGGCCGCGCCGTCTTCGCCGAGGCCGACGCCACCCGGCGGGCCGTCCTCGCGCCGGTCTTCACCGAGCGGCTGGACGAGGCGGACATCGCCGCCCTGGAGACGGTCTGGCGCAAGCTGAAGGCCTGAGCCCGCTACGCCGCCGCCGACTTCCCGAAGCGCCCGTCGAGTCACTCAAGGTTCGAACCGGACGTCGATGGTGGCTTCCGCCCGACGCCCGCCGGATAACACGCCGATCCGACCTCGTGGGCTCCGGGGGTGGCGAGCGACGGTGGGCCGCTCGTGCCATGATCCCTGCATGGGTTCCAACGTTTTCTTCGACATCAGCATCAACGACGAGCCGGCCGGCCGCATCGTCTTCAAGCTCTTCGACGACGTCGTCCCGAAGACCGCCCGCAACTTCCGCGAGCTGGCCACCGGCCAGAACGGTTTCGGCTACGAGGGCTCCGGCTTCCACCGCGTGATCCCCGCCTTCATGCTGCAGGGCGGTGACTTCACCAACCACAACGGCACCGGTGGCAAGAGCATCTACGGCGAGAAGTTCGCGGACGAGAACTTCGAGCTGAAGCACGACCGCCCGGGTCTGCTCTCGATGGCCAACGCCGGTCGCAACACCAACGGTTCGCAGTTCTTCATCACCACCATCGTCACCGACTGGCTGGACGGCAAGCACGTCGTCTTCGGCGAGGTCGTCGAGGGCATGGACCTGGTGAAGAAGATCGAGGGCCTCGGCTCGCAGAGCGGCCGCACCTCGGCCAAGATCACCATCGCCAAGTCCGGCGAGATCGCCTGATCACCGTCCTCCGGGACCGGTGACAACCCACCGCCCCGGAGCGGGGAGTCGGACCTGCCGACCTTCCGCTCCGGGGCGGTGGCGCGCCCGCCGACCGTGGAATGGCCTAGGACGAAGGACCGATGGTCGATCGGTTGCCGCCCGGGTGGAATGGGCGGGTGGATCACGAGAAGGCGTACGAGGGACTGGCACCGGACGTACGGGCGGCGTACCTGGAGCGGATCGGCGTGACGGAGCCCGGGCCGCCCTCGGCGGAGGGCCTGGCGCTGCTGCAGCGGGCCCACCTGTGGGCGGTCCCGTTCGAGAACCTGAGCATCCACCTCGGCGAGCCCGTGGTGCTGGAGACGGCCGCCCTGGTGGCGAAGCTGGTGGACCGGCGGCGCGGCGGCTTCTGCTACGAACTCAACGGCGCCTTCGCCGAGTTGCTGCGCGCACTGGGGTACCGGGTGAGCCTGCTGGCCGCCCGGGTCCTGGACGGGGAGCGGCCCGGGCCGCCGTTCGACCACCTGGCGCTGCGGGTCGACCTGGACGAACCCTGGCTGGTCGACGTGGGGTTCGGGCGGTTCAGCCTGCTCCCGCTGCGCCTGGACGAGCGCGGCGCCCAGCCCGACCCGCACGGCACGGTCGTGATCGGTCCGTACGGCGACCACGGCGAGCTGGACGTACGACTGGACGGCGTGCCGCAGTACCGGCTCGACCCGCGCCCGTACCACCTGGCCGACTTCGGGCCGACCTGCTGGTGGCAGACCACCTCGCCGCAGTCCCACTTCACCCGGTCGACCACCTGCTCGCTGCTCGCCCCGGACGGCGGCCGCACCACCCTCAGCGGCACCCGGCTGATCCGGACCGCCCCCGACGGCGGCCGCGCCGAGGAGCAACTCACCGACGCCGGGGCGCTGTCCGCGTACCGGGAGCACTTCGGGATCGCGCTCGACCGGCTGCCGACCCCTCCGTCGGCCTGACGCCGGGGCGGCGCTGTGCCGTCGGCCGGGAACCGCGGAGTGCCGTCAGGCGGGGGAGGGGCCGGGCGCCCAAGTCCCTTCCCGCACGCCCACCTTGCGGGCGGGCGCCCCGGCCCAGATCTCGCCCGGCCCGGTCGAGCGGGTGAGCACCGCGTTGGCGCCGACGACGGTGCCCGCGCCCACGGTCAGCACGCCGTCCTTGCACACCACCTTGGCGCCCGCGCACAGCACCGCGCCGTCCTCGACCATCACCCGCCGCATCGCGCTGCGCTCCTGCGGCACCCACGGGTCGGCCCGGCCGACGGTCACGCCGTTGTAGAGCGTCACGTTCGCGCCGAGCGTGGTGCACGGGTGCAGCACGGTGCCGAAGCCGCGGTGGAACACGGTGAGTCCGGGCCCGATCTCGCAGGCGGCCGGCACCTCCATGCCGTAGAGCGCGAGCGCCTCCTGGACCAGGCGGCCCAGGAGGCGGTGGCGTCGACGGTAGACGAGTGCGGTGACGAGGGAAATTCACCCATTGTGGCGGGACGGTCGCCCGGAGTCGCCGGTTACTTGAAGTCCGGCACCGTGGTGTCGTTCTTGAAGGCGTCGAAGACCTGCTTGGACTTGCCGGCGTCCCACTGCACCGCGGACTCGCCCGTCTTGGTGTGGTAGTCCGCGTTGCCGATCGGGACGGTCATGGTCTTGCCGTTGCCGCCGTTGACGTCCTTCATGGCGAGGAAGAGCGAGCCCAGGTCGGTCAGCCCGCAGTCGTCGTCGACGATCAGGGTGCCGAGCGCCGAGTCGACCAGCGGGTAGAAGGTGAACGGGTTGAGCACGGTGCCGGGGGAGGCGGCCTGGTGGGCGAGGGCGCCGAGGAACTTCTGCTGGTTGCGCATCCGGCCGAGGTCCTGGTCGGCCATCTGGTGGCGCTGGCGGACGAAGGCGAGGGCCTGGACGCCGTTGAGCGTCTGGTCGCCGGCCTTGAGGTCGAGGCCGGAGTCCCGGTCCTTGATGTCCTGGTCGATGCGCATCTCGACGCCGCCGATCGAGTCGACGATGCCGGCGAACCCGGCGAACCCGATCTCGGCGTAGTGGTCGATGTGGATGCCGGTGTTCAGCTCGACGGTCTGCACCAGGAGCCGGCCGTTGCCGTTGGCGAAGGCCGAGTTGATCTTCGAGGTGGTGGCCTTGACGGTCTTCCCGTTGCTCGCCTTGAACTCCGGGATCGGTACCCAGGAGTCGCGCGGGATGCTCATCAGGGTGTTCCCGTGGTCCCCGATGTGCAGGATCATCATCGAGTCGCTGCGCTTGCCCTCGACGTCGTGGCCGGTGTGCATCTCGTCCTGCTGGGCCTCGGAGAGGCCCTCGCGGCTGTCCGAGCCGACGATCAGCCAGTTGGTGCCCTTGCCCGCCGCCGGGCGGCCCGGGTAGCCGGCCAGCACGTTCTCGTGGTTGAGCTTGGAGTCCGCCCAGAAGTAGGTGGAGACGGCGGTCACCATCACCGCGATCAGCAGGCCGAAGACCGACCACTTGACTATGCGCCGCCGCGGCCAGCGCTTGGCCTGGGCGCCGGCCGGCCGCGCACCGGCCGGGCCGCCGGGACCACCCGGACCGCCCGGCCGGCCGGGACCGCCCGGACCGCCGGGGCCACCGGGCACGCCCTGCGGCGGGACGCCGCCGTACCGGGACGGCTCGGGCTGCCGCGGCGCGGGCGCCCCCGGCCCGCGCGGGTTCAGCGAGGTCGGCAGTGGCGGCTCGGCCGCCGCCCCGCCTCCGCCGTTGCCTCCGTACGGGTTCCCGCCGCCGCCCGGGCGGCCCTCCTGCCACGTGTTCATGCCGTCGAGGATGCCCGACCCCGCTCGGCCTGACTCCCCCCGGGGGCCCCACCAGGCCTCTTGTAGCAGTTTTGATGCACGTACCGGATCGTTCCGCCGAAACGTCCCGTCACCCGCGTTCCGGCTGCCGAAACGATTCTTGACCGCCTCGAACACAGCGTGTTTGCATTTCAGGCATGGATCAGCGTTGGGCACTCACGCGTCGGCGGCACGTCGACCTGCGGCGTGGGGTGGCCTGTTCGCTCTGTCGCGGCTGACACTCGCGCCTCGCGCCCGTCGAGACGCCCCCTTCCGAGCACCGAACCGCAGCGCCCCGCCCGCTGCGGCGCCGTTTCGAAGAGCCGCCCGCTTCCAGCCAGAGGTGAACCATGGCCACCGTCCTGTCCGTTTCCGGCTCCCCGTCCGCCACCTCCCGCACCACCCGCCTGCTGCGCCACGTCGACGCCCGCCTCGCCGACCGCGGCCACCACGTCATCCCCTTCGAGGCCCGCAGCCTGCCCGCGCACGCGCTGCTGTCGGGCGACTTCGACTACCCCGAGATCGTCGCCGTCACCGAGCTGTTCGCCCGCGCCGACGGCGTGGTCATCGGCACCCCCGTCTACAAGGCCGCCTACTCGGGCCTGCTGAAGGCCCTGCTGGACGTGCTCCCGCAGTACGCGCTGGCCGGCAAGGCCGTCCTGCCGCTGGCCACCGGCGGCTCGCCCGCGCACGTCCTCGCGGTCGACTACGCGCTGCGCCCGGTGCTCAGCTCGATGGGCGCCGGCCACATCACCCAGGGCTGGTTCGTGCTCGACCGCCACATCACCGCCGGGGAGGACGGCACCACCCTGGTCGAGCGCGAGACCGACGGCCTGCTGGCCCCCGTCGTGGCGGGCTTCGCCGACGCCCTGGAGCGGCTGGCCGCACCCGCGCTGACCGGCTGAGCAGCGGCCGGTGCGACCCCGTACGGGGCGACCCCGAGACGCTCCGCGGCGCCCCCTAGGGGGAGGGGGTGCCGCACCCCGTAGAACCTTGGTTGCACCGCTTCATTCCGGCGGAGGACGAGCGGCCCGCAACCGACTCCTAACGTGGATCTCACGTCCCCACCCGCCCGAACGCGGCCCGACTCCGTCGGGTCCGCGGCCGACCGCGTCGGCAGGGTGGGGGCCAACGGGTGGGCCCACTTCTTAGGAGACTCCAGTGACGACGGCAGCAGCCGTGTACGACCCCCAGCTTCCCGGCGGACCGTCCGCCGTCGCCGCGTCGGCCCGTCAGGTCACCAAGGCGTACGGCTCGGGCGAGACCAAGGTGACCGCCCTGGACGCGGTCGACGTGGACATCCAGCGCGGCCGCTTCACCGCGATCATGGGCCCCTCCGGCTCCGGCAAGTCGACGCTGATGCACTGCCTGGCCGGCCTGGACACGGTCAGCGACGGTCGGATCTGGATCGGCGACACGGAGATCACCGGCCTCAAGGACAAGCAGCTGACCAGGCTGCGCCGCGACAAGATCGGCTTCATCTTCCAGGCGTTCAACCTGCTGCCGACCCTGAACGCGCTGGAGAACATCACGCTCCCGATGGACATCGCCGGCCGCAGGCCCGACCAGGCCTGGCTGGACCAGGTGGTGGAGACCGTCGGCCTGGCCGGCCGGCTCAAGCACCGCCCCACCCAGCTCTCCGGCGGCCAGCAGCAGCGCGTCGCGGTGGCCCGGGCCCTGGCCGCCCGCCCCGAGATCATCTTCGGCGACGAGCCCACCGGGAACCTGGACTCCCGGGCCGGCGCCGAGGTGCTGACCTTCCTGCGCCGCTCGGTGGACGAGCTGGGCCAGACCATGGTCATGGTCACCCACGATCCGGTCGCCGCCGGCTACGCGGACCGCGTGCTCTTCCTCGCCGACGGCGTGATCGTCGACGAGATGCACGCGCCGACCGCCGACTCCGTCCTCGAACGCATGCGCCGTTTCGACGGCAAGCGCACCAGCTGAGCGGCGGGACGACCTCACCATGCTGCTCAAGACCTCACTGCGGAGCTTCTTCGCCCACAAGGGCCGGATGGCGCTCTCGCTCATCGCCGTCGTGCTGTCGGTCGCCTTCGTGTCCGGCACCCTGGTGTTCTCCAACACCGCCACCAGCACCTTCTCCAAGCTGTTCGCCGCGACCGCCTCGGACATCTCGGTCCAGCCGCCCAAGCCGGCCGACGACGACCAGCAGGCCGGCGACAAGCCGTCGACCGTCCCGGTCTCGCTCGCCCAGCAGGTCGCCGCGGTGCCCGGGGTGAAGACGGCCGTCGGCCAGGTCATGGTCGGCAACGCCATCCTGGTCAACCCGGCCACCAACAAGCTGGTCGGCCCGACCAGCGGCGCGCCCACCCTGCTCGGCAACTGGACCGACACCCCGCGCAACCCGGTGAAGATCACCTCCGGCCACGTCCCGCAGAACTCCGGCGAGCTGGTCCTGGACGCGGACACCGCCAAGAAGGCCGAACTCGGCCTCGGCGACAAGCTGCGGGTCGACAACGCCGGGGGGCAGCACCCGTACACGATCGTCGGCATCGCCACCTTCACCACCACCAACCCGGGCGCGGCGCTGGCCTTCCTGGACACCCCGACCGCCCAGCAGGTGCTGCTCGGCGAGCAGGCCTACACCTCCGTCGAGGCCTTCGGCGACGGCAGCCGCAGCGACGACCAGCTCAAGGCCGACGCCCTGGCCAAGGTCGGCGCCGGCTACCAGGTCAAGACCGCGGCCGAGCAGAAGGACGAGAACACCAAGTCGATCGGCAGCGGCCTCAACTTCATGAAGTACGCGATGCTCGGCTTCGCCGGCATCTCGCTGATCGTCGGCGGCTTCCTGATCATCAACACCTTCTCGATGCTGGTCGCCCAGCGCACCCGCGAGATCGGCCTGCTGCGCGCCATCGGCGGCAGCCGCCGACAGGTGAACGGCTCGGTGCTGGTCGAGGCGCTGATCCTGGGCGTGCTCGGCTCGACCCTAGGGGTGGCGGTCGGCCTGGGCGTCGCGGTCGGCCTGATCAAGCTGATGAACGCGATCGGCATGGACCTCAACGCGAGCGACCTGGAGATCGGGCCCGACGTGTTCGTGGCCGGCTACGCGGTGGGCATCCTGATCACCGTCATCGCGGCCTGGATCCCGGCCCGCCGGGCCAGCAAGATCGCGCCGATGGCCGCCCTGCGCGACCACGGCACCCCGGCCGAGGCCCGCTCCAACATCGTCCGGACGATCACCGGCCTGGTGCTGACCGGGGGCGGTGCCGCGCTGCTGGTGCTCGCGGGCTCGGCGCAGAAGGCGTCCACCGGCGGCCAGTACCTGGGCCTGGGCCTGCTGCTCACCCTGATCGGCTTCGTGGTGCTCGGCCCGCTGCTGGCCACCGTCGTCATCAAGGCGCTCGGGGCCCTGCTCCCGGCCCTGTTCGGGCCCTCCGGCAAGCTCGCCCAGCGCAACGCGATGCGCAACCCGCGCCGCACCGGCGCCACCGCCGCCGCGCTGATGATCGGGCTGGCGCTGGTGATCGGCTCGTCGGTGTTCAGCTCCTCGGCCGTCACCTCGGCCAGCGCGCAGATCGACAAGTCGGTGGGCGTGGACTACATCATCTCGGGCGGCCGCACCCCGGTCACCACCGACATGATGGACGCGGTGAAGCGGACCCCGGGCATCGATCACATCACCACCCAGGAGGCCTTCAACCACACGAAGGTCCAGCTGCCCGGCGGGCAGAGCGCCAGGACGAACCTGACCGCCGTGCCGACCAGCTTCTTCGGCGCCGACTTCCACCCCACGGTCACCGCCGGCGCGGTGGACTCGGTCGGGCACGGCTCGCTGGGGATCGGCGAGACCTTCGCCAAGGACCACAACCTGAAGGTCGGCGACCGGCTGACCGTCGACTACGGCAAGGGCCGCACCCAGACCCTGCCGGTGGGCGTGGTCTTCGAGAAGGGCGGGCTGCTGGGCGACGGCACCTTCGTCGGCCTCGACACCATGACCGAGGTCGTCCCGGCCGCCGAGCAGCCGCCGGTCTGGACCTTCTTCGCCAAGGCCTCCTCCGGCACCGACGTCGCCAAGACGCTCACCGCCCTGGAGGACGCGCTCAAGCAGTACCCGCAGCTGACCGTCAAGGACCAGGCCGGCTACAAGGAGCTGGTGCAGTCCCAGGTCAACACCCTGCTCTACCTGATCTACGGACTGGTCGGCCTGTCGATCACCGTCGCCGTGCTCGGCGTGGTCAACACCCTGGCGCTGTCGGTGGTCGAGCGGACCCGCGAGATCGGCCTGCTGCGGGCGATCGGGCTCTCCCGCCGCCAGCTGCGCCGGATGATCCGGCTGGAGTCCGTGGTGATCGCGGTGTTCGGTGCCGTCCTCGGCACCGGGCTGGGCCTGGCCTGGGGCATCACCGCTCAGCGGGTGCTGCGGGACCAGGGGCTCGGGACGCTCTCCGTCCCGACCACCGTGATCGCGGTGACGCTGGTCTCCTCGGTGGTGATCGGCCTGGTCGCCGCACTCGTCCCGGCCTTCCGGGCCGGACGCATGAACGTCCTCGCGGCCATCGCGACGGACTGACCCGGCGACGGGGGACGTCGGGGCGAACCCCCACGGGGGAACGGGGGGAACGGGGGGAACGGGGGGCAGGGGCCGGGCGCGCACAGCGCCCGGCCCCTGCGGCACGGACGGCCACCGGACTGCCGGCCTGATCATCCGATGCTGAGATCATCGCCGGATGCTGCCCTCGGACGCCCCACCCCTGCCCAGCGCCGCGCCCCTCACCGCGGCCGCGGCCGCCCGCTGGCGCGCCGCCCGGACCGCCTGGCGGCTGGACACCCGCTGGCTCGCGCTGGCCCCGGCCGCCTTCTTCTTCCTGGCCACGGTCGTGGAACCGACGACCGAACCCGGTCCCTGCAACGCCCAGGGCGTCTGCCGGGACGGCTGGGGGTCCTCGCTGGCGTGGTGGACGGTGCTGGCCGAGATCGTCCTGCTGATCGCCAAGCCCCGCTTCCGGGCACTGGTCCCCCCGGTCGCCCTGGCGGTGCTCTGGTACGCCCCGGGCGGCCTGGTCTCCCCGCTCGGCCGCTGGTCGGCCGTCCTGATGAACCTGCTGCTCGCCGTCGTGCTGATCGGCGCCGAACTCGGCCGTCGCCGCGCCCGGCAGCAACTGGACGAACTGGCGGCCCCGCCCGTCCCCTTCCCGTGGACGGCCGCCGAGGCGCCCTCGCCCGTCCACCCCGAGCCCGAGGGCCCGGGCCGCCGTGTCCTCGGCGGCCTGCTGCTCCTGGTCGCCCTGGCGCTCCCGCTGTACGGCCTCTGGGCGCAGGCCGGGCAGCGGGCCGCCGACAGGCAGGCCACCGGGGTGTTCGGCACCGCCGGGTCGACCGACGGGGACGGCGTGCTGACCGTCCGCTTCCAGCCGCCCGGCGGCGGCCCGGAGCGCACCGCCGCCCTGGACGTCCGGTGGCAGCGGCAGCCGCAGCCCGGTGAGCCCGTCACGCTGCTGGTGAACGGCGACTCCGTGCGCGCCGCCGGCGACGACTACGACCTCTCCGGCCAGGTGGCCTTCGGCGGCCTGAGCGCCCTGCTCGGCCTCCTGCTGCTCGGTTCGGCCGCCACTGCGAACGCCCGCCGCGCCCGGCCCGCCTTCGAGGGCTCCGCGCCCGCGCTGGCCGTCCGGGTCCGCGCCGACGCCCGTGGCGACCTGCTGGTGCTGCCGCTGGACGGCCCGCCAGGTGGGCGCGCGCTCTGGCGCCTGGTCGAGCGCGACCGCTACCGCTGGGCCCGCCACGGCGGCCCGGCCGGCGACGGCCCGGCCTGGGTGCCCGATTTTCCGGAGACCAAGCTCGACGAGGACTACCCCGACCCGCTGTCCGGCGGGGCGGGGCGCTACGGCCGACCGACCTCCGCGGAGGCCGCCGCCCGGCTGGTCCGGGCCCGCCGCAGCGTCCCCGCCGTGCTCTACCGCGGCCCGGACGGGCCCGACCGGCAGCTCCTGGTCCGCCCCGGACTGCGGGATGGCGACCCGCGCTGGGTGGCCGCCGTGGTCGCCTCCGTCGCCCGGACCCCGCGGCTGAACCGGAAGGCCGAGGGCCGACGGGAGGAGGAGCTCGCCGTCGCCAAGCTCACCGCCCGGGCGGTGGCCGCGGCTCCCCCGGCCGGTCCGGACGCCCGACCGGTGGCCGCCCGCCGCTGGGAGATACCTCTGCCGCTGCGCGTGCTGCCCGGGCCCGCGATGGCGCTGCTGCTCGGCGCCGCCGTGGTGTACCTGAGCGGCGGGGGCTGGTGGCAGGGGCTGCTGCGCCCGCTCTGGTTCGGCTCCTCGGCGATCCTCGCCTGCGGCCACGCGCTGTCCTGGCAGATCGTGGCCGACCGGGACGGTCTGCGGGTGGCCACCGCGCTGCGTGTCCGTCACTTCCGGTGGCAGCAGATCACCGCCGCCGCCGTGCACCGCCGGCGGCTGATCATCCGGCTGCGCGGTGGCGAGGACCTCTCCGTGGCCGGCTGGCCGACGTCCCGGCTGGCCCGCCACCTCGGCGAGCGGTACGACCCGGTGGAGCTGGCCCGGGAGGTCGCCATCGCCGCCCACCGCCCCGAGCTGCGCCCCAAGCAGGTGCTGCCGGACCGGCTGGGCCGTCCGCAGCGCCTGGTGAACATCCTTTCGGTGGCCGGCTTCGCGCTGTTCACCGTCGTTCACCACTGGCTCTGAACCTGCCCCGAACCTGCACCGTTCCCACTCCGATTCGGGCTGGGCGGAACGGGGCGGTACGGTGGGCGTGATCACAGCGCCGGTACCGCCCTTCGGGGTGCCCGAGGCCGCCCAGACCGGGACAAGACGGATGCACGTCGGCACCGGTACGGTTGGCCCCGATGAACACCAAGGCTGCTGAGGAGCTGCCGGCTGTTTCCGTGATCATGCCGGTGCTCAACGAGGAACGACACCTGCGCACGGCGGTCCGGCGCATCCTGGACCAGGAGTACCCCGGGCCGATGGAAGTGGTGATCGCCCTCGGCCCCTCCACCGACCGTACCGCCGAGATCGCGGCCGCGCTCGTGGCCGAGGATCCGCGGGTGCGCACGGTGGAGAACCCCACCGGCCGGACCCCCGCGGGGCTGAACGCCGCCATCCGGGGCTCGCAGCACCCGATAGTGGTGCGCGTGGACGGTCACGGCCTGCTCACCCCGGGCTACATCACCACGGCGGTCCGGCTGCTCGGCGAGATGGACGCGGCCAACGTCGGCGGCATCATGCACGCCGAGGGCGAGACCGAGTGGGAGCACGCGGTCGCGGCCGCGATGACCTCCAAGATCGGTGTCGGCAACGCGGCCTTCCACACCGGCGGCCTGGCCGGCCCGGCGGACACCGTCTACCTCGGGGTGTTCCGGCGGGAGGTGCTGGAGAAGCTCGGCGGCTACAACGAGGAGTTCATCCGCGCCCAGGACTGGGAGCTGAACTACCGGATCCGCCAGGACGGCGGGCTGGTCTGGTTCACCCCGCAGCTCAAGGTGACCTACCGACCCCGGCCGTCGGTCCGGGCGCTGGCCAAGCAGTACAAGGACTACGGCCGCTGGCGCCGGGTGGTCACCCGCTACCACCGCGGCTCGGTCAACCTGCGCTACCTCGCCCCGCCGTCCGCGCTGCTCGCGGTCGTGCTCGGGCTGGTGCTCGGAGCAGCCGTCCACCCGGCCTTCCTCGCGGTGCCCGGCGCCTACCTGCTGGGCATCCTGGGCGGCGCGGTGGTCGAGGGCCGCGGCCTGTCCCTCAAGGCCAAGGCGCTGCTGCCGGTGGCGCTCGCGACCATGCACCTCAGCTGGGGCTTCGGCTTCATCACCTCGCCCCGCTCACTGGCCCGCCGGGTGATAAGGAGCATCGGCCCGTCCCCGAAGGACGTGCTCTCCCGGGCGGGTTGAGGGTGGTGACCGCCACCGCCGGTACCGCCGGGGGCGGTTGAGGGCGGGTCGGGTGCGAGCCCGGCCGCCGTCCTCGCCGATGGCGAAGGAACCCGCGCCCCCTGCCGACTACTTGGCGCAGACGTCGGTGTCGTCCGCCTGCACCCGCTGGAGGTCCTTCGGCGCCTCCGTCGGTGCCTGGGTGGGGACCGCGAGGACGTCCTTGCCGAGCACCAGCACCAGTGCGCCCTTCGGGTCCGCCTTCGGGTCCTGCCGTGCGGCGTCCGCGGGCAGCCCGAGGGCGGCGGCCAGCGCGGCGGCCTCGGCCTCCTGACCGGCCGGGTACGACACCGTGGTGGTCGCCGTGACCGCCGCGTCGGAGGCGACGGCGGCCTCGGCGAAGCCCTTGGCCTTCAGCTTCTCCACCGTCGGACCGGACTGCCCGCGTGTCCCGCTGCCGTTGCGCACCGTCACCCGGACGTCCTTGGCGTCCACCGCCGGAGCGGTGGTGGCCGGGGCAGCGGAGGAGGGGATGGCGGAGGAGGGGGCGGCCGGGGCCGGGGTGTCGGTGGCCGGCGGGGTGGCCGTCCCGGTCAGTGAGCGGTCGCCCGCGATCATCGAGAACACCTGCCCGGCGTCGGGCTGCTTGAGGATCAGCCGGTCGTCGTCCTTGGGGTCGTCCAGGACCGGCACGGTGGTGAAGGTGATGTTCTTGGTGTCCACCTTGCTGATGTCCTGCGCCAGGTCCTTGAGCTTGTCGACGCTGCCGATGCCGGAGTCCACGGTGAGCGCCTTGGTGGCGGCGTCCGCGAGCTTGTAGAGCTTGGTGGGGCTGGTCAGGGTGTCGTCGCTCTTGATCTTGCGGATCATCGAGCTGATGAACTGCTGCTGGAGCGGGATCCGGGTGAGGTCGCCGCCGAAGCCGACCGCGTGCCGGGTGCGGACGAAGGCCAGTGCCTCCTCGCCCTGGACCGTGTGGCGGCCCTTGGACATCTTCAGGTGCGAGTCCTTGTCGTCGATGTCCTTGGCCGCGCAGACCTCCACCCCGCCGACGGCGGTGGACAGGGTCTTCACCGCCTCGAAGTTGACCTGCACGAAGTGGTCGACCCGGATCCCGGTCATCTTCTCGACGGTCTTCCAGGTGCAGCCCGCGTCGCGCCCGTCCTGGCCCAGACTGGTGTTGAACATCTCCCGCGCCGAGCCGGGGATCTTCTTCCCCTGGTCGGTCCGGCACTCCGGGATCGGCACCATCAGGTCGCGCGGGATGCTGATCACGGTCGCGTTGGTGCGGTCCTTGGCGATGTGGAACAGCAGCGTCGTGTCGGCGTGCCCGGTGCTGCCCTCGTCGCCGTACTCGCGCCCGAGGCCCTGCCGGCTGTCCGTGCCGATCACCAGGATGTTCAGCGCGTCCCCGGCGGCCTGGGGCCGCTCGGCCTCCTCGCCCAGCTGGACCTTGACCGAGGTCAGGTTGTTGTTGAAGTGCTGGTACAGGTAGTACGCCCCGCCGCAGCCCGCGACCATCACCAGCGCGCCGGTGCCGGCCGTCCACTTGAGTATTCGTCGGCGCCGGTTCCGCTTGGCGGCGGCCGCCGCCCGGCGCCTGGCCGTCCGGCGGTTCTCCCCGTTGCCCTGGCCGGTTTCCGGTATGTCCTGCTGCACGCGGCTCCCTTCGTCCGGCCGGTCACGGGGGCGGCCCACTCGGGTAGCGGGCTGATCCGGACACACTAGACGAGCCGAACGGGGAATCGTTCCTGGTATGACATCCGTCACGAAAGAGCAATGGGTCGGCAAAGTCGACGTGGGGCGTCAGTGCTGCGCGCAGGCGTCCACGTCGGCCGTGCGTCCCTCGAAGGTGGGTGCGGCGCTCGCCGAGGGCGACGCCGTCGTCTGGTCCGACCCCGCCCCGGCGGACGGGCTCGCCCCCGCCGTGGGCGCCGGGCCGGGCGGCCGGACGGCGATCGGCCGGTCGTCCCGCAGCGCGGTGAACAGCTGGGTGGTCTGCGGCTGCACGAACTCGTCCCGGTCCGAGTCGTAGCGGTACGGGCGGCGCGGCGCGGTCAGGAACTCCACGTCCGGCGAGGGGATGCCGCGCAGGTCCTGGGTGAGGTCGTACAGCGCGCCCAGCGACGACAGCCCGCCGTCCGCCTTGATCGAGGAGGTGGCCGCGTCCAGCACCGGCCACAGCTTCGCCGGGTTCAGCAGCACCCCCTGCGACTGCACCTTGCGGATCAGCGACGCCAGGAACTGCTGCTGACGGCCCATCCGCTGGGTGTCGCTGCCGTCGCCCAGGCTCTCCCGGGCCCGGACGTAGCCGAGCGCCTGCTCGCCGTGCAGCACCTGCCGGCCGGCCGCGAGGTCCAGCTTGGCGTCCTTGTCGTGGATCGGCTGCGGCACGCACACGTCGACCCCGCCGATCGCGTCCACCATCGTCTTGAAGCCGTTGAAGTCGAGGATCAGGTAGTGGTCCATCCGGATGCCGCTGAGCTGCTCGACGGTACGGATCGAGCAGGCCGGGCCGCCCAGCTCGAAGGCCCAGTTGAACTGCATCAGCCCCGGCTTGCTCCGGGTGCTGTCCGGCTTCTCGCAGGCCGGGACGGTGACCATGACGTCACGCGGGATGGAGACCGCCGTCGCGCGCTTACGGTCGGCGGCCAGGTGCAGCAGGATCGTGGTGTCCGAGCGCTGGGTGCCGGCCTCGCCGCCGTAGGAGGAGTTCGCGCCGGAGCGGTCGTCGCTGCCGATCAACAGGATGTTCTCGGCACCGCCGGCCCCGGCCGTACGGCTCGGGCGTTCGGCCTCCAGCTCGGCCAGCAGCTTGTCGGTGGCCGAGTCGGTCCGGATGTTGCCGTCCAGCTTGCGGTAGGCGATGTAGAGCACCGCTCCGATGACGACCGCCAGGAACGCGACGACGCCGGCGGTGATCATCAGCCACCGCCGGCGCCTGCGCGGGCGTCCGGGTCCGTTCGGGGGAGTGTCCGTCGGGGGAACGTCATCGGTCGGGGGGTGCTCGGTGTCATCCTCGGCCATGGCAGGGATCCCTACCCGCCGGGCCCTCGCCGGGGGTCAGCCGAGGCGCAGCGTCACCCGTTCGGATTCGACCCGCTTCTCCCACTGCTCGGCGCTCAGGCCCTCGGAGTTGCGGCACAGCACCACCGAGGCGCCGGCCGACAGCGGGGCCAGCAGGCCGGCCTCCAGGCCCGCCCAGTCGTCGAAGGAGGACGTGGACAGGACGCGCGCGCCGGGTTCCAGCCCGAGGCGCACGGCCCCCTCCCGGGCCAGTGCGACGGTCTGCTCGCCGGTCAGCTTCAGCGGCAGCCCGTCCACCGAGGTCTCCAGCGACGGCCCCTCCGGGGGCACGGGGGAGTACGGCGCGAAGCGGTCGCCCTGGCCGGGCACCTCGGCGGCGTAGTCCAGGAAGCCGTCCGGGCGCTGCGGGAAGCGGCCGCCGAGCGGCCGCAGCGCGAGCGCGACGCGCTCGCCCTCGCACGCCTGGGCGGCCTCCAGGCCGTCCGGGCCGCTCACCACCAGGTCGGCGGCGGCCGGGTCGCCGCCCGGCACCGCCGTCACCCCGACCGACCAACAGGCCAGCAGCCAGACGGCGCTCTGCCAGTGGGCGGGCAGGAGCAGCGCGGCGCGGTCGCCCGGACCGGCGTTCAGCTCGTCCTGGAGGAGGTTGGCGGTCTTGGCGACCCAGTTGTCGAAGGTCCGGGCGGAGAGTTCCACCCGTTCGCCGGTGGCGTCGTCGTAGAAGGTGACCAGCGGGGCCGCGGGATCGACCGAAGGGGTGCCGCCGCGCAGGTATGCGTGCAGCAGCTCGACGGGGGTGCGGGCATCGGCAGCGAATGGCGCAGTCATGGTGCGCCCCAGCCTACGGCCTTCGGGTGGGAGGCCGGGAGGGGCGGCCGAGCGGGCGCGAGGCGGCGTGGCGGGCCGCCCGGTTTGCAACGACGATCCCCCTCATGTGCACCCCAAGGGCGCGGTGGTCGACTTCGCCGCCGTCTCCGGCCACCGCGACGCCTTCAACACCGAATGCCCCGGCGCCGCGCTCTACGCCCAGCTCCCGGCTGCAGGCGCGGTAGCCGGCCAACGTCCCCATCCCGTACGGCCGTTCTCCGCGCCCCCGAGCTGTCGCCTTCCCCGCGTATCGTTCATAGCCCCAGGGAGCACAGGAGGCGACGGCAGTGACGGGCGGCGAGGCGGTACGGCGCTGGCGGCCGGGCTTCCCGCTCGACGTCGCCCGGACGCTGCTGCCCCTGCGGCGGGGCCCCGCCGACCCCTCCTACCGCACCGCCGGCGACGGCGCCGTCTGGCGCGCCTCCCGCACCCCGGCCGGCGTCGGCACCCTCCGGGTGCGGCCCCACCCCGCCGAAGGCGAAGTCGAGGCGACCGCCTGGGGCCCCGGCGCGCAGTGGCTGCTGGACCGGCTGCCCACGCTGCTCGGGGCGGAGGACCACCCGGAGGCGCTGGTGCTGCCGACCGGTCCGCTACGGGACGCCCAGCGCCGTACGGCGGGGGTGCGGCTCACCCGCACCGGCCTGGTCCTGGAGTCCCTCGTCCCGGCGATCCTGGAGCAGAAGGTCACCACCGACGAGGCCTACCGCGCCTGGCACACCCTGCTGCGGGACTTCGGCACCCCGGCGCCCGGCCCGGCCGAGGGCATGCGGGTGGCGCCGTCGGCCCGCGAGTGGGCGATGATCCCGAGCTGGGAGTGGCACCGGGCGGGCGTGGACCCCAAGCGCTCGGCGACGGTGATGCGCGCGGTGCGGCTGGCACCCCGGCTGGAGGAGGCCTCGGCGATGGGCCACGAGGAGGCCTTCGCCCGACTGACGGCCGTACCGGGCATCGGCGTCTGGACGGCCGCCGAGACCCTCCAGCGCAGCAACGGCGACCCGGACGCGGTCTCGGTCGGCGACTTCCACCTCCCCAACCTGGTCGGCTGGGCCCTGGCCGGACGTCCCCGCAGCGACGACGCCCAGATGCTCGCCCTCCTGGAGCCCTACCGCCCGCACCGCCACCGCGTCTGCCGCCTCCTGACGGCCACCGGCGCCCGCGCCCCCCGCTACGGCCCGAGGCTCACCCCCAACGACCACCGCCACCACTGACCCGCACCCACCCGCACACCCGCACCAACCCACCCGCAGCACCCCCCCACCCACCCGTACCTCCCTCTAGCGAGAGGGACGCGCTGCGGGAGGGGGCGGCGCAGGGGTGGCCCGGAGAGGGGCGTGACGGGTGATTTTCAGACTGCCACCGCACCCAACGCCCCACCCAGCCGAATGGGCAGTCTGAAAATCATCCAGCCCCCGGAGCGGCCACCCCCGGCGCCGCCCCCGGCCACCCACCCTCCCGAAAGCCCCCACCACACAAACACCCCAAACCGCTACCGCACCGCGATGAACGCGTCCGCACCCCGCTCCGCCCGCTCCCGCGGCGCCTCCGCCGGCCGGCCGACCGCCACGGCCCCCATCGGGTCCCACCCGTCCGGCAGTTCCAGCGCCGCCCGGACGGTGTCACGGCAGAACATGGTGGACGACACCCAAGCAGAGCCGTAGCCCTCACCCGTGAGCGCGACCAGCAGGTTCTGCACGGCCGCGCCGGCGGCGACGGTGAACATCTCCCGCTCCGCCGCGGCCCGGCGCCGGTCGGGGTAGTCGTGGGAGCCGTCCATCACCAGGCAGGGCACCACCAGGTACGGCGCGTCGCGCAGGACGTTGCCGCGGGCGGTGCGGCGGGCGATCTTGGCGTCATCCCAGCCGTCGAGTTCGCGCAGGTCGCGCTGCCAGGCCGCGAGCATCGCGTCCAGCAGCCGAACCCGGGTCTCGGCGGACTCCAGCAGGACGAACCGCCACGGCGTCGTGTGGTGCGGGGCCGGCGCGGTGACGGCGGCGGCGACGGCGCGGCGGACGGCGGCCGGGTCGACCGGGTCGGCGGTGAAGGCGCGGACGGTGCGCCGCAGGGTGACCGCCTGGCGCAGCGCCTCGGAGGTGCCGAGCCGGAACATGTCGTCGACGGCGGGCCGCACCAGCGGCCGGGTGCCGGCGCCGTCCTCGGCGGTGACGAGGTGTCCGAGGCCGCGCACGACCGCGACCGGGACGCCGGTGGCCTTGCCCTTCACCAGGTCGGCGGCGGCGGCGAGTTCGTCGGCGGTGGCGGTGACGGTGAGGACCAGCTCGTTGCCGTGGCTGTCGGTGCGGCCCCGGTGGTCCTCCAGGACGGACAGTCCGGCGGCGCCGATCGCGACGTCGGTGAGCCCGTTGCGCCAGGGCCGTCCGAAGGTGTCGGTGACGAGGACGGCGAGCCGGCAGCCGGTGAGCCGCTGGAGCCGGGCCCGCAGCGCGCGCGCCGAGGCGTCCGGGTCCTCGGGGAGCAGCAGGACGGTGCCGGGGGCGGTGTTGGAGGCGTCGACCCCGGCGGCGGCCATGACGAAGCCGTTGCGGTTCTCGACGATCCGGGCCGGGCCGCGCCGGGCGACCACCCGGACGGTCTCGGCGTCGATCGCCGCGTCGCGGTCGGTGGCGCGCAGCAGTCGGCCCTCGGCCTTGCTGACGATCTTCGAGGTGACCAGCAGGATGTCGCCGTCCTGGTACGTCCCGGCCTTGGCGATCAGCTCGGCGAGGTCGGCGCCCGCGTCGACCTCGGGGATCCCCTCGACGCCGAGGACCTCCAGCGAGGCGGTCACTTGCGCACCTGCTCCGCCAGTGTGAGCGCCGCCCGGGCCATCTCGGCGGTGGCCTCGACGTCGGTCATCAGCAGCGGGACGGCCCAGCAGGCGATCCCGGCGGCCTCGACGGCGGCGACGGCGTTCTCGTCCGCGGTGTCCACCAGCCAGCCGTCGATCAGCGCCGGGCCGTAGTTGAGCGCGACCGCCTCGGCGGTGGCCTCGACGCCGACGGCGGCGAGCACCTTGTCGGCCATGCCGCGCACGGGCGCCCCGCCGATGATCGGGGAGAGCCCGACCACCGGGGCCGGTGCGGCGGCGACGGCCTCCCGGATGCCGGGGACGGCCAGGATGGTGCCGATCGAGACGACCGGGTTGGACGGCGGGAAGAGGATGACGTCGGCCTCGGCGATGGCCTCCAGCACCCCGGGCGCGGGCTTGGCGGTGTCCGCGCCGACCGGGATGATCGCCTCGGCGTCGACGGCGGCGTGCAGCTTGACCCAGTACTCCTGGAAGTGGATCGCCCGGGTGCCCTGCTCGTCGGTGATCCGCACGTGGGTCTCGACCCGGTCGTCGCTCATCGGGAGCAGTCGCACGCCGGGCTTCCACCGCACGCACAGCGCCTCGGTGACCTGGCTGAGGCTGTACCCGGCGGTGAGCATCTGGCTGCGGACGAGGTGGGTGGCGAAGTCCCGGTCGCCGAGCCCGAACCATTCGGGGCCGACGCCGTACTCCTTCATCTCGGCCTTGATCGACCAGGTCTCGTCGGTCCGGCCCCAGCCCTGTTCCTCATGGATCCCGCCGCCGAGGGTGTACATCACGGTGTCGAGGTCGGGACAGACCTTGAGGCCGTAGAGGTGGATGTCGTCGCCGGTGTTGCCGATGACGGTGATCTCGTCCTGCGGTCCGACCGCCGCGAGGAGTCCGCGCAGGAAGCGCGCCCCGCCGATTCCGCCTGCCAGTGCCACGATGCGCATGGGGTCATCCTGCCACGGTCGGACTCTTCGTCAGCCGCGCTCAATGCCTCTCGGCCTGCGTCCGCGGGTGCGGCTCCGGGTGCGGCTGGAGGTGCTGCTCGGGGACGGCGGTGGCGGCGCCGTACTGGTTCATCTCGGTCAGGCCCGGGGTGTAGAGGTGGATGGAGACGGCGGGTTCGAGCGCGCCGTTGACCACCTCGTGCAGGTAGCCGGAGGAGAACACCCGCTGGCCGCCGGGGCGCAGGGTGCGGGAGCCCTCGCCCGTGTGGGTCAGGGAGCGCTCGATCAGCTCGCCCTGGACGACGGTCAGCACACCGGAGGACTCACCGTGGTCGTGGAAGCCGCTGCTCTGGCCGGGCAGCCAGCTGAGCAGCCAGACCTCGTAGCCGGGGCCGGTCTCCAGCCGGGCGTACCAGCGGGTGAGCGCGTCGTAGCGGACCAGCGGCTCCCAGCGGGCGCGGTCGGCGGCGATCTCGCGCACCAGCCGGGCGTACTCGGCGACGGTGCCGGGGTGCCCGGGCAGGTCGGTGCGGGCGAGGTGGGGGAAGGCGAGCGGGTCGCCGGCGATGGAGACGTCGCTGAGCCCGTCCGTCCAAGGACGGGTGGGGGCGAGGCCCAGGCGGGCGAGCTTGTTGCGGTCGCGGTTCCGTTTGCGGATGGTGCGCACAGGAGTCGTCCTCGGAGGAGTCGGCTGGTTCGTCGGGATCAGCCGGATCCGGGATGTCCTGGGACGGGAATCGCGGGCGGCCTCTGTGTGTCCTGGGGCGGCGCGCGGTGGGACGCGGGCGCCTAGATACAGCAGGAACAGAGGCGACAACAAGAGTTCACGGCACGGCGGAGGGTGGAACCGCTCCGGGGGCTGGCGAACTCTGACATAGGGGCAAGGACACCGCACGCGCGGGGTCGGTGTCAAACCGGAGGATGCGGCATTCGAGTGGGTTAGGTCCGGATCTTGCCCTGATGGGGCGATTCATCACTCTCTATGTTTCGATGGGAAGATCGCCGGGAAGGCAGGCCGATGACCGGCCTGTGACGGTGACCGGGCGTCATTCCGCGAGTGGTTGTGGACGGTTCGATGCCATCCGAGGCTTTCGTGCCGAAAGTCCGATGTGTCCGGATATGTACACTATTCGTAACTGTTTGGTGCCAGGGAGTGAATCCCGGCCTCAATACCAGAGCTCGGCTTGACTGGGCCAGAGTGACGCAACTGTAATTTCACTCGTGTCGTCGGCCGCACGAGGCAACGGCAACCACGGGGACGCCAAGTAGGGGCAGAGGAGGCGCGCCACATGAGCGAGCTCTTTGAGCTGTTGATCGGGGACGGCATCGCGGAGGACGAGGAGGAACTCGGTTGGCAGGAGCGCGCGTTGTGCGCCCAGACCGACCCGGAGTCCTTCTTCCCCGAGAAGGGCGGCTCGACCCGCGAGGCCAAGAAGGTCTGCCTCGCCTGCGAGGTCCGCTCGGAGTGCCTGGAGTACGCCCTCGCCAATGACGAGCGCTTCGGCATCTGGGGCGGCCTCTCCGAGCGCGAGCGCCGTCGGCTCAAGAAGAGCGCGGTCTGACCGGGGCGACCCCCGACCCCGCTGACCCTCCGACAACGACGGACAACCACACAGCTGAACGAGCGCCTCACCGCGACGGTGGGGCGCTTTCGTGTTCCCGGGCAGTTCTTCCGGTGCTCCCGGACCCCTCCTCCACCGCCTCCGCACCGGCACCGCGCACGAGGCGGCCGTCCGGAGCCGTTAGTGTGGTGCGCCATCCGGTTGCCGTTCACCGGCTGTGTCCACCGAGAACTGGGGCCCACGCACTCGATGACCGTCTACAGCCACCAGAGCGGCTTCACCGCTTCCAGGCCGCCCGCCTACCCGCGTCACCTGGTCACCGCGGTGATCGTCTCGCACGACGGCGCCCGCTGGCTGCCGCAGGCCCTGGCCGGCCTGCTCGGCCAGGACCGTCAGGTCCAGCGGATCCTCGCGGTCGACACCGGATCCACCGACAACTCCCCGCAACTGCTCGCGAAAGCCCTCGACGACTTCGGCCTCGCCGACGGGATGCCCGAGAGCGGCCCGCTGATCCTCGGCCGCCGGGCCGGCTTCGGCACCGCCGTCGCCGAGGCCGTCTTCAACAGCCCGCCGCTGCGTCCCGAGGACCTCCCGTACCGGCTCGACCCCTCCGGCTACGACCCGGTCACCGGCGGCTGGGACGACTTCGGCGACCCGCTCGCCCAGGAGGACGACCTCGGCCGCGGCGGCCCGCGCGAGACCCAGCCGGTCGAGTGGCTCTGGCTGCTGCACGACGACTGCGAACCGCAGACCGACGCGCTGCGCCGCCTGCTCCAGGTCGCCGACTCCACCCCCAGCGCCGGCGTGGTCGGCCCCAAGCTGCGCAGCTGGTACGACCGCCGCCAGCTCCTTGAGGTCGGCGTGACGATCGCCCGCTCCGGCCGCCGCTGGACCGGCCTCGACCGCCGCGAGCAGGACCAGGGTCAGCACGACCAGGTCCGCCCGGTGCTCGCCGTCTCCAGCGCCGGCATGCTGGTGCGCCGGGACGTCTTCGAGGAGCTCGGCGGCTTCGACAAGGCCCTCCCGCTGATGCGGGACGACACCGACTTCTGCTGGCGGGTCAACGCCGCCGGTTACCGCGTGGTGATCGCCCCCGACGCCGTGCTGCGGCACGCCGAGGCGGCCAGCCGTGAGCGCCGCGCCATCGACTGCGGCTCCTCCCACCCGCACCGGGTGGACAAGGCCGGCTCCGTCTTCACCCTGCTCGCCAACTGCAAGGGCGCGCTCTTCCCGTACGTGCTGCTGCGCCTGGTGCTCGGCACCCTGCTGCGGGCCGTCACCAACCTGCTCGGCAAGGACCCGCGCCAGGCCGTCGACGAACTGGCCGGCCTCGGCCACGAACTCATCCGCTTCCCGCGGGTGCTGGCCGCGCGCAAACGACGCTCCCGGACCAGGGCGGCGGACGCCCTGGACGACCGCACGCTCTTCCCGGCCCCCGGCGCCACCGCCCGGCTGGCCGTCGAGGGCGTCATCGGCTCGCTCGGGATAGGGGGCGGCGACGACACCGGCAGCCGGCACGGCAGCGTCGAGGCCGGCGGCGACGAGGAGTCCGAGGACCTGGTCGTCGAGCAGTTCGCACTGCTCAAGAAGCTGGCCCGGCGCCCCGCGCCGGTACTGTTCGCCGCCCTGCTGGTGTTCGCCCTGGTCGCCTGCCGCAGCCTGCTCGGCGGCGGCGAGCTGTTCGGCGGCGCGCTGCTGCCCGCCTCCGACGGCGCCGGCGGCCTCTGGTCGATGTACGCGGACGCCTGGCACCCGATCGGCACCGGCTCCACCGCCGCCGCACCGCCGTACCTCGGCGTGCTCGCGGTGTTCTCCTGGCTGCTGTTCGGCCACGCCGACCTCGCGCTCACCGTGCTGGTCGTGCTCACCGTCCCGCTCTCCGCGGTCAGCGCCTACCTGGTGTCCCGGCCGCTGCTGGCCTCCAAGCTGGTCCGCGCCTGGGCCAGCGCCACCTACGCGCTGCTGCCCGCCGCGACCGGCGCGCTCGCCCAGGGCCGGATCGGCACCGCCGTCCTCGCCGTGCTGCTGCCCCCGCTGGCCCGCGCCGCCGCGATCGCGGCCGGCCTCGGCATCCGCGCGGAGAGCGCCGCCAAGGGCGCCCGCCCCGGCTGGCGGCCGGTCTGGATGACCGTCCTGCTGCTCACCCTGACCACCGCCTTCGTCCCGCTGACCTGGGCGCTCGCGGTGCCGCTGTGCCTGGCCACGCTGGTCGTCGCGGTGCTGCGCGGCGGCGCCTTCGGCTCCGGCGGTACGGCGCTGCGGCTGCTCGGCCTGCGCGTGCTGGTGATCCTCGCGGTGCCGGTCGCCGTGCTGGCCCCCTGGTCCCTGAAGGTGCTGTCGCACCCGCAGTGGCTGCTGCTGGAGGCCGGACTGCCCGGCCTGCACGGCACCGGAGCGAGTGCGGCCGGCCTGCTGCTGGTCAACCCGGGCGGCGCCGGGGTGCCGCCGGTCTGGCTCTCCGCCGGTGTGGTGCTCGCCGCGCTCGCCGCGCTGCTGCGCGCCGACCGCCGCCGCGCGGTGCTCGCCGCCTGGGGCGCGGCCGGCGCCGGCCTGGTCTTCGCGGTCGCGGTGGCCGGCACCTCCGTCACCCCGGCCTCCGGCGGCCCGGCGGTGCCCGCCTGGGCCGGCCCGGCCACCCTGATCGCCGGGATCGCCCTGCTCGCCGCCGCCGCGATCGGCGCCGACGGCGCCAACGCCCGCGTCGCCGGGATCGCCTTCGGCTGGCGCCAGCCGGTCGCCGCCCTGGTGGTGGCCGCCGCCGTGCTGGCCCCGCTGGGCACCGGCCTGTGGTGGGCGCTGACCGGTGCCGGCGGCCCGCTGCACCGCGGCGACGCCGGCCAGGTGCCCGCCTTCATCGCCGAGGAGGCCGGCACCACCGACCGGTCCCGCACCCTCGTCGTCACCGGGGAGAAGGGCGCCGTCCGCTACACCGTGGTCCGCGGCGCCGGCCTGACGCTCGGCCAGGCCGAGTCCACCGTCGACCCGGCCACCGGCACCCAGGACGGACTCAACAAGATGGTCGGCAGCCTGCTGGCCGGCTCCGGCGCCGACCAGGCGAACGCCCTGGCCGGCTACGGCATCGCCTACGTCCTCGTCCAGCGCCCGGTGATCGACGCCTTCAAGGGCGTCCTGGACACCACCCCCGGCCTGGTCAAGGCCAACCAGGACGGCGACGCCGCGCTCTGGCAGGTCAACGGCGCCCCGGCGGTCCGCGCGGTGATCACCGCTCCGGGCGCCGACCCGGTGGTCGTCCCGGCCGGCGTGCGCGACCTCGGCGCCACCGTCCTGGCCGGCCCGGACGGCCGGGTGCTGCGCCTGGCCGAGGCCGCCGCCCCCGAGTGGAAGGCCACCGTGGACGGCACCGCCCTGGAGCCCACCACGGTGGACGGCTGGGCGCAGGGCTTCAAGCTCCCGGCCGCCGGCGGCAAGCTGTCCGTCACCCGTGAGGGCAGCCTCGCCCACACCGGCTGGATCTGGGCCCAGGTGCTGCTCGGCCTCACCATCCTGGTGCTGGCCCTGCCCGGCCGCCGCAGCCACAAGGACGACGACCTGCCCGAGGAGGTGGTGGCCGCCGCCGCGCTGGCCGCCGCCGCCCAGGCGCAGGCCCCCGCCCCCGGCAGCCGCCGGGCCCGCCGGATGGCCGAGCGCGGCGAGGGCGCCGAGCCCGGCGCCGAGGAGCCCGGGGTGTACGAGGGCCGGCCGGGCGCGGTCCCGGCCCAGCCGGCCGGCGAGCCGGTGACCGAGGCGGTCCAGGCGGCCGCCGCCGTCCAGGAGGCCGAGCCGTACACCGACCCGTACCAGACCTACCAGCAGGCCGACCCGTACAGCTACGACCAGTACGCGGCCCAGCAGCCGGTGGCCGCGCCGTACGGCGGCCAGGGCTACGACACCCAGGGGTACGACGGGCAGCAGCAGGCCTACCCGCAGCAGGGCTACGAGCAGTACCAGCAGGGCCAGTACGGCTACGACCCGTACCAGCAGCAGCCCGAGCAGCACCAGCAGCCCTGGCTGCCGGGCCAGCAGCAGGGCGAGCCCTACTACGACCCGAACGACCCAGGCGGCCGGTACCCGCACCAGCACGGATCGGGGAGCTGACCCGCGATGAAGAAGCCCGCTTTCAGGAAGAAGTCCGCCGACCGGGCCGAGGAGGCCTTCGAGCCGGCCGAGGCCTTCGAGCCCGCCGGGGCCTTCGAGCCCGCCGGGGCCTACGAGCCCGCGGAGTCGGCCGAGCCCGCCCGCGCCGAGGCGAAGGCCCCCGGCCGGTCCGCGGGGACGAAGACCACCCAGTCCCTGCTGGCCGCGGCCGTGGTGCTCGCGGCGGTGTTCGGGATCGCCCAGGTCCGCCAGCCGGCCGGCCCGGCCAAGGCGGACGCTGTCGCCCCGGCCACCGCGCAGGTCGAGCGGACCGCGGCGGTCTGCCCGCAGCCGCTCCAGGGCCTGACCGGCTCGACCACGCTCTCCGCCTACACCCCGCCCGGCACCGGCTCGGCCACCGGCGGCGCCGGCTGGCTCTCCGACCAGGCCGCCCCCGCCACCCCGCCGACCACCGCGCCCTCGGCCACCCCGACGGCGGGTGCCCCGGCGACCCCTGCCCCGAGCGGCTCGGGCGCCCCGGCGGCCCCGGCCCCGGACAAGAACGCCGCGCCCGCCGACGCCAAGCTGACCGTCACCAAGCCCGGCACCCCGGCCACCGGCCCGGCCACCAACGGCGACGCCGCGCCCGGCACCGGGGCCGTCGCCACCGGCGCGCTCGCCCCCGGCTTCACCGTCACCCAGACCACCGTGGTCACCGAGCAGCGCGGCCTGGGCCTGTCCGGCCTCACGTGCACCCCGGCCGGCACCGACTTCTGGTTCGCCGGGGCCAGCACGGCCGGCGACCGGGTCGACTACGTCAGCCTGGTCAACACCGAGTCCTCCGCCGCCGTGGTCGACATCAAGCTGTACGGCGACAAGGGTCTGATCGACAACGACGCCGCCAACGGCATCACCGTCGCCCCCGGCAGCTCGCAGTCGGTGCTGCTGTCCACCATCAGCAAGGGCGCCGTCACCGACCTCGCCGTGCACGTGGTGGCCCGCTCCGGGCGGGTCGGCGCGGCGCTGCACGCCGCCGACGGCAACAAGGGCGCCGACTGGATCCCCGCGTCGGCCGACCCCGCCGCCACCCAGGTGCTGCCCGGCCTGCCCGCCGACACCTCGGCGGCCCGCCTGGTGGTCTGGGCGCCGCCGGAGGACGACGCCGACCTGAAGATCCAGCTCTCCGGCAAGAACGGCTGGTTCACCCCGGCCGGCAACGAGTCGATCCACGTCAAGGCGGGCATGGTGGCCGCCGTCGACCTCGGCAAGATCACCCGCGACGAGGTCGCCGGGCTGCGGCTGTCGCCCAGCGACGACAAGCACCCCACCCCGATCGTGGCCGGCCTGCGGGTCGACCGTACGGGCAACAACGGCAAGAGCGACGCAGCCTGGCTCACCGGCAGCAACCCGATCGGTGCCCGGGCCACCGTCGCCGACAACCGCGCCGGGGCCTCCACGCTGTTCCTGACCTCCACCGGCGACGCCGCCACCGTCAAGGTCACCGGCTCGGCCGGCAGCGGCGGCGGCACCCCGGCGACCAAGGAGGTCCAGATCCCGGCCGGCGGCACGGTGGCCGTCCCGGCGCCCGAGCCCGCCGGGCTGAACGGCGTCTTCGCGCTCACCGTGGAGACCGAGTCCGGCGGCCCGGTGGTGGCCGCCCGGATGCTCGCCATCCCCACCAAGGACGTGCCGATGTTCACCGTCCAGGCACTGCGCGACGACCACAGCACCGTCAAGGTCCCGCAGGCCGCCCAGGACCCGGCCGTCGTCCTGCGCTGACCGCACGCCAGGGGCGGGCACCCGTTCGCGGGTGCCCGCCCCCGGCTGTCACTCCTCGCTCGCCTCCGGGCGCTCTCGACCCGGTGTCGACGCTCTTCGTTCCGGCACTTGCTGCGCTCGCTTGTCGCTCGTCGCTTTCGACACCGGCGCGCCCTTCGGCTCCCGAGGGGGTCACTCCTCGTCGTAGCGCGGGTCGATCGCGTCCGGCGACAGCCCCAGCAGCTCGGCCACCTGCTCGATCAGGATCTCGTGCACCAGCGCCGCCCGGTCCTCCCGGGTCTTCGCCCGGATCTCCACCGGCCGCCGGTACACCACGATCTGGCTCTTGCGCCCCTTCTCGCCCGGCGACACCCGGCCCAGCGGCACGCCGTCCTCGGTGTCGGCGCCGCCCGCCTCGTGCAGCGGCACCTCCTGGACGGCGAACTCCACCTCGATCAGCTGCGGCCAACGCCGCTCCAGCCGCTCCACCGACTCGCGCACGTAGTCGTCGAAGAGTTCGGAGCGGGTGAGCGAGATCGGCACCTGGGGCGGCGCCAGGGGGCCGCGCAGCCCTCTGCCGTGCCGGTCGCGGTGCCGGGGGCGGCGCGAGGGCCCTGTCGATGACTGCGGTGCGGAGCTGTCCATATCACTGCCGAGAGTAGTCCTTGGACGGTCGGAAGTGGACCACTCCGGCGGGGAAACGCCCGGGGGATCGGCGCACTGACGAGCGTGCGGCGGGCGACACGGCACCGCCTCCGGGCAGGCGGTCTTCGCTCCCCGGCGGGGAGTGCGGTACCGTCCACCCTCGTGAGCTCTGTACGTCGTTGTTCGCGGACCGCGTGCGGCCGACCGGCCGTCGCGACGCTGACGTACGTCTACGCGGACTCCACCGCCGTACTGGGCCCGCTCGCCACCTACGCCGAGCCGCACTGCTACGACCTGTGCGCCGAGCACGCCGAGCGGCTCACCGCCCCGCGCGGCTGGGAGGTCGTCCGGCTCGCCGCCGAGGCCGGGCCGCTGCGCCGCAGCAGCGACGATCTGGAGGCCCTCGCCAACGCCGTGCGCGAGGCCGCCCGCCCGCCGACCCCCCGTCATGGCCGCGCCACCGAGGGCGAGTCCACCGAGGGCGGTCGCCGCGGCCACCTCCGGGTTCTGCGCTCTCCCGACAACTGACGCATCACCCGGCACGGAGTGTTCGCCCGGCCCGGGTACGCTGCCCGTCTGACGTCACCGTGACCCGTCGACCGGACGGCCCGGTGGCCCGACGTATCGATCAGCACAGAACCAGGGTGGAGCCGCAGTGCGCGACCTCAAGCAGCTCGTGAAGGCGTACGACGTCCGAGGCGTCGTCCCGGACCAGTGGGACGAGAGCCTCTCCCGGGCCTTCGGAGCCGCCTTCGTGCAGGTCACCGGCGCGTCCGCGATCGTGGTCGGCCACGACATGCGCCCCTCCTCCCCGTCGCTCAGCCGGGCCTTCGCCGAGGGCGCCGCGGCCTACGGCGCCGACGTGGTCGAGATCGGCCTCTGCTCGACCGACCAGCTCTACTACGCCAGCGGCAAGCTCGACCTGCCCGGCGCGATGTTCACCGCCAGCCACAACCCGGCCCAGTACAACGGCATCAAGCTCTGCCGGGCCGGCGCCGCCCCGGTCGGCCAGGACACCGGCCTGGCCGAGATCCGCGAGCTGGTCGAGTCCTGGACCGCCGAGGACGACACCGTCACCGTCCCGGCCAAGGACGTCGAGCCCGGCGTGCTCTCCGAGCAGGAGACCCTGCGTGGTTACGCCGACCACCTGCTGGGCCTGGTCGACCTCACCGCGATCCGCCCGCTCAAGGTCGCGGTGGACGCCGGCAACGGCATGGGCGGCCACACCGTGCCGACCGTCTTCGACGGCCTGCCGATCGAGCTCGTCCCGATGTACTTCGAGCTGGACGGCACCTTCCCCAATCACGAGGCCAACCCGCTCGACCCGAAGAACCTGGTCGACCTGCAGGCCAAGGTCCGCGAGGTCGGCGCCGACATCGGCCTGGCCTTCGACGGCGACGCCGACCGCTGCTTCGTCGTCGACGAGCGCGGCGAGCCGGTCTCCCCGTCCGCCATCACCGCCCTGGTCGCCGTCCGCGAGATCGCCCGCGCCAAGGCCGCCGGCGAGGCCGAGCCGACCGTCATCCACAACCTGATCACCTCCTGGACCGTCCCCGAGGTGGTCCGCGAGCTCGGCGCCACCCCGGTGCGTACCCGGGTCGGCCACTCCTTCATCAAGCAGGAGATGGCCGTCACCGACGCCGTCTTCGGCGGCGAGCACTCCGCGCACTACTACTTCCGCGACTTCTGGCGCGCCGACACCGGCATGCTGGCCGCGCTGCACGTGCTGGCCGCGCTCGGCGGGCAGCAGGGCACGCTCTCCGCGCTGACCGCCGAGTACGACCGCTACGCCGCCTCCGGCGAGATCAACAGCACCGTCGCCGACCAGGCCGACCGCTCGGCCGCCGTCCGGGCCGCCTACGCCGGCCTGGAGGGCACCACCGTGGACGAGCTGGACGGCCTCACCGTGGCCGGCCCGGACTGGTGGTTCAACCTGCGCGCCTCCAACACCGAGCCGCTGCTGCGCCTCAACGTCGAGGCCAAGGACCCGGCGAAGATGGCCGAGCTGCGCGACGGCGTGCTCGCCATCGTCCGCGCCTGACCGAGCGCCGCTGAGCGAAGCGCGCCTGGAAACAGGCCCCAGTGCCCCGGCCGGTAGGGTTGCCTATCGGCCGGGGCACCTCCGTGCCACCCCCGAACTTTGGAGAGCCCCATGAAGCTCGAATCCTTCCTGCTGGAGATCCTGGTCTGCCCGCAGTGCCGGGCCGCGCTCGCCGAGGGCGGCACCGAGGAGCAGCCCGAGCTGGTCTGCACCGGCGCGGACTGCGGCCTCGCGTACCCGGTCCGGGACGGCATTCCGGTCCTCCTGGTGGACGAGGCCCGCCGCCCGGCCTGATCCTGGGAAGCCCCCACCCGCGCCCGCCGCCCACAAGACAGCCGGAGGCCTGCCGCATGCTCGACGACACCCTGCTCGACGACCCGGCCGCCCTCCAGCGCGCCGACCGCGACCGCGCCCTGCTGGCCCTGGCCGGCGCCGGCGCCCGGGTCCGCACCGCGCTGCGGCAGGCCGACGCGGCCGGCCTCGACCGGCTGCGCCCGGACGGCCGCCCGCGCGCCGTCCTGGTCGCCGGGCACGGCAGCGCCCTGACGGCGGGCGAGATCCTGGCCGCGCTGGCCGGGTCCGCCAGCCTGGTCACCCCGCTGCCGCCGACCGAGGCCGCCGCCCCGCGCACCGACCGGACCGGCGCACCGCCCGCCTTCACCGCCGGACTCGGCTGGCAGCTGCCCGGCTGGGCCGGCCCGCTCGACCTGCTGGTGATCAGCTCCGCCGACGGCGGCGAGCAGGGCCTGATCAGCCTCGCCGAGCAGGCGTACGCGCGCGGCTGCGCCCTCGTCGTCACCGCTCCGGCGGGCAGCCCGCTGGCCGAGGCCGCGCTCCAGGTGCGCGCGCTGCCGCTGCCGTACACGGCCTCGGTGCTGCCCGACGAGGGCCTGCCGGCCGTGCCGGCCGCCGAGCCGGACCTCCCGGCCGAGGACCCGGCCGCGCTCTGGTCCCACCTGACCCCGATGCTGGCGCTCGCCCAGAAGCTCGGCCTCACCCAGCTGCCGTACGACGCCTTGTCGAGCGTCGCCGACCTGCTGGACGCCGCCGCCGTGCGCTGCCGCCCGGACGCCGCCGCGTACACCAACCCGGCGAAGGGGCTGGCCGCCCGGCTGGCCGGGACCGTCCCGCTGCTGTGGGCCGAGGGCCCGATCGCCGGGGCGGCCGCCGCCCGGTTCGCCGCCCAGCTGGCCGACCGGGCCGGGCGTCCGGCGCTGGCCGGGCCGCTGCCGCAGGTGCTCACCGCCCACCGTGGCATGTTCACCGGCCAGTTGGGCGCGGGCGCGGACCCGGACGACTTCTTCCGCGACCGGGTCGAGGAGCCCGACCCGCTGCACCTGCAGGTCCTGCTGCTGCGGCACGTCCCCGGCACCGGTTCGCCGGAGGAGCCGGAGGGCCCGGCCGAGGTGCCGGAGGACGACGTGCGCCCGCGCAGCTTCGGCGTCAGCCGCGCGCACCGGTTGGCCGCCGCCCACGACGTCCGGCTGACCGAGTACGCGAGCACCCTGGCGGACCCGCTGCTCGCGCTGGCCGACCTGATCGCGCTGACCGACTTCGCCGCCGTCTACCTGGGGCTCGCCGCCGCGCAGTCCTGAGCCGGCTGCCGCTACTCTCGGCGCATGAGCGCAGAGGGCGGGACGAAGGCACTGGTCGCGGCGCTGTCAGCGAACCTGGCGATCGCGGTGGCCAAGTTCACCGCCTTCGTCTTCACCGGCTCCTCCTCGATGCTGGCCGAGGGCGTGCACTCGGTGGCCGACTCCGGCAACCAGGTGCTGCTGCTGGTCGGCGGCAGGCGGGCGCGCCGGGCGGCGGACGAGGAGCACCCGTTCGGGTACGGCCGCGAGCGTTACGTGTACGGCTTCCTGGTGGCCATCGTGCTGTTCACCGTTGGCGGCCTGTTCGCGATCTACGAGGGCTGGCACAAGGTCAGCCACCCGGAGGCGCTGGACTCCTGGGGCTGGGCGGTCGGCGTGCTGGTCTTCGCCATCGCGATGGAGGGCTGGTCCTTCCTCACCGCGATGCGCGAGTCCGCCAAGGCCAAGGGCCGTCAGGGCTGGGTGCAGTTCATCCGCACCGCCAAGGCGCCGGAGCTGCCGGTGGTGCTGCTGGAGGACACCGGCGCGCTGATCGGCCTGGTGTTCGCGCTGTTCGGCGTCTCGCTCACCGTGATCACCGGCAACGGCGTCTGGGACGGCGTCGGCACCCTGTGCATCGGCGCGCTGCTGGTGGTGATCGCCGTGGTGCTCGCCCTGGAGACCAAGTCGCTGCTGCTCGGCGAGTCCGCCGACAAGGAGTCGGTGCGGCGGATCCGCGCCGCGCTGGTGGACGGCGAGGCGGTCACCGGGGTGATCCACATGCGTACCCTGCACCTCGGCCCGGAGGAGTTGCTGATCGCCGCCAAGGTCTCCGTCAACGCGCAGGACAGCGCCGCCCGGGTGGCGCAGGCGATCGATGCGGCCGAGGAGCGGGTCCGCGTCGCCGTCCCGATCGCCCGGGTGATCTACCTGGAACCGGACGTCTACAGCGCGGAGAAGGCCGCCGCGGGCGAGGACCCGGCCGCCACCCCGGGCGGGCCCGGCCCCGGCGCGGCGCACTGACGGACCGTCCCGGCCCCGGCTGGTGTCCGGGTCGAGCGGCGGTCGGATCCGCGACCCAAATCGGTCATCGACGGACGGCCGGTGGGGCCGCCGGTGTAGATTCGTCACCAGAGCCAGAACGTCGCTGCTGATGGCGGTCGATCGGCGGTCCGTGCCCGTAGGGTGTGCGCCGGTCGAGGGAGAGAGGTCCTCCGACGGTTTGTGCTGCGCAGCAGGGAGTCGGCCCGCCACCGCGGGATCCGGCAGCCCCGGCGTAGCCGTGCGTCCGTACGGCCCGCCATGCGCGACACATCCGGACCATGGCCGTGCCCCACCCCATCAGCGAGGAGCAGACGCATGTCGACCGACATCACCGGTGACTTCAAGGTCGCCGACCTTTCCCTGGCGCCGTTCGGCCGCAAGGAGATCCAGCTGGCCGAGCACGAGATGCCCGGCCTGATGGCGATCCGCGCCGAGTACGCCGAGTCGCAGCCGCTGGCCGGCGCCCGGATCACCGGCTCGCTGCACATGACCATCCAGACCGCCGTGCTGATCGAGACCCTGACGGCGCTCGGCGCCGAGGTCCGCTGGTGCTCCTGCAACATCTTCTCCACCCAGGACCACGCGGCCGCCGCCATCGCCGTCGGCCCGGAGGGCACCCCGGAGAACCCGCAGGGCGTGCCGGTCTTCGCCTGGAAGGGCGAGACCCTGGAGGAGTACTGGTGGTGCACCGAGCAGGCGCTGACCTGGCCTGACGGCCAGACCCCGAACATGATCCTGGACGACGGCGGCGACGCCACCCTGCTGATCCACAAGGGTGTCGAGTTCGAGAAGGCCGGCACCGCTCCGGACCCGTCCACCGCGGACAACGACGAGTTCCGGATCATCCTGGAACTGCTCAACCGCACCCTCAAGGACACCCCGAACAAGTGGACCGAGGTCGCCTCCACCATCAAGGGCGTGACCGAGGAGACCACCACCGGTGTCCACCGCCTGTACGAGATGCACCGTGACGGCAAGCTGCTGTTCCCGGCGATCAACGTCAACGACTCGGTCACCAAGTCGAAGTTCGACAACAAGTACGGCTGCCGCCACTCGCTCATCGACGGCATCAACCGCGCCACCGACGTCCTGATCGGCGGAAAGGTCGCGGTCGTCTGCGGCTACGGCGACGTCGGCAAGGGCTGTGCCGAGTCGCTGCGCGGCCAGGGCGCCCGCGTCATCGTCACCGAGATCGACCCGATCTGCGCGCTCCAGGCGGCGATGGACGGCTACCAGGTCGCCACCCTGGACGACGTCGTCGAGACGGCCGACATCTTCATCACCACCACCGGCAACAAGGACATCATCCTGGCCTCCCACATGGAGCGGATGAAGCACCAGGCCATCGTCGGCAACATCGGTCACTTCGACAACGAGATCGACATGGCCGGCCTGGCGCAGCTGCCGGGTGTCGTGAAGACCGAGGTCAAGCCGCAGGTCCACGAGTGGCGCAAGGCCGACGGCCGCACCATCATCGTCCTCTCCGAGGGCCGCCTGCTGAACCTGGGCAACGCGACCGGCCACCCGTCCTTCGTGATGTCCAACTCCTTCGCGAACCAGACGATCGCCCAGATCGAGCTGTTCACGAAGACCGAGCAGTACCCGATCGGCGTCTACGTGCTGCCGAAGCACCTGGACGAGAAGGTCGCCCGCCTGCACCTGGACGCGCTGGGCGTGAAGCTGACCACCCTGACCCAGGACCAGGCCGACTACATCGGCGTCCCGGTCGAGGGCCCGTACAAGCCGGAGCAGTACCGCTACTGATGCGGTGAGCCGCCGCTGACGCGGTGACAGGCGAACGCCGGTGGCCGGCACCCCCTGTGGGTGACAGGCCACCGGCGTGTCCGGCGCGCGGTCGGTCGTCCGGTCGTTTCAGCGGACGAACACGTCGGTGGTCCAGTCGCGCTCGTTCACGCCGATCGGCTCGGCGCGCGAGAGCAGCCCGGACAGCCCACCGATCTGCTCCAGGGCCGGCGGCGTGCCTCCGAAGGCGTCGGCGCAGATCCACACCTCGTTCCGGGACTCGCAGGTCGGGGCCGGGGTGGGGTGCCCGGTCGGCATCGAGCCGGGTTCGTCCGTGTCCGGCCGCAGTTCGAGGGTGACGATCTTCCCCTGGACCTTGAAGTGCAGGTAGAGGTTCCAGGCTCCCCGGCCGCCCGGGTCCGGGCGGGAGAGCTGCACCAGGTCGGGCGTTCCGAACTCCTCGGGCAGGCCGGTGAACTGGACCGGCAGCGGGACGTCCCGGTGTCCGTACTTGACGCCGTTGGCCACCTTGAGCAGCACGTCGCGACTGGTCTGCTCCGGGGTGCCGTTGCTCGCGATGAGTTCCGCCCAGCGGCCCGAGGGGGTCAGCCAGCGCAGCGACCACGTCTGCTTCCCGCCCGACAGGGTCGCCCAGTAGGCCGTCCGCCCGTCGATCGGCGGGGCGTCCTCGCGCACCAGGTGCATGCCGCGCGGGAACAGCTGGTTCTCCATCGGCGGCTCGACTCCGGCTGGGTAGAGCTGGAGGTCCAGGCGCGGGATGTTCCGGCCGGTGTCCTTGTTCGCGGAGTAGATGCCCTGGGCCTGGATCTCGCGGTCGATCCGGCCCGGTTGGTCCACCCAGTCGGGCAGCCAGCCGTAGGAGACCTCGGTGCTGAGCGGGTCCGCGGCGGCTCGGGTGGCGGTCGACGTCGGAGCCGGGGTCGGCGTCGCCGTCGCGGTGACCGCCGGGAGGGTCTGCACCGCCGGTGTCGTGTTGCCGGGCTTCATCAGCATCGTGGCCGTGAGGGCGGCGGCCGCCACGACGGCCACCGCGCCGGCCGTGGCCCGGTGCCGGCGGTGCCGGCGGGCCCGTCCCCGGGCGATGGACGCGGTGATGTCGAAGGCCGCGGGCGGCGCCGGCTCGTCGGCCAGGGCCGACAGGGCGGCGGTCAGCTCGTAGTGATCGGTGGCGGTCATGACGTCCTCTCTGCGAGGGCCGGGACGGGAACGAGACTGCGACGGAGGGTGTCCAGGGCGCGGGAGCTCTGGCTCTTCACGTTGCCGGAGGAGCAGTTCAGTGCCTCGGCCGCCTGATCGATCGACAGATCGCAGTAGTACCGGAGCACGACCGTCGCGCGCTGGCGCGGCGGGAGCGCCGCCAGGGCCTTTCGCAGGTCGAGCGAGACGTCCAGGTCGATGCTCGCGGCCGCGATGTCCGGGTCGGTGCCGGTCCGTACCGTGCGGCGCCACCAGGAGGTGCGCTGCTCGGCGAGGAAGGTGTTCACCAGCGTCCGGCGGGCGTAGCCGTCCACGTTCTGCGCGCGGCTCGCCTTCGCCCAGTGCACGTACAGCTTGGTGATGGTCTCCTGCACCAGGTCGTCGGCCCGGTGCCAGTCCCCGCACAGCAGATAGGCGACCTTCCGCAGCCAGCCGCTCCGGGAGGCCACGTACTCCGTGAACTCCGCGTCGCGTGTCTGCTTCGCCATCCGCACCCCCTCTCGTCGTGGCGGCGGCGCCTCTCCTGCGCCGTCCACCCCACTAATGCGCGGAGCTCCGGAGAATGTTGCACGGGGGCGCGGACGTAGGCTTTCGGGCATGCCCAACGGTCGGTACTCGCTCCACGACACTCATGACCACGTGCTGCTCGGCGAGGAGCGCTTCAGCTGCGCGCCCGGGGCGGCCGGGTGGCGGTACGTCTCCAAGACCTACGCGCCGGACGGCCGGGTGGTCGGCAGCGTCGACCTCACGCTGGACTCGCGCGCCCGGCCGCTGCGGATGGAGCTGCGGGCCGGCGGCTGGCAGGTGCGCGGCGGTGCGGTGGACGGGGTGGCCTGGGTCCGTACCGACGCGGCGGACCCGGGCGGCGCGTCGGCGGTGGAGGGGCACGACCGGGCACACGGCTTCACCGGGCGCTCGCCGGGCTTCCTGGTCGCCACCGCCCGGATGCTGCGGCTGCGGGAGGGGGCGAGCGCGCGGGTGCGGCTGGTGGCGTTCACCGAGCCGGTGCTGGCGCCGCGGACCTTCGACCAGGGGTGGCTGCTGGAGGGCGTCGACACCCATGAGACGGACTCCGGGCCGCTGCTCGTCGAGCGGTACCAGGTGGCTGACCTGGAGACGGGGGAGCAGCAGGTCGTGCACCTGGCGGGGGACGTGGTGCTGGCGGCGGAGGGGATCGAGCTGGAGGAACTGGCGTCGCCGCCGAACGCCTGGCCGGTGGGGGAGTAGGGGGCGACCGGGCTCAGGCGGGCGGGGCGAAGCCGGTGTCGGGGGCGGGCTTGTCGAGGGACAGGGCTGTGGGGGGCACGGGTGCTGCCGGGGCGGGGGCCGAGACGGGGGCGGCCGGCGCGGGCGCGGGCGTCCCGAGGACGCGGTGAGGCCGGCCGTCGAATGGGGCCGCCGGTGCTGCGGGTGCCGTCGGGGCGGCCATGTGCGCGGCCATCTGCGCCGCGAACTGCTGCTGGGCGCGCAGCCATTCCCGGCGCTGGCGCTCGGTGAGCACCGCGCCCAGGTAGGCGGCCGGGTGCAGCCCCGGCGGTATCGGGTGGCCGGTCCGGGCGGACAGGTCCCCGGCCAGCCCGACGGCCATCCGGTGTGCGACGGAATGATCCAACTGTCCTATCCGGCCGAGCAGTTGGCGGATCGCGAGCCAGAGCGGCTCGGGCACCGCGGACAGGTCCATCGCGACCAGCTCGCGGCCCATGTCGTGGAGCAGCTGCGGGTGTACCTGGGGCAGCGGGTTGGTCGGCCCGCCCGCACCCGGGGTGCGCTCGCGGACGACCACCGTCCCGGCGAAGATGTCGCCGAGCCGCTTGCCGTCCGAGTTCACCGCCGAGGTGATCACTGCCGCGGCGCCGGTGGTCACGATCAGTTCGATGAAGCCGACCAGCCCGCGCACCAGCGAGTGCCGGAACCGGACCGGGCCGCCGTCGGTGCGTACCACCCGCAGGCCGAGTGCGGCCTTGCCGAGTGAGCGCCCGTGGGTGAGGGTCTCGATCATCACCGGCAGACCGACCAGGAAGAACACCATCAGGCCGAGCAACGAGGCCGCCGCGGCGGCGCCGTCGAGGTCGATCAGGGTGACGCTCAGTACCAGCGAGACGATGAACAGGGCGGCGAACTCGACGAGCAGGTCGAGCACGATCGCCAACGCCCTGCTCGGAAGCTTCGCCGTCTGCAGGTCGAGGACGACCGCCTCACCCGTCACCAGGTCGCTCAAGACACCTGTCCGTTCACGCTCGTGCGGGGAAGAGGGGAGTTCGAATGGATCGGCCCCCACGACCCGCTCTCCACAATCCGATCCGCAGCCGCCAACATACGGCGCCCGGTGGGCGCACGGGAAGTGAGATCCCGACGGCCGTGGCGGCGACGGCTCCTGGCATGCTGGGCCGCACGTGTCCGTACGTACCTGCTCGACCGCGTACGCGCGCCACGCGCCCACCGCAGACCATGGAGCCGCCGAATGGACCTGGACGTCTTCGTCGCCACCCACCAGGGGGAGTGGGCCCGGCTGGACGCCCTCGCCCGTCGGCGCCGGCTCAACGGCGAGGAGGCCGACGAGCTGGTGGGGCTGTACCAGCGCGCCACCGGCCACTTGGCCAAGGTCCAGGCCGCAGCGCCGGATCCGGCCGTGGTCAGCCGGTTGACCGGTCTGGTGTCGCGGGCCCGCAGCGCGGTGACCGGCGCCCGGACCAACGGTTGGCAGGACGTCGCCCGCTACTACACGGTGAGCTTCCCGGCCGCGCTGTACCGCGCCCGCCGCTGGTGGGTGCCGGTGGCGGTGGTGTCGATGATCGCCACCGCACTGCTCGCCTGGTGGATGGCGACCCACCCGGAGGTCCGCAACAGCCTCATCGCCCCCGACGAGCTGCGGGAGCTGACCCGCCCCGGCGGCCAGTACGAGGCGTACTACTCGGACCGGCCGGCCAGTTCCTTCGCGGCGCAGGTCTGGACGAACAACGCCTGGATCGCCGTGCAGTGCCTGCTGTACGGAATCGCGCTGGGCATTCCGGTCCTGTGGGTGATGTGGAGCAACGTGGTCAACCTCGGCATCGGGGTCGGACTGATGGCCTCCGCCGGCCGGCTCGACACCTTCCTCGGCCTGCTCATTCCGCACGGCCTGCTGGAGCTGACCGCGGTCTTCGTGGCCGGCGGCTTCGGCCTGCGTCTCGGCTGGACCGTCATCGACCCCGGCCCGCGCACCCGTACCGTGGCGCTGGCGGAACAGGGCCGCTCGATCATCGGGATGTCGATGGGTCTGGCGACCGTACTGGCGGTCTCCGGCGTCCTCGAAGCCTTCGTGACCCCGTCCGGTCTGCCCACGTGGGCGCGCATTTCCATCGGCGTGCTGGCCGAGGTGGCCTTCCTTCTGTACGCCCTGGTGTTGGGCCGAAAGGCTGCCGAGGGCGGAGAGTCCGGTGACGTGCATGCGGCCGATCGGGCGGACCTGCAGCCCGTCGCGGCCTGAGCCGGCGTGATCAACAGGCCGCTGACCTGCTACTCTTCTCGCATCCCGACCAAACCATTGACGTGGCGAGGGTGGGCTAGTAGGTTTGAACGGTTGGGACTGACTGGACAACGGTCGGGCCCGGGCGTTAGTGTCTACGACACCGCCGAAATCGAGGCGAGCGCGTTTCACGGAATGCGCGCCCCCGACGAAGCAAATCCAGCGGACTGAGCACACCGAAAGCTTTGATAGGCTTCGGAGCGAAGTTTGAAGGAAATCCCGCCAGCGGGAATTCGGAGAAAACGAAGCCGGTAAGAACGGCCGAGAAGATCTGATAAGCTGGAAACACGAAAGAACGAAGCGCCCGGAGGGCCCGCTGGAAGGCGGTCCGAAGGAAGCGTCCGTTCCTTGAGAACTCAACAGC
>NZ_JBIWPN010000056.1:0-41563 GCF_044768305.1 Kitasatospora sp. NPDC101155 | reverse complement strand
AGCTGGACTCGTGGAAGATGATCTGGCTGAACGAGGCCAGCTGGTTCTTCGGGACGATCTGGGCGGCGATGGTCTTCGGGGACACGGTGGCGGCGCTCGCGGTGGCGGGCAGCACGCCGCCCAGGACGGTCAGACCAGCGGTGCCGGCGAGAATCGCGGCGGAAGTGCGCATACGGAGCTTGAAAGTGGGCATGTAGGAACAGGACCTCAATCGGGGTTGGGTCGAGTCGCGTCCCACCCAGGACCACGGGCCGGACAGGGGCCATTGCGGTTGTGGGGCGCGACTCGGCGGTAAGCCGTTCACCGGCGGGACAGGTGGCCGGTGCGGCTGACGACGAGAGCCATTGTTGCCAGGTGGGATCGGTTTCCGACAAGACCCCTTCGTTACGACGCCCGGTCGTACGGGCGATGGCCGCCATGGATTCGAAGGGGCGGCGGTGTGCGGTGCGCGGACCGGCGCTGAGCTGGGAAAACGCCCGTCAATCGGGACCCTGGGCGGTGGCCTGTCAAGTACCGGGAAGGCGCCACTACCGGCCATCGTAGGATCGATTCGACTGTGAGTGCGCTCACCGTTTAGGAGCGGCGGCTGTCACCGGGCGATCCGGTCACACCACTTTGGGTACAGACGATCTGTGTCGGGCGCCACACGATCTCGTCGCAGTCCGGAGGGACCGGCTCACCGAACGTCGCCCGATCGCCGAAAGCCGCTCGATAGTCGATCGCCGAAAGTCACGCGATCACCGAACGTCGCCCAGCCGCCGGTGCCGGGCCGCCCGGGCCGTGAGCCGCTCCGCCTCGCCGGTGGCCGCCAGGACGTCGAGCGCCGTTCCGAGCGCCGCTCCCATGCGGGCGCAGAAGGCCTCCGGTTCCTCGGCGGCGTCCGGCAGCTCCGGGACCACCTCGTCCACCAGCCCGACCTCCGCCAGGTGGTGGGCGCCGATGCCCTGGGTCCTGGCCAGCTCGGCCGCGTGCGCGCCGTCCCGGTGGACGATCGCCGAGGCGCCCTCCGGCGGCAGCGGCGCCAGCCAGGCGTGCCCGGCGGCGAGCACCCGGTCGGCCGGGAGCAGCGCCAGCGCCCCGCCGCCGGAGCCCTGGCCGAGCAGGACTGCGAGGACGGGCGTGCGCAGCGCGAGCAGGGTGGTCAGGCAGTGCGCGATCTCCACCGCGATCCCGTCCACCTCGGCCTGGGCGGAGAGCTCGGCCCCGGCCGTGTCCACCACCGTGACCAGCGGCAGCCCCAGCTGCTCGGCGAGCCGGGCGGTGCGGCGGACGGCCCGCAGGTCGGCGGCGGTGAAGGGGCGCTCGTGCTCCGGGCTCTGCCGCTGCTGGCCGACGACCAGGACGGGCCGGCCGCCGAGCACGGCGAGTGCCCGGACCAGCGCGCCACCGCGGCCGCCGGGCGCGTCCAGCAGCACCAGCTCCTCGGCGGTGCGACGCAGCAGCTCACGGGTGCCGGGGCGGTCGGGTCGGCGGCTGCGGCGGACGGAGTCCCAGGCGTCGGGGTGCTCGGCGGGCTGCTCGTCGGCGGGGGCGGTGCCGTCATCGCGAAGGTCGCCCGTACTGGGGGGAGGCGTGGCGCCGAGGACGGCGAGTGTCCGGCGGAGCAGTTCGCGCAGCTCCTGCGGTGGCACCACGGCGTCCACCAGCCCGTGCTCGGCCAGCGTCTCCGCCCGCTGGACGTCCGCGGGCAGCTCCACGCCGCGCAGCTCCTCGTAGACCCGCGGCCCGAGGAAGCCGAGCCGGGCGCCGGGCTCGGCGAAGACCAGCTGGCCGAGCGTGCCCCAGGAGGCGAAGACCCCGCCCATGGTGGGGTTGCGCAGATAGGTGAGGTAGGGGAGGCCGGCCGCGCGGTGTGCCTGGACGGCGGCGGTGATGCGGAGCATGCAGAGGAAGGCCGCCGAGCCCTCCTGCATCCTGGTGCCGCCGGAGACGGGCAGGGCGAGCAGCGGCAGTCGCTCGGCGGTGGCGCGTTCGACGGCCCGGGTGATCCGTTCGGCGGTGGCGACGCCGATGGAGCCGCCGAGGAAGCCGAACTCGGAGGCGACCAGGGCAACCGGCCGGCCGTCGATCAGGCCGAGGCCGGTGAGCACGGCCTCGTCCAGGCCGGTGCGTTCGCGGGCGCGGTCGAGCGAGGCGCGGTAGCCGGGGTCGGCGGGCGGTCCGGCCGGCGGCTCGTCCCAGCCCTGGAAACTCCCCGGGTCGACCAGCAGTCCGATCAGCTGGTGCGCCGTCAGCGAAGTGCCCGTTCCCGTACCCATGTCCACCCCGTCAGAGATCGTTCCGGCCCGACACGGTGCGCCACTCTATGCGGCGCCGATGTCGCGTTGTGGGAGGGATGTGAAGGTGTGAGCAGGCCGACAACGGCGCTCGCAGTAGTTCGATGGCGGTCGACCCAAGGATGGTGCGGGCGGTTCGTGGACGGCCTCGGGGCGAGTCGCCCCGGGGTGGGCATGCGGCTGAAGTCCTTGATGGGGCAAGAGAGTTACCCGTCGGTAAAAAGTTGACTCAGGGGTTCCGGAGTTGTCGGTGGCCCGCCACACTGGTCGACATGACCCGCACTCTACGCGCGTGGAAGTCTCGCGCTGCCGCCATCACCGCCGTCGCCATGATGACCCTCGCCCCCGTCGCCGTCGCCACCGACGCGCACGCCGACGTGAGCGGCACGGTGTGCCTGTCCACCCTGCCGCCGGAGGCCACCGACACCCTCAACCTGATCGCCTCCGACGGGCCGTTCCCGTACTCGCAGGACGGCGTGGTGTTCCAGAACAGAGACAGCGTCCTGCCCGGCCAGTCCTACGGGTACTACCACGAGTACACCGTCATCACCCCGGGCGCCCCGACCCGCGGTGCCCGCCGGATCGTGACCGGCCAGCAGTACCAGGAGGACTACTACACCGGAGACCACTACGCCACGTTCTCCCTGATCGACCAGACCTGCTGACACCCCCCGGCACGACCGCGGCCCCGGCGAACTTTCCCGCCGGGGCCACGGGCGTACCGGGACCGGCCCTACAGGTCGGACGGCCCCCAGGCGCTCACCGCCACCTCGTCCCCGACCCGCAGCGTGCCCGGCCGCACCACCGCGAACTTGCTGCCGAACGCCACGCCGCCGGCCGCCGCGCGGCGGTAGCGGGCCAGCGTGCGCAGCGGCTCCGGGCCGGCCTTGGCGCCGGTCGACTGGTCCACCAACGTCACCGCGCAGCGGATCGCCAGCTTCGTGTAGCCCAACTCCGCGCCGCCGACAGTGAACCGGCGGAGCAGGTCCTCGGTGTGCGGCTCCGGCCAGCCGTCCACCACCAGGTTCGGGCGGAACCGGTCCACCGGCAGCGGAGCCCCGTCCGAGCGCGCGTTGAAGTCGTCCAGGGAAGAACGCGACAGCAGGTGCACGGCGGAGCTGTCCGCGAACCCGGACGTCCCCGGGGTCAGTCCGTCGGTCACCCGGTCGTGCTCCGGCGGCACCCGGACCAGCCGGCTGGGCGCGCCCAGCACCTCGGAGAGCCACCCGGCGGCCTCCTCGCCCTGGTCGACGGCCGCGTACGGCGTGTCGAACATCCGCACCTCGCGGCGCGGGCCCTCGGTGTCGACGGCGAACTCCACCGGCTCCACCCCGGGCGCGGCGAGAGCCAGCCGGTCGCCCCCGAGGACGGTCGGCTGGACGGTCGCCAGGAGCCGGTCCCGCCGCTGGGAACGGAACACGCCCTCCGTGTCCACCACCATGAACGAGCGGTCGTGGGCCAGTCCGGCCCGGGTCAGCTCCGCCTGTTCCGCCACCACCCCGGCGCAGCCCTTCACCGGGTAGTACCGCAACTCCACCACTGTGGCCATCTTTCCCCCCGTGCTCTCCAGCCGCATCGGACGCGGCTTCTCCGTTTCCCCGTAGGGTAGTTGCCGGTGCCGGTGACGAGCCGCCGAACACCGGGCGGCCGCGCGGTTGCTAGGGTCGGGGCATGGCACCGAGCAGCGCGAACCCCCCGGGACGGCTCCGGCGCGACGCGCAGCGCAACCGGGACCTGCTGCTCGCCGCCGCCCGCGAGATGTTCTCCCGACACGGCCTCGACGTCCCCCTGGACCAGATCGCCAAGGAGGCCGGCGTCGGCAACGCCACCCTCTACCGGCACTTCCCGACCCGCGAGGCGCTGATCGCCGAGGTCTTCGCGGACGCCGGGGCCGGCCTGGCCACGGCGGGGGAGGAGGCGCTCGCCGCCGAGGACGCCTGGACCGGCCTGGAACGCTACTTCGGGCGGATCTTCGAACTCGTCGCCGCCGACCGGGGCATCAACGACCTGGTCACCCAGGCCATCCCGGCCATCCCCGGAATGATCGAGATCAGCCGCGGACACGCCGCCACCGTCGGCGCCCTGATCACCCGCGCCCAGGAGCAGGGCACCATGCGGCGCGACGTGGTCACCATGGACCTGCTCTTCCTGCTCGGCCCGCTCTGCCGCGCCCTGCCCGCCGCCACCGAGCTGCGCCCCGACCTCTGGCGCCGCTACCTCGCCCTGTTGCTGGACGGCTTCCGCGCGCAGGCCACCCACCCGCTGCCGGTCCCGCCGATCGGCGAGGAGCACCTGGACCGGATGTTCGCCGACCTGTGGGAGGCGCAGGCACCGGAGGCCTGACCGGCCCCGGGCGCATCAGGGACGCGTACGGAACGTCGGGTGCGGCGTCAGGGCCGTGTCAACGGGCAGGGCGGGCGGGGCGCGGACGGCTTTGCTGGGGTGACGCGGCGCGGTCCGGTCGTACGGAGACGGCGGGGCCGGGCTGAGGCGGCGTGCGTCGGTCGGACGAGCAGCACGGCGCGGGTCGGTTCGGTGACGCGGACGGAGCGGAAGGGGCTGGCCATGGCGGACACGGGAGCGGACGAGGGCCGGATCGTGGTCGGCGTCAGCGGCTCGCTCGGCAGCCTGGCCGCCCTCCACCGCGCGGTCGCCGAGGCCCGGCGCGCGGACGTCGAGGTGCTCGCGGTGCTGTGCTGGACCCCGACCGGCGACGAGCTCGGATACCGCCGCTCGGTCTGCCCGCCGGTGCTCAACGCCGGCCGCGACGCCGCCGTCGCGCGACTGCGGCAGGCACTCGACGAGGCCTTCGCCGGTCGCCACGCCGGCGCCCGGCTGCGCTGCCAGGCCGTCCGCGGGGACGCCGGCCACACCCTGGTGCGCAGCGCCGACCGGCCCGGGGACGTCCTGGTGCTCGGCGCGGGCCGTGAGCGCGGCCGCCTGTCCCGGCTGATCCGGCCGTCGGTCACCGCCTACTGCGTGCGGCACGCCACCTGCCCGGTGCTGACCGTGCCGCGCCCGCCGCTCCAGCGGGACCTGGAGGCGCTGGAACGCGGGCACGGGCTGAGGGAGTTGGTGGCGGGGAACTGAGCCCCGGGGCGCCGACGGTGCCGGCCGGCTGTGACCGGGCAGCTACGGCGGTCCGGCTACGGCAGGCCGGCGGCCCGGGCCAGGACGGCGGCGGTCCGGCGACCGGCGTTCAGGGTGTCGGGGTCCGTGGCGGGCAGGCAGCGCTGGGCCGCGGGGCTGTAGGCGGTCATGATCACGCCGGCGTGGTCGGTGGGGAGTTCGAGCAGCTCGGCGGTCGGTACGACGGCGTGCAACTGGCGGGTGAGCTCCGCCGGAACCACCTCGTCCGTCGTGCCGTGCACCAGCCGGATCGGGACCGGGGACGGGCTCGCGGCGAGGAGGTCGAGCGGGCAGTCGCCGGTGGTGGCGGCCGGGCGGCCGTAGGCGGAGGCGATGCCGACGGCGGCGGTGGGACGCAGCTCGGCGGGGGTGTCGGGGTGGGTGGCCACGGCGACCGCCTCCCGGCCGCCGAGCGACCAGCCGGCCAGCACGAAGCGCTCCGGATCCCCGCCGTACGCGGCGGCGTTGCGGCGGGCGAAGGCGAGCGAGGCGAGCAGGTCGGCGCGACCGCGGTCCTCGCGGTCGGAGCGCCAGTCCGGGACGAGCACCAGCAGGCCGAGCCCGGCGGCCTCCTGGGCGAGTGTCGCCATCACGTCGCGCTCGTCCGGGCCCGAGCCGTGCCAGAGCAGCACGACCGGGGCGGGTCCGGCGGCGCCGACGGTCGGGCGGTGGACGTCCAGCAGGCGCCCGTCCGCATACGGAACGACCTCAGGTTGAGTGCTCGTCATGCCGGGTTCCCCTCCGATTCGGTGCCTGATCATGGAACTGGTACTGTACTTCCTGTCGCGAGGGAGACGATCTCTCGTCAGGCGTCAGCGGTGCTACCAGAGCACGTCCTACTTTCAGTAGGGAGAGTCCGTGCAACCCGGGCCTGGCGCTCCACTGTCGGACGGGGTCCGGTACCTACTCAGGTGCCGGGCCCCGTCCGCGTTTCCCCTCGACTTCCAGGAAGTGACCGGTCGTCTCAGGCGGCCTCCGCGGACTCGTCGGACGGGACGGCGATCAGGACGAACTCCGCGCCGGCGTCGTCCCGGACCAGGGCCGAGCGGCCGAAGGGCGTGGGCTCGGGGTCGGTGAGAACGCTGCCGCCGAGGGTGTGGAGCCGGGCGGCGGCGCGGTCGGCGTCGGCGGTGCCGAAGTGGGTGCGCCAGGCGGCGCCGGTCCGCGGCGGGTCGGCGGGGCCGATTCCGCAGGCGGGCAGGCCCGCGACCCGGGCGAGGGTGTGCCCCGCGCGCGGGCGGTCGTAGCCGTAGCCGAAGACCTCGCGGTAGAAGGCGCGGGCGGCGTCCGGGTCGGGGGAGAGGTGCTCGTTCCAGGCGAGCGTGCCCGGCTCGTTGACCAGCCCGGCGCCGTCGACGGCGTCCCCCTGCCACAGGCCGAAGGGCGCGCCGAGCGGGTCGACGGCGAGGGCGGCGCGGCCCTGGTCGGGCACCTCGTACGGCTCGCGGGCGATCCGCCCGTCGGCGGCGCGGATCAGCGCGACGGTACGGCTCAGGTCGGCGCAGGCGAGGTACGTGCTCCAGGCGGCGGACGCCGCCCGGGGTGCGGAGGCGATCGCCGCGACCTGCGCGCCGTGGCGGGTGGCGACGGCCTCGCCGGGGCCGGTCGGGACGAACTCCCAGGCGAACAGCGCGCCGTAGAAGCGCTGCGCGCGCGGGACGTCCGGGGTCGTCAGCACGACCCAGCACGGGACGCCCTCGTGGTACCGGCCCGCCTTCGGCATGCCGCCCTCCTGGTGCCATCGGCCCACTCGTCAGCCTCCGTGTCCGGCGGGCGGGTGGCAAGCGGGGGCCTCAGGCGACCCCGTACGGGCGGAACTGGATGCTGATCCGCGGGCCCACCGGGCGGGCCGTCTTCGGGATCGCGTGCTCCCAGGTGCGCTGGCAGGAGCCGCCCATCACCGCCAGATCGCCGTGGCCGAGCGGTCGGCGGACGACGGCCCCGCCGCCGGCACGTGGCCGCAGTGCCAGCGTGCGCGGCTCGCCGACCGACAGGATCGCCACCATGGTGTCCTCGCGGGCGCCGCGCCCGATCCGGTCGCCGTGCCAGGCCACGCTGTCCCGGCCGTCCCGGTAGTAGCAGAGCCCGAGGGTGCGGAACGGCTCGCCGAGTTCCGGCGCATAGTGCCTGCTCAGCGCCGTGCGGGCCGCGCCGAGGACGGGGTGCGGCGGCTCGGCCTCCGCCGGGTAGGAGGCGAGCAGCCGTGGGACGTCGACCGTCCGCTCGTACATCTCGCGCCGCTCGGCCCGCCAGGGCACCGTCGCGGCCAGCTGTTCGAACAGCTCGTCCGCGCCGTGCAGCCAGCCGGGCAGCACGTCCAGCCAGGCGCCGTCGCCGAGCACCAGCCGTCGCAGGCCGTCGAGCGGGCCGAGGCGGACGCCCCCGGTGTCGCCGTCGTCGAACAGCGAGGGCTGGAGGTGGACGGTGCTGTGCATGGAGCCAGCCTACGCCTTGAATCGAACACCTGCTCGAACAATTGGTTCCGTTGCTCACCGTCTCGTCTCGAACGATCTGGTCTCGGCCCGCACCGATCACGATGCGCGCCACCACCGGCCGGAACGGCTGCCGGCCGCCACCCCGCCCAGGTGGCTCCGCGTTCCCGCCTGCGCCGCGACGTCCGCGACCGAACCGCTCACTCCCGCGACCGTCGAGAGGCGGGGCGTCGGCCCGTACGACGTCCTGATCGAGATCGAGTACGTCGGTATCTGCCGCTCGGACATCCACAGCGTCCGTAGCGAGTGGGGTCCTGCCTCCTATCCCGTGGTCCCGGGCCATGAAATCGCCGGCGTCGTCGCCGAGGTCTGATCGCCTCGGACGTGCGCTACCGCTTCGTGATCGACACCTCGACGCTCGTCTGACCGGCGCCCGTGCCGGTGGCGTCCGGGCGGAGCGCGTCCTCGCCCCCGCCCTGATGCCCGGCTGGAGCCGCGGGCGGGCTCTCCACCCGGCCGCTAGCCTGCCGCCATGGCGATCAACGGCTTCGGGGTCACCGAGTTCCAGCTCGTACTGCTGCGTCGGATGGCCGACTACCACCCCGAACTGGTCGAGGACGCGGTGCGGCGGCTCGGTGCCACGCGTGCCTCGATGCGGGAGGCGAACAAGCGCTGGCAGGCGATGGCCCGCGCGCCCCGGTTCCCGCGCGGCGCCGCCCGGTACGCCGCGGTGCTGGGGCCGGCGGAGCTGAGCCTGCCGCGGCGGATCGGGGATCTGGCATGTGTGGCGCGGCAGTGGGCGCTGCCGCTCTGGCCCGAGCTGCGCTTCGAGATCCTGCTCGGCCCGGCGGGGATCGGTGCGCCGCTGCTGAACGAGTGGCTGGTCCGGGCGGCCGGTGTTCCCGCCCCCGCGCTGCGGACGCGGGCGGACCTGGCGCCGTGGGGCTGCGTGGTGGGCGATGTGGGCGCCGCCTTCCCGGGGGCCGTGCCGCGCGAGGGGAGTGCGCCGAACCGGTTCCAGCTGGACTTCGAGGCGCCGGACGTGGACGGGCGGATGCGCGCGTGGACGGCCGACTTCACCTGGGGGCTGTTGCAGGAGGTCCGACCGGCCGAAGAGGAAGCCGGGCCATCCATCGGTTGATGCAAGGCGATATTCAGTTAATGCCTTCGATTTGCAGGCGATGGCGAGATGGTGGCAGCATAATCGCAGACACGGAACAGTCTTGGAATCGGAAAGTGAAGGATCATGTCGCCCGTCGCGCGCGTCATCGTCGGAGTCAGCGGCTCGCTGCACAGTCTCACCGCCCTGCACCGGGCGGCCGAGGAGGCCCGCGCCCGGCAGGCCGTGCTGGTCCCGGTGCTCGCCTGGACCCCGGTCGGCGGCGAGCGCAACTACCGCGCCCGGCCCTGCCCGCCGCTGCTGCGCGCCTGGCAGGAAGCCGCCGAGGCCCGGCTGGAGCGGGCGCTGGAGCAGGCCTTCGGCGGCCTGCCGGTCGGCGTGCCGGTGCGGCCGCTGGTCATGCGCGGCGAGGCCGGTCAGGTGCTCGCCGAGCTGGCCGACCGGCCGGGCGACCTGCTGGTGATCAGCGCCGGCCGCCACGGCACGACGCGCGGACGACTGCGCCGACTGCTGCGCGGCTCGGTCAGCCGCTACTGCCTCGACCACGCGCCGTGCGGCGTGCTCGTCGTCCCGCCGTCCACCCTGCACGAGGACCTGCGCGCGCTGCACCGCGGCGTCGACCTGCGGGAGCTCATCGCGGCCTGAGCGCCGGCCCGCGGCGGCGGCGTCTGGCTATCCGTCAACTCCGGTGCACCGTCCGCCCGCCGACCACCGTACGGGTGGGCCGCAGCTCGCGCAGCGCGTCCACCGGACAGCTCAGCGGATCCAGTGGCCACAGCGTGAGATCGGCGAGCGCCCCCGGCCGCAGGCAGCCGCGCTCGGCGCTCTCGCCGGTCAGCCGGGCGGCGTTCACGGTGTGCAGCGCGATCGCCTCGGCCCGCCCGATCGCGTGCTCCGGGCCGACCACCCCGGCCGTGGTGTCGCGGGTGGTCATCCCCCACACCGACACCATCGCCCCGTACGGGCCGACCGGGAAGTCCGAGCCCGCCGAGAGCTGCGCTCCCTCGTCCAGCCACTCGCGCAGCGGGAACAGCGCCGCGGTGCGCTCCTCGCCCCAGGTCCGCTGCTGGGCGAGCGCGCCGTCGTGCAGCAGCGGGTGCTGCACGGTCACCGGCACGCCGAGCGCGATCGCCCGGGCCCGCTGGTCGGCCCGGGCCAACCCGCCGTGCTCGACCACCAGGGTGCCGGGCGGCAGGCCCGGGCGGCGCTTCACCACCTGCTCGAAGACGTCCAGCAGCACCCGCAGGCCGCGATCGCCCCAGGCGTGCACGCCGACCCGCCAGCTGTGCCCGACCGCCCGGTCCACCGCCGCGAGCAGGTCCCCGGGCTCCCAGAGCAGCCGCCCGTGATAGCAGGGCTGCCCCTGGTACGGCTCCTCCAGTGCGCCCGCCTCGAAGCCGCCGTCGATGCCGAACTTGACGCCCCACACGCGGAGTCGGTCGTCGTCCCGGCCGGCCGCCCGCCAGTCGTCCATCCGGTCCAGCAGCGCGTCCACCTGCTCCGGCGTGCGGGCGGCGAAGCCGGAGACCAGCGCCCGGACCCGCACGGCGAGCGCGCCCTCGGCGCGGGCCGCGTGCAGCACGTCGAGGTCCTCCACCGGCACCAGGCAGTCCCGAACGGTACCGATCCCGGTGGCGGCGTAGTCGGCGGAGGCCGCGCGCAGGCCCTCGATCCGCTCGGCGAGGGTCGGGCGCGGCAGCACCCGTTCGACCGGCTCGATCGCCCGGTTGATCAGCCGGCCGGTCAGCCGCCCCCGGTCGTCGCGCTCGATCACCCCGCCGGGCGGCGCCTCGGTGGCATCGGTGATCCCGGCCAGTCGCAGCGCGGGCGAGTTGAGCACCATGTTGTACGCGCCACGGCGCACCAGCACCGGGTGGTCGGCGGTGGCGCCGTCCAACTCCTCGGTGGTGGGCAGCCGTTGCTCGGCCAGCAGCACCTCCTGCCAGTTGACCGTGGTACGGATCCACTTCCCGGTGGGGGTGCGGGCGGCGTGCTCGCGGATCAGGTCGAGGAACTCGGCGAGGTCGTGGGCGCGGTGGACGGGGACGCCGTGGACGCTGTGGCCCGCCATGATCAGGTGGGTGTGGGTGTCGTCGAAGGCCGGCAGCACCGTCGCGTCCGGGGCGTCCACCACCTCGGTGCCGGGGCCGATCAGGGCGTCCAGACCGGCGGGCTCGGGGGAGAGGGCGGTGATCCGGCCGCCGGTGACGGCGATCGCCCGCTGCGGCGGCTCGCCGGGGGCCCGGCCGGGGTCGAGGGTGTGGACGGCGGCGGCGCGGATCAGCAGGTCGGCGCGGGAGTGGTCGGTCTTTCCGTCGGACATGGCGGCTCCTGGGAGTGGGACAGCCCGGTGACCTTCTCGACGTATCGCAGACTGGGCTCGGCGAGCCGTCCGTGCAACTCGGTGAACACGGCGCGGGCCGGGACGGCGTTCCAGTCGGCGGGCAGCAGCGGCGCGGGCAGGCCGGGGTCGAGGTAGGGCAGCCGGCGCCATTCGGTGAGCATCGGCACGTAGTCCCGGAACGCCTGGACCGGGTCGGTCCGCTCCTGCCCGCGCAGCTCCTCGGTGACCGGGCGCCAGGCGTCGGTGAAGGCCGCGTACTGCGCCTCGATCGCCGGGAGGTCCCACCAACTCGCCACCGCCGTCCGGAGTTCGGCGAAGCCGGCGTACTCGGCGGAGAGGAAGAGGTGGACGTAGGCGCTCAGCCCGAGGCGCTCCAGCAGGCGGCGGGCGTCGGGCAGCAGCCGGGCGGGCGCCAGCCAGACGCCGGGGGCGGCATTGCCGAAGCCGAGCCAGCTGAGCCGGGATCGCAGCTGGTGGCGGTGGGCGCGTTCGGACTCGGGCACCGAGAAGACCGCCACCACCCAGCCGTCGGCGAGTTCGGCGGGCTCCAGGCTGTGGAAGATCCGCCGGTCGCCCTCCTCGAACACCGGGTCCATCGCGGGGGCGAGCCGGTAGCCGGTGCCCGTGCGGCGTTCCTGGAGCAGGGTGCCGGCCTTCTTCAGCCGGGAGATCGCCGAGCGGACGGCCGGGCCGTCGACGTCCAGTTCGGCCATCAGCGCGATCAGGTCGGCGATCGATATCCAGCCGCCGAGGCGGCGGACGTACTCGCCGTAGATGGTGTGGATCAGGGAGCTGGGCCGGGGCGCGCTCTCCGACATGCCTGGGCCCTCCTCCCCGACGGCTGGTGGTGATCATAGCGGCGGTGTCGCGTTCCGGGTGCGGGTGTCCGCGCGCGGGAGCCTGTGCGCAGGTGACCGCACACGGGCAGCTATGCGTAAGCGCCGGACAGCAGGTGCCCGGCGCCGGGGGCGAAGGCGGGCAGGCCGAGGGCGCGCAGGAGTTGGTGGGTGGTGCAGATCGAGGCCGAGACCACCGGCTTGCCGAGCTGCTGCTCGGCCTCCTCGACGGCCGACAGCGAGGGCATCTGCACGCAGGCGGAGAGCACCACGGCGTCGGCCTCGGCGTGCGCGAGGCCCTTGGCGATCGCGGGCAGCCGGGCCGGGTCGTGGGCGGCCACGTCGAGGTTGTCGGCGATCTCCAGGGCGGCGTGGTCGAGCACCTCGATGCCCTCCTGGGCGAGGTAGTCGACCACCGTACGGGCCAGCGGTTGCAGGTACGGGGTGACCATGGCGACCTTCTTGGCGCCGAGCGTGTGCAGGCCGGTGACCAGGGCGCCGGCGCTGGTGACCACGGGCGCTGGCGCGCCGTTCTCGGCCGTGCGCCGGTGCAGCCGCTGCTCGGCCTCGCGGTGGTAGCCGGGGCCGGTGGCCATCACCGCGACCAGACAGGCGTACCCGATCACATCGACCCGGGCGTCCGAGAGTTCGGCGGCGCAGCGGTCGGACTCGGCGTCCATGGCGCGCAGTTGCTCGGGGGTGACCCTGGTCATCCGCATCCGGCTGGAGTGGAAGGTGAACCGTTCGGGGGCGACCGCCTCCCGGGCCCGCAGCAGGGCGGGGACCTCGGTTTCCATGGTGACGTTGGAGCTCGGGACGATCTGGCCGATCCGGTACGTCGGCATCAGCGGGTGCTCCTTTCTGCGGGCGCTCTGCGGGCGCTCAGCGGGCGTCGATCACGGGGTTGGTGAGCGTGCCGATCCGCTCGATGGTGGCTTCGACCAGGTCGCCGGGCTGCAGGAACTGCGGCGGGACCATCCCGGCGCCCACCCCCGAGGGGGAGCCGGTGGAGATCACATCGCCCGGTTCCAGGGTCATGCCGGAGGAGATGTCGGCGATCAGCCGGGCGATGCCGAACAGCATGTACCGGGTGTTGGAGTTCTGCCGCAGCTCGCCGTTGACCCGCAGCGAGAGGTCGAGCCGCTGGGGGTCGGGGATCTCGTCGGCGGTGACCACGCCCGGGCCGAACGGCGCGTAGCTGTCCTGGCCCTTGGAGAAGAACCACTGCCCGGAGCGGCGCTGGTCGCGGGCGCTGATGTCGTTGACGATGCTGTAGCCGAACACGTGCCGCAGGGCGTCCTGTTCGGCCACCCGGTAGGCGGGTTCGCCGATCACCACCGCGAGTTCGCACTCCCAGTCGAGCTGCTTGGTGACGTCGGCGTTGTGCAGGATCGGCTGGCCCGGCCCGGTGACGGCGGTGGCGGGCTTGCCGAACAGGACCGGGCGGTCCGGGAGTTCGCGCTCGGTGTCCAGGCTGCGGTGCGATTCGGCCACGTGCTCCACGTAGTTGAGGCCGATGCCGATGATCTTGCCCGGACGCAGCGGGGCGCGCAGCGAGACCTCGGAGAGCGGCCGGGTGTCCGGCGTTCCGGCCAGCAGCTCGCGGGCGGTGGCCAGCGCGGGCGCCCCGGCCCGGATCAACCCGAGCAGGTCGCTGGGGAGTCGGGCCCCGGCGGCGGTGGCGAGGGCGGTCAGGTCGGCGACCCGGTCGGGGCCGATCCGGGCGCCGAGGCGCGGGGTGTCGTCGCCGTCGGCGCAGTAGGTCAGCAGGTGCATGGTTGCGGGGCTCCCGTGTCGGGTGTTACGAGGCGGTGGTGGGCTGGTGTCCGTCGTGGTCCGGGTAGGCCTCCTCGCGGTAGAGGCCGAGCGAGTGCATCACCGGGAAGTCGTTGAAGGAGAACAGGCAGGCGTCCTCGCCCTGGTCGAGGTTCGCGTGCTCGTGCCAGGCCCAGGACGGGACGACGAAGATGTCGCCCTGCTGCCACTCGAAGCGCTGCCCCGCGATCACCGAGACGCCGCGTCCCTTGGCCGCGGTGTAGACCACCGAGCCGGTGTGCCGGTGGGCGCGGGTGGCCTGGCCGGGGCGCAGGAGTTGCAGGTGAGCGGCCATGGTGGGCATCACCGAGCCGCCGGTGACCGGGTTGGTGTACTCCATCACCACACCGTCGTAGGGCGATCCCTCGGTGGCGCGGGCGAGTTGGCACAGCGCGTGGTAGCTGGGCTCCCAGGGCCAGCCGAGCAGCGGGGAGTACGGCCGGGTCCACTTCTCGACGCCGTACGGGAGCAGGTTGCCGCCGTAGCTGAGCAGCGAGGAGTTCACCACCGGGCCGGGCCGCTGATAGAGCTCGGGGTGGACCTCGTAGAAGTTGGCGTCGAGGGTGTTGACCAGCGGGATGTCCAGGCCGTCCTGCCAGATCACCGGGTTGTCCTCGGCCTCGTTGCCGTGCTCGTGCCAGGTGTTGTTGGGGGTGATCGCGAAGTCGCGCGGGCCGACCTTGAGCTTCTGCCCGTCGACGACGGTCCAGGCGCCGGCGCCCTCGTGGACGAAGCGCAGCGCGGAGGCCTGGTGGCGGTGCGCGGTCATCGCCTCGCCGGGGCCCATGATCTGCAGGCCGGTGTACAACAGGCCGACGGCGGCGCTGAGTTCGCGGCGGCCCGGGTTGACCAGCATCACCACCCGGCGGCCGGCTTCGTCGGCCTTCACCAGTGGGAGCGCCTTGCGGACCAGGGGGCGCAGGTCGGCGAAGCGCCAGAGCACCGGGACGGACCGGGGCTGCGGGTACCAGGGCTCGATCTCGTTCGCCACCGTCCACAGAGCGCCGGCCTCGTGCTTGGCCAACTCATCGTAGTAGGCGCGTAGTTCGGGACTGTCGTTGACCCTCGCGCGGCCGATCCGGTCGTCGTCGTAGCTGTTTTCGCCGGTCATGTCTCCTCCTCGGGGAGCACCAGGGGCCGCAGCGGGCGGTTGTCCACGTGCAGCCGGAACACGTCGAAGCGGTTGTAGTGGCCGACGATGTCGTGCATCTGCTTGGGCTGGATGCAGCGGCCGAGGTCGATTTCGGCGTAGACGATGCCCTCCTCGTCCACCAGCGGCTCGGTGACCGCCCGGCCGTCCGGGCCGAAGATGCCGGAGAGCGCGTTGTGCGGGCGGGCGAGCTGCTTGCGGACCTGCTGGTCCTCGCCGGCGATCAGCTCCACCATCTCGGGTGAGATCGTGGAGCAGGAGACCACGGTGAACAGCTTGCCCTCGAAGCAGTGGGCGGCGGCGCGCAGCGCGATCGCCTCGGCCATGTCGTAGTCCTCGGGGGCCACCGGCAGGGCGATGTAGCTCGCCGCGTGGACCAGTTCGCCCTGGGCCAGCAGGGTGAAGCGGGCCAGGGTGTTGGTGTTCTCGCCGCAGGCCAGCGCGCCGAGCGGGCCGACGGCCGTGCGGTGGACCTTCAGCGAGCTGCCGTCGCCCTGGGTCCAGGTCAGCTTCTCGGCCCAGGTGGGTACCAGTTTGCGGTGCGCGCCGAGGAGTTCGCCGTCCGAGCCGATGATCAGCAGGGTGTTGTACAGCACCCCGAGGCTGTGCCGGCCGCGTTCGTTGACGCCGATCACCAGCACCACCCCGGTCTGCCGGGCGGCGGCCCGCAGGGTGTCCACGTACGGGCCGGGGACGTCCACGGCGGCGCGATAGAGCCGCTCGTACCAGGGCGAGCCCTGCACCGGGGTCATCGTCCAGTTCCAGTAGGGGTAGCCGGGGACGAAGACCTCGGGGAAGACCACCAGTCCGGCGCCGTGGTCGGCGGCCTCGTGGATCAGGGCGACGGCCTTGTCCACGGTGGCGGCCGGGTCCAGGTAGACCGGGGCGGCCTGCACGGCGGCGGCCGTGAAGCGGGGCAGGTCCGGCATGCTCACTCCTCGGCTCGAACGGGCAGCCAGCGGCGGTGGACGGGTGGGGCGGGCTCGCGCAGCAGGTGCAGCCGCGGGGCGACCCGGTCGGCGCCGGGGCCGGGCGGTTTGCGGCTGCCCGCCCGCCACGGCTCGGGCCAGCGGGCGCCCGGGCCGGTGTAGCCCTGGTCGGCGGCGGCGTGCAGGGTCCAGAGCGGGTCGTGGAGGTGGGCCCGGCCGATCGCGACCAGGTCGGCGCGGCCGGCCAGCAGCACGGAGTCGGCGTCGTCGTGCCCGGAGATCGCGCCGACCGCGATGGTGGGCAGCCCGGTGGCGGCGCGGATCAGTTCGGCGAACGGCGTCTGGTAGCCGCGTCCGTACGGCGGCCGCTGGTGCGAGACGACCTCGCCGGTGGACACGTCCAGGGCGTCCGCGCCGGCGTCGGCCAGCGCGCGGCAGATCGCCACCGCCTCGGCCTCGGTGGTGCCGCCGGGGGCCCAGTCGGCGGCCGAGATCCGTACCAGCAGCGGCCGGCCGGCGGGCCAGACGGCGCGGACGGCGGCCAGCACCTCCAGGGGCAGCCGCAGCCGGTGGGCGAGCGGGCCGCCGTAGTGGTCGGTGCGGTGGTTGGTGAGCGGGGAGAGGAAGGAGGAGAGCAGGTGCCCGTGGCCGAACTGCAGCTCCAGCACGTCGAATCCGGCCCGGGCGGCCCGCTCGGCGGAGGCGGCGAAGTCGGCGCTGACGGCCGCGAGTTGGACCTCGTTGGCCTCGTGCGGGGTCGGGCTGTCGGAGTCCCAGGGCAGCGGCGAGGCGGCGAGCAGCGGCCAGCCCTCGGCGAGCGGGCGGCCGATGCCGTCCGGTCCCGGCACGGTCGTCGCGGCCCGGCGGCCGGCGTGGGTGAGCTGGAGGCCGACCGGGGTGTCGCTCACCGCCCGTACCGCGTCGCGGAGTTCGGTCCAGGCCGCTTCCTGGCGGTCGCTCCACAGCCCGGGGCAGCGGTCGGTGGCCCGGCCCTCGGGGCTGACGGCCGTCATTCCGGCGAGCACCAGTCCGGCGCCGCCGAGCGCGTGGGCGGTCAGTTGGGCCCGGTCGAAGGCGCTGGGCAGCGCGTCGGGGGAGGTGAAGGTGGCGAGTGGGGGCACCACGACGCGGTTGCGCAGCTCCAGCGCGGCGAGCTTCAGCGGCCGGAACATCGGCGGCACCCCGGGCGAGCCGCCGACGGCGGCGTCCACCGCGTCCACGAAGGCGGGGTCGCGGGCGCGCAGATTGCCGTAGGTGACCCGGCGGCTGCGGGTGAGCAGGTTGAAGGCGAACTGGTCGATGCCCTGCCCGGTGCGGCGCCCGACGGTCTCGAACCACTCCAGGCTGGCCTGCGCGGCCCGCTGGGTGGACTCGACCACCGGCCGGCGCTCGGCCTCGTAGGCGGCCAGGGCGCCGTCCAGGGTGGGCTGTTCGCTCAGCGCGGCGGCCAGGGCGAGGGCGTCCTCCAGGGCCAGCTTGGTGCCCGAGCCGATCGAGAAGTGCGCGGAGTGCGCGGCGTCACCGAGCAGTACCACGTTGCGGTGGCGCCAACTGGCGTTCCGTACCGTGGTGAAGCGGATCCAGCGGGAGGCGTTGGGGATCAGCCGGTGGCCGTCCAGGTGGCCGGCGAGCAGTTCGGCGCAGCGGTTCACGCTCTCCTCGTCGCTCTCGCCGCGTGCCAACTCCCGGGCGGCGAAGGCCTCGAAGCCGGCGCGACGCCAGGCGTCCTCGGCGATCTCGACGATGAAGGTGGAGCGGGTCGGGCTGTACGGGTAGGCGTGCACCTGCAGCACGCCGAAGTCGAACTCCTCGACGATGAAGGTGAAGGCCTCGAAGACCCGGTCGGTGGCGAGCCAGATGTAGCGGCAGTCCCGCTCGTCCAGCTCGGTGCGGAAGGTGTCCGGGTGGGCCGCCCGGGTGGCGGAGTGGATGCCGTCGGCGGCCACCACCAGGTCGTATTCGGCTGACAGCTGCTCGACCGGTGGGGCGGGCGTGCGGTAGCGCACGTCCACCGCCAGCTCCGCGCAGCGCTGTTGCAGGATGGCGCGCAGGCGGTTTCGGTCCAGGGCGGCGAAGCCGTGGCCGCCGCTGGTGCGGACCTGCCCGGCGTAGCGGATGTCGATGTCGCTCCAGCGGGCGAACTCGGTGCTGATCGCGGCGAAGACCGCCGGGTCGGCCTGGGCGATGCCGTCCAGGGTCTCGTCGGAGAAGACCACGCCGAAGCCGAACTCGTCCTCCCGGGCGTCCCGTTCGAACACGGTGATCTCCCGGTACGGTGCCAACTGCTTGGCCAGGGCGGCGAAGTAGAGCCCGCCCGGGCCGGCGCCGAGCACCGCGATCCGGCGGGCCGCGGCCGTCAGGCCTGCCCCGGCCGCCATACCCGCTCCGCCCGTCATGCCTGCCCCGGTCGTCACGCCAGCACCTCCGCCTGCTGCGGGCCGGCCTCGGTCAGCGCCCGGCGCACCGGTGCGGGCCAGGGCTCGGCGCCCTTGGAGTGCGGGGCGGCGTGCACCACCGACATCCGGCCGCTGGCGGCCAGCCCCTGCGGGCCGTGCACCTCGAAGGCGTAGTGCAGCGAGGAGCCGCCGACCCGGAGCACCCGCAGCTCGGTGCGGACCACGTCCCCGAACCAGAGCCGCTCGCGGTAGTCCGCCTCGAAGTGCACCCGGGGGATCCGCCCGAACAGCTCGGCCAGCCCGAGCCGGCGCAGCAGCGTCGCCTCCGCGGCCTCGGCCCAGCGCTGGACGGCCGAGAAGTGGTAGTGCCCGGCCGCGTCGGTGTCGGACCACTCGACCCGGCGCTCGATGGTGACGCTGGCGGGTTTCAGGGCGGACCTCCTGCGGAGTTCGGCGCGCAGCAGCTTGCCGGTCGGGGTGCGCGGCAGCTCGGTGACGAACTCCACGGCACGCGGGTACTTGTACGGTGCGATGGTGCGCTTGACGTGGTCCTGGAGCTCCTTGGCCGTCTCCGGCCCGGCGGACACGCCCTCGCGCAGCACCACGTACGCCTTGACCACCGTGCCGCGCCGTTCGTCCGGCGCGCCGACGACGGCGCTGTCGGCCACCGCGGGGTGGCCGGCGAGCGCCTGCTCCACCTCGGGCCCGGCGATGTTGTAGCCGGCCGAGACGATCATGTCGTCGTGGCGCGCCTGGTACCAGAAGTAGCCGTCCCGGTCGCGGACGTAGGTGTCTCCGGTGAGGTTCCAGCCGTTGCGGACGTAGCCGCGCTGGCGCTCGTCGTCCAGGTAGCGGCAGCCGGTCGGGCCCTTGACCGCGAGCAGGCCGGGCCGGCCGTCCGGCACCGGGTCGCCGTGCTCGTCCAGGATCGCCGCCCGGTAGCCGGGCACGGGGCGGCCGGTGGAGCCCGGGCGGATGTCCTGTTCGGCGGCCGAGATGAACACGTGCAGCAGCTCGGTCGCGCCGATGCCGTCGATCAGCCGTTTCCCGGTGGCCTCGTGGAAGGCCTCCCAGACGGCGGCGGGCAGCGGCTCGCCGGCCGACACGCAGCGCCGCACACCGGCCAGCCGGTCGGCCAGCCCGGCGGCCAGGATCGTCCGGTAGGCGGTCGGCGCGGTGAACAGCACGCTCACGCCGTGGCGGGCCACCTGCTCGGCGAGCTGGTCGGGCGTGGCCTGCTCCAGCAGCAGGCTGGCGGCGCCGGCCCGCAGCGGGAACACCAGCAGGCCGCCGAGGCCGAAGGTGAAGCCGAGCGGCGGGGTGCCGGCGAACAGGTCGTCGGGGGTGGGGCGGAGCAGGTGGCGGGAGAAGGTGTCGGCGTTGGCCAGCACGTCGCGGTGGAAGTGCAGGGTGGCCTTGGGGCGGCCGGTGGTTCCGGAGGTGAAGGCGATCAGCGCGACGTCGTCGGCGGCGGTCGGTACGGCGGTGAAGCCGCGCGGCTGGGTGGCGGAGCGTTCGGTGAGGTCCTCGGGGCCGGTGCCGCCGAAGGGGAGTACGCGCAGGTCGGGGGCGTTCGCCTGGTGGAGTTCGGCGAGGAAGCGGTGGTCACACAGGGCGACGGTGGGCCGGGCCACTCGGATCAGCTCGGTCAGCTCGGTGGCGCGCAGCAGCGGCACGGTGGTGACGACCACCCCGCCGGCCTTCAGGACGCCGAGCCAACAAGCCGCCAACCAGGGGGTGTTGGGGCCGCGTAGTAACACCCGGTTGCCGGGGACGAGACCCAGGTCGTCGGTCAGCAGCCGGGCGATCCGGTCGGCGTGGTCGCGCAGGTCGCCGTAGCTCCACCGGTCGGTGGGGGTGAGCAGGCAGCGGCGGTCGGGGCCGAGGCGGGCGATCGTGTCGTCGAGCAGGGCGGCCGCGCAGTTCAGGCGGTCGGGGTAGGCCAACTCCGGTAGTTCGAAGAGGAGTTCGGGCCACTGGTCGAAGGGTGGGAGATGGTCGCGGCTGAACGTGTCCACATGTGCTGAGGGGGAGAGCTCCATGGGCGGGCACCTCATCGGGCGAGCGGGAGTAGAGCCAGTATGGCGCTCTCGTGACGCCAGTCAAGAGAGCGATACATGCATTCGGAGGACATGGGTGGCCGGGCGTCGGGTGGCGGGCGCGGCGGCAGACGGAACGCCCCGCAGGCCGGGTGGGGCCTGCGGGGCGTGTGGGGTGTGTGGGGCGTGTGGTGCCGCCGTGCGGCGGTCTCCTCGTCGGTCAGGTGACGTCGGCGTGGAAGGCCGCGTCCGGGGTGCGGCCGTCCTGGGCCTGCTGGGCGCGCGCGGCGAGCAGCCGGGCGAACAGGGTCAGGGCGGGTGTCGCGACGGCCGCCCCCGGGCCCTGGTCGCGTACGTACAGCAGCGTCGAGCCGACCCGGACCAGCGCCTCCGCCATCGACGAACCGCGCTCCCGGGCGGCGCTCTGGTCGCCGATCGAGGGGATGGTCACCGCAGTCGCGTCGCCATCGCCGTCGACGAGGGCGAGCCTGCCGGCGAAGGCCTGGCCGGCCGTCTCGGGGGAGGCGAAGGTGACCACGGTGAACTGCACGGACTGGACGGGTACGGCACGGAAGGTCACGGTGGCGTAGGCGAGTTGCCGGTCGCAGGCGTCCGGGAGCAGACAGGGCACGTCGGCCCCGGAACCGGCCCCGGACTGCGGCCCGCTCTCCACCTGCCAGCCGCCCGGCATCGCCGCCACGTCCGGCAGCACCCCCTGCATCTGCGCGGGGTCGCGGATGGTCCGCGCGGCGTGGGCGAAGTCGGGGCCGTTGGGGTGCAGCAGCGGGCGCGAACCGAGGTGGATCCCGAGCGCGACCAGGGCGGCGATCAGGACCAGCGCCAGCGCGACGATGATCGCGGTGTTGCCGCGCCGGGCGGCCAGGGCCTGGGCACGGGCGACCGCCGGATCGACCCGGAGCTGGACGGTGCTCGGCCCCGAGGAGTCCGTTCGCAGCTGGACGGTCGCCGGATCCGCCTCCGGCCCCACCCGTAGCTGGACGGTCGTCGGGTCGGCGGGTCTTCCGAGGTCGGTGGTCGCCACGTACTGGGCGAACGCCACGTCGGTGGCCAGCAGTCGGGTGACGGCGGAGGCCAGCCCCTCCCGAGCCCGCGGATCGTGGGGGCTCGCCTCAAGCGCAGCCACGGCCCGCGCCCCCTCCGGCATCAGCCGCAACCGGGCCCGCACCACCTCGGCCACCGCCTGCCCCGGCCCGCCGGCCGCCCCCTGGGCGAGCCGGACCAGCGCCCCCACCGCGCCCGTTACCAAGTCCCGGTCGTCCCCCATGGCAACTCCCCCCGCCGCACGAGTCGTTGCCCCTACGATCCCGGATCGGCGGCCGCTCCACACCCCCGTCGAGCTGAACGGAGACGCAACTGCAACCGCCCCCGGACGTCGGGGACGAACGGCGGGTGCGGTTCGACCGGGCGGTCGCCGTGGGCGGCGTGGAATGCGCGCCCCGAGCGCGAGCGGCTCGCACAGGGTGGCGAATTGCCGTCGATGATCCGAACGTCAGAGCGGGATCCGGCGGTTCGCCGCCGCGCGTCTCGCCGCGGGGGTCAACCCCGAACGCGTACGTGCCGATACTTCCGAGTGACGTCCTTACGCCGTTCGGAGGAGTCCACATGCCCGAGCTGTGGCTGCCCGGTGCCGAGATCCACGACCTCGGCGACCACGCGCCGACCGACCAGCAGTACCCGCCGAAGGCCATCGCGCACATCACCTGGGACCGCAACGCGACCGCCGCCGCACCGCAGGACTGGTGCAGCTACGAGGACCTCGTCGGGTACTTCACCGGCAGCGGCGCCGGTGACGCGCCGCACCTGGTCTGGGACCCGTTCAGCGGTCGTACGGCGCAGCTGTTCCCGGCCGACTCCCGCTCGAAGAGCCTGCTCAGCCCGGCCCAGAGCCCGACCCGCACCAACCGCGCCGGGCGGGTGGTGATCCAGATCGAGGCGGTGTTCTTCCCGTACTGCCGCTACCAGGGCACCGTCTACCCACGACTGGTCGACACCCCGTGCGCGGGCTGGGACCGGATCCACGCCTGGATCTCGTCCTGGGGCGTGCCCGACGTGTGGCCGATGGGCCGTCCGACCGACTTCTCCGAGCACCGCGACGAGCGGGTCTGGGAGACCGCCGGCGGCTGGTACGCCCACGCCCACGTGCCCTTCAACGACCACGTCGATCCCGGTTCCTGGCCCGCCTTCACCGGCGGCTCCGGCTCCACGCCCTCCCCGCCCCCGGGAGGGGCGTCCACCCCGGCCCGGTACCAGGTCGACATCAACGGCCTGGCGTACGGCTACGGTGCCCACGGCTACCAGGTGACCACCGTCGGGCGGGCGCTGGTCGGGCATGGCTTCGGCGCCCACTACCAGTCCGGGCCCGGGCCGGACTGGACGGACGCGGACACCGAGAACTACGCCGACTACCAGCAGAGCCTGGGCTACACCGGGCAGGCGGCGGACGGCGTTCCAGGCGAGGCCTCACTGCGGCGGCTGCTCGGCTACCTGCCCGGGCCGCGCACCGTCTCGCTGGCACACGTGGTGGCGGCGGCGCGCAGCGATCCGGGGGCCGAGCAGGGGCACCTGACGTACGGAGCCGAGGTGGCGATCGTCGAACAGGCGCTGGCTGACGAGGGGTTGCTCGAACAGCGCTGGGTGGACGGCTCCTTCGGCAACCTTACGGTCACCGCGTACGCGGGCTGGCAGCGGCGCTGCGGGTACACGGCGGGGGCCGCGGACGGGATCCCCGGTCGGGACTCGCTCCACCGGCTCGGCGCGGCGCACGACTTCACGGTGACGGACTGAGGCTCGCGGCCTGTCCCGGGGCCCGGAGCCGGCGGGCCGGGTGGCCCGAGGTGACGTTCCGTCGGGGCCGCCGGTACTCCCGGGGGAGTTCGCCGCCCGTGGCGGGGCGCCGGTGCGTACTCGCCCGGGAGCACGCGAGGTTACGTCCGCCGTCAGATGCCCGATGACGGGTGGGAGGGAGAGTCTGGGCGCGTCCTCGTGACCCCGACTCGAAGGAGGTGCCCGTGCGCTCGTCCACCGGAGCCGACGCGGAGCCCAGGCCGTCCCCCGGCGCCGGGTGGCGGTCCGTCGGCCGCCGCTCTCCGAGGTAGGACGGCTGGCCGCAGGAGCGGCAGAGGCGAATGTCGCCTTCGTAGGTGCGGATTGATTCCATGGCGCGGACGGTAGCGGCGCCGGCGCAGGAGCGCGGCTGCTGATCGCCCGTTCCGGCGAATGGCGCCACGGGGCGTGGCGCCGGAAGCCGCTTCGGGCGTATAGGGGCGGGCCGCGTCACCGCACGAAACTTCCCAGCTCAACACGACGCCCCCGCTCTCATCCAGAGAGCGGGGGTGCTTCGTCGCGTATCAGCTTCAGCCGGCGGCCTTGTCGTACTCGGCGGCCTGCGCGGCGGTGAGGGCCTTGGCGACTCGTACGAGCACTGGGCCGTGGAGGAAGTCCTGCTCGGCGAAGATCGGCTGGGCTTTGCCGATGGCGTCGATGTAGTCGTGGCGGGCCTTGGCGTCGGCTTCGTTGGCGAAGACTTCGACGACGGCGCCGCTGTCGATGCCCTCTGTGGTGCTGTCGGTGCGGGTGTCGACGATGCGTGCCGCGCTCGTGTACTGGTGTGGCTTGCCGAGCAGGTGGTTCGGGTCGTTGTCGGCGGTGAGGGCCTTGATGGTCTTGGCTGTCGGGACTGCCTTTTGGATCTTGGCGGCGATGGCCGCCGCGTCCTGCGTAGCGGCGGGCTGGGCCTGCTTCGGGCTTGCCGAGGCGGCCGGGGCTGCCGCCGTACCGGCTGCTGGGGCGGTGGTTGCGGCGGCAGGGCTGGCCGTCGAGCTACTGCTGGAGCAGGCCGCGGTCGCGGCGAGCAGGCCGACGGCGAGGAGGCTGAGGGTGGTGCGGCGCATGGTCCCCCCTGGGACGTGGCGTTCGTGGTGGGGGGACGGTATCGGCCTACGGTACCGGGCCTGGCCGGTTTGGCCGACCTGTGACCAAACCGGTCAGACCTGGTCGTCGTCGAGCGCCTTCTTGGCTGCGTCCATGGAGGTCTGCCAGGCCTTGGCGTGCTGGCCGGCCTGTCGGATCTCCTCCCAGATGGGGTGGGCTCGGAGGGCGAGGGCGGCGCTGACGTACCCTCGCGCGCTGCATCGACATCCCCGCCCTGCTCGCGCGTGGTCGTCATCGCCCGGTCCGCGCGGAGGGGCAGCAGGTCGTCCGGGAGTTCGATGTCGGCCATGCCGCCACCGTAGGTGCCTCTGGCAGGATGGCGCCGACCGCCCCGTCGAGATCATGAGGTGCCTGTGAGAAGCGAGTGGACCGTTCACGGCAGCCGTTCCGTCTACAGCAGCCCATGGGTGAACTTGGACCTCGTCGATGTCGAGCCGCCGGGGCGTGCCCGCTATGAGCACCATCTGGTCCGATTCGCCCCGGTCGCGGCCACCGTGGTCCTCAACGACCGGGACGAGGTTCTGATGATGTGGCGCCACCGGTTCGCTACTGACACCTGGAACTGGGAGATCCCGTCGGGCATCGTTGAACCGGGCGAGCCCCTGGAGGCCGCAGCGGCCCGCGAGGTTCTGGAGGAAACAGGCTGGCAGGTGGATACGGTCGAGCCTCTCGCCTACAACCAGCCGATCGGCGGCATGAGCAACGCCGAGCACCACGTATTCCTCGCGCGCGGCGCGACCTACGTCGCACCGCCGGTGGACACCCACGAGGCAGACCGGATCGAGTGGATCCCGCTGGACCGTATCCAGGGCATGATCGACGCCCGGGAAATCGTGGCCGGTGTTGCGGTTACTGGGTTGCTGCAGGTGCTGGCGCGCCGTCCTTAGCCGGCCAGGGCTGGCACGGCCTCCGTGGCGATCAACTCGCAGAGGTCGGCCACCAGCGGTATCCGGGCCGCTCGTGCGGGAATGGCGGCGACCACGTCCCGGGCCCTGGAGACGACGATGCCGGTCCGATGTTCGGCCGGGATGGTGCCGAGGGCGAGCATGCCGACCTGCGCAGCCGTTGCGATCTCGCCGACTCCGATCAGGCTTGTCGCCTGGTCCATCGCGATGAGTGCCCGGTCGAGGTGTTCATCGGGGGCGTATAGGGAGAGGGCCTCGTCGAGGGCGAGCTGTGCGCGACGGGTGTCGCCGAGGGTGGTGTACATGCTGCCGATGTGCCAGCGGAGTTGACGTTCGGTGTAGCCGTAGGCGAGGTCGCTGGTGTGGCTGCTGTCGAGGCGGGCGAATGCTCGCTCGGCCAGTGTCATGGCCTGGCGGGCGTCGTCGGTGCGTCCCATGCGGGCGAGCGAGCGGGCTTCGAGGGCGGGAGCCCACGCGGCGGTGGTACAGGGAGTGTTGCCGGCCAGGAGCCGGGCGCGCTCAGCCAGGCGGCCGGCTGAGGCAGGTGCCCCGAAATAGAAGGGGATCACGGCCTCGCGGGCCACCAGCCACGCGCGGAGGGCCCGGTCGCCGGTCTCCTCGGCGGCGAGCTGGGCGCATCGAAACCACCCGCGGGCCTCTCGGTGCTCGCCGAGGGCGACGAGAGCGATGCCTGTGGTGGCGGCGAGGCGGGCGGCCACGTGGCAGAGCCGAGAACGGTGGTCTGCGTGCTGGCTCCGGCCCAGCAGCAGTTGAACCTCTGCGAAGTCCAGAACCGCGCCGCCGAGGATCTCCGCGGGCGGGGTGTGCTGGTAGGCCTGTCCGTACTCGGTGGCGCTGTCCTCCCACTGGTCAATGGTGGTGTCCGCGACCGAGCCGGTGAGGGTCTGCGTCATCTCCTGGCGGACGCTGGCCAGGGCGGTCAGAACCGGGGTCGGGAGTGTGACCCCTGCCGAGCCCAACAGGCTGCGGAGTATGGCGTGCCGGGCGTCCGCTGCGACTGGCGGTTCGGCAGCGTGTTCGTCGCGGGTGGTCGGGACAGTGGCGGGGTGCTGCTCGGTGCCGGAAGGCGTGTAGTCGATGCCGAATCCGAGCCGGTCGGGACGGGTCTGGTAGAGACGGCAGAGTCCGTCGAGGCGCGGGTCGCTGGGCCTGCTGGTGCCCTGCTCCCAGGAGGAGAGCTGCTGCACAGTCGCACGCTGTCCGACCTCGGTAAGAGCCGTCACGGCGTCCTGGAGCGTCCAGCCCCGGGCGAGCCGGGCGGCCTGGAGGAGAGAGACACCGCATTGGCTCGCGATCGACTGCACGAGCTGCCAGGAGCTCCAGCCGGATGCATCGGATTGGGCCACGAGTCGGGCGGCGTCCTGTCGGACGGTGGCGCGGGGCATCAGCGGCTCCGGGTCCGGCGTGGGTGATGTGACTCAACGTTAGGCCATGCAGGGCCGACGTCTGGGCCCGTTTCATCACGCCGTGGTGAACCCGCGGCCGCTGTTCTCAACGGCGTGGTGAAGGTGCGTTCTTTTCATAGCGGGGCCGTCATTGCCGGATTCCGGGGCTCGGGTCGATCCTCTCGTCATGACCAGCGATGACGGAGACCTGACGGTGGCGGTGGATGACCGCCTGCCGCCGACAGCTCTGCCGTTCGAGACTGCGTTGACCACCCTGTGGCAGGTCGTGCGCCAGCTCCCGATCGGCGAGTACCAGTACCGAGCGATGCACTGCCTGCTGGGCAAGGGCAGCACCTTGGAGATGGAGCGACTGCTCGACGATAGGGGTGCGGTGGACCTGCCGCTCGATCTCACCGGGGGAGGGACGGCGATCGTCCGTGTCTGGCGGGCGGGGCAGGGTAGGGCGGTGAGGTCATGACCACCGTGGTAGGCAGGCCAGATACGCCTTCCGGTGTCGTCATCACGCTGGACATCGACCGGGCCGGACGCTACGTCAGCGCCGAGTGTCAGTTCGATGCTCACTGGGCCTGTCCCGGTGGCCTGTGGGACGAGGCCGGCGCGAGGGTGCTGGTGTGCCTCTGCGGCCACCGTGGGTGCTCCTGCGCCCGCAACCTGCCTGGAGGCGCCGAGTGAGCGCCGCCGGCGGGGACCCGGTTGCCTCAAGCGAGTACGGGCAGTGCGTGACGTGCCGGAAGTGGGGCTGGGGCCCCTGGTCCGCGGACCTAACCGCCCACATTGCCCTGGTCCTGCACTGCCAGCCGAACCCGCATCACCGCGATCAGGACGACATGCCCCGATCGCCCTCTTTCTCCTCCCGGGCCTGGCGACGACACCAGGCCCGGGAGGCCGCACCACTCGATACCACCGAGAGGAGCACCATCATGACCACTCAACCGCCCCAGCCGCCGCCCGGACCGCCCGGCCCCGGGCCGATGATCCCGACGGCCTTGGGGCAGCTCGTGAGCGCGACGACGTTCGATTCCGTCGTCGCGACCGTGCTCGACAACAACGAGGGTATGGCCGTCTCGATGGCTGAGCGCATCGTGCGAGAAGCGCTCGCGTTCGTCGTCACGGGCGCCCGTAGGCCGCACCTGGCGATGGCGCCGTCCCGGATCGTGGACGAGGGCTGGCACGCGCTCATCGTCCACACCGAGGTCTACGCCGAGCTTTGCGGTCGGGCGGGCCAGTTCGTCCACCACAGCCCCGGCTTCGACCCGGACAACTTCGACCCGGACATCCTGGAGCAGACGCAGGACGCGATCAGGGTGGAGGGGTTCGATGTCGACCCGGAGCTGTGGCGGGCGCCGACGGACGACAGTCTGGTGTCCGTGGCGGCGAACTGCCAGCACGCGCCGAGCTGCAGCATCCGGCCGATGCCGAAGCCGGAGAAGCCCTGTAACAAGCCGGCGCTTGTCTAGCTGGCGCGTACGCTGCTGGGCAGCCGATAGGAGGTGCCCTGATGGGTGAGTACATCAGCCCGCGTTACGCGAATGTCGTCGCGTGGTACCGGCAGCAGCAGGAGTGTCCCGACCCTGAGCCTGCGTTTGGCTTGCCGGTTGTTCGGGCTGATGGTGAGCCTGTGGCGCCTCGCCTCGGGTTCATCATGGAGCCGATCCCGAACGAGTAGCGCGACCCCTGGCCGGCCGTACAGCGGTACGGCCGGCCTACACCCCTGATCGCCGGCTACCGGGCACCGCTGGGCCGCGCGTGAGCCGGGCCGGCCGGAGCGGTGACGTTCGACCGGCGGCGATTTCTGACCAGGGGTGATGAGCTGCTACTGTTCTTCCCGTCGAGAGGAAATGATCTTCCGAAGCGGGGATCTCTCGAACAGGCGTCAGCGGTGCTACCAGAGCACGTCCTACTTTCAGTAGGAAGAGTCCGTGCGACCCGGGCCTGGCGCTCCACCCGAAGGGGCTCGTTCCGTCCAGCGGAACGAGCCCCTTCGTCGTGTCCGCCCGGACTCGACCTGTCCGCCCTGGCCCGGACCGACACGACTGCCCGGCGTCGACGCTCCATCGCTCGCGTCCTCTTATCGCACTTTCGGCTCCGAAACCCTGTCGCTCAGCCCGGTATCAGCCAAGGTCCCGTGCCAGGTGGCTGACGGGCGGCGCTCGGTGATGGCCGACCGGCCAGCGGTTCTGCCTGTCAGGCAAGGATGACGCATCGTCACATCTTGGCTGGAATTTGCTGCTGCCGGTGTGAATATGCCATTGGAATGTTCGTCATATGGAAACCGGCAGTAGCCTTCCGTGTCGAACCTGCCACTGCTGGTGGCGATCCGGCCGGAACCGCGCTGCGCCCGGCCACCCCAGACCCCGCGAAGGAGCCGGTGTGCCGGGTATCGACGAATGTCTCTCCGGAGCGATGGCGATCGCCGGCGCCCGCGCCGCGAGCCTGGTCGACTGGAGCAGCGGACTCGCCCTCGGCAGCCTCGGAGACAGCCCGACCGGAGAGCACGAGACCTCGGCCGCCGAGGCAACCGACCTGGTACGCGCGGCCGTTGAGAGTCAGACTTTCACCGTGGCGGAGGACCGGCGGTCGCCGCTGGAGGACATCATCGTCACCGCGGGCCGCAGTTACCACCTGATCCGCTTCATTGACACCGTCTTCGACAGCCGTCTGGTACTGCACCTCTGGCTGGACCGTGCGGAGGGCAACCTCGCCGTCGCCCGCTTCCGCCTCCAGGCGCTCGCCGAGGAGCTGGTGCTGGGGTGAGCGTGACGCCCGTACGGACCACCGCAATCCGGCCAGCCCGCCGGACGGACACCCCCCGGTGGCGGCCCGCGTGACCGCCGCGCCCTCCGCCGCCCCGCCCCCCATGACCGAACCCCCCGTGACCAAGCCCCCGATGACCGATCCCCCCACCGCCAATCCGCTCACGGCCAAGGGCGCCACCGCCTCGGCCTCCTCGGTCGAGCCCGCCACCGCCCCAACCGCGACGGAACGAACGGAATCGACGATGCCGACCGGACCCGTCGCGCCGGCCGGACCCGCCCGGCCGGGGACCCCGGGCGAGGCGGTCGCCCTGCTCGCCGCCCGCCGCGCCACCGGTGCCCTGTACGGCCCGCTCGGCAGCCTCCACCTGGTCGACGGCCAGGTGACCGCCGCCGAGTCCCCGCGCTCACCCGGCCTGGCCGACCTGCTCACCGGCTGCGGGCGGATCACCCCCGAGGGCTGGGCGGACCTCCTCCGCCTCCACGGCCCCCGGGGCCGGGTCGGCGAGGCGCTGGTCGAACGCGGGCTGATCACCCGGGGCGAGCTCGAACTCGGCCACCTGGGAACGCTGTTCGACGCCGCCTACTTCACCCTGGCGGACCGGGCGGGCGGCACCTGGCGGTTCGAGCCCGATGCCCGGCACTGGCTCGGACCGGTGGCGGCGGTCGACCCGGCGCGGCTGCACCGCGAGGTCGAACGCCGGAGCCGACTCCTCGACCGGATCTGGCCGTGGCCGCAGCTCGACACCGCTCCCGTCCGCCCGGTTGAGCACACCCGGCGCCCCTCCCATCGTCCGCCCGGCCGCCGCCGGCGCGAACTGCTGGACCACGCCGACGGCCGAAGAACCCCGGCGGACCTGGCCCGGCTGCTCGGCCGCTCCGGCTTCGGCGTGACGGCGGACGTCCGCCGCCTGGCCGCCGCCGGACTGCTGGACGCCCCGCGGCCCGAGGCTCCCAGGCCCGACGCACCTCCCGTCGACGCTCTCCGCCCCGACGCCCCGCGGCACGCCGCGCCGACGGCCGTGAGGCCCGAAGTCCCCCCGCAGGGAGGGCGCGGAGCGGCCGGGGGCCTGCACCGCCGGGTCCCCGGGGCGACCCTCCGCGGGGCCGCGGCAGCCGTCCGTCCGGAAGCCGCAGCCGCCGTGCCCACCCGTCCCGACCGCCCGCCCGCCACGGCAGCGGCCCACCCGCTGACCGTCCCCGACCCGGACATCGCGCTGCTGACCCGGGTCCGAGACCTTCTGGAGGCCCGACTTTGAGCAACCCTCCGCCCGCGACCCCGCCGTACCGGCCATGAGGCGGGCGCTCAAGCAGCGTGTCGGAAGGAGACAACTGATCGCCTTGGAGACCGAGCTGCTCGCCGAAATCCGCGCCGTCAAGCGGCGCGTCCCGCACCTCGCGGGCGGCCTGGTGGCCAGCGTGGACGGCCTGCTGGTCGCCCACGACACCCACGGGACCGAACCCTCCGGGCTCGCCGCGATGACGGCGGCCTCGCTCTCGCTGGCCCAACGGCTCGCCGACACCACCGGCCAGGGCGAGTTCCGCGAGTCGCTGGTACGCGGAGAGCACGGCTACGTCGCCACCTACGCCGCCGGCGGCAGCTGCGTGCTGACCCTGCTGGCGCACCCGGACGTCAACGTCGGCCGGCTCCATCTGGAGGCCCGCCGCTGCGCGCGGCGCATCGCCGAACTGCTCAACGACGCCCTGGTGCCCAAGGACCCGCGCGACACGGGCTGACCTCGACCACCGGACCGACCGACCATCCGAAACCGCGGTCGGGCCAACCGGCCCGACCCAGCTAGCCCCACCACCCCACCGACCAACAGGAGTTGAAAGAAATGACCGACGCAGCCGGCGCGCTCAAGCAGGCCATGACCACGATCGAAGGCGCCATCGGCGCCGCCCTCGTCGACTACAACAGCGGTATGGCGCTCGCCACTCTCGACGGCCCCGGCGGTCTGGACCTCAACGTCGCCGCGGCCGGGAACACCGACGTGGTGCGCGCCAAGATGCGCACCATGGACATGCTCGGCCTCCAGGACGGCATCGAGGACATCCTGATCACCCTGTCCAGCCAGTACCACCTGATCCGCCCGCTCACCGGCCGCACCGGCAAGGGCCTGTTCCTCTACCTCGCGCTGGACAAGGGGCGCGCCAACCTGGCGATGGCGCGCCACCAGCTCACCAAGGTCGAGGCCGACCTGGAGGTCTGAGTCCGGACCGCGCAGGACGGGACCCCGGCGGCGGCTCAGGCGCCGCCGGGCTCCGTCCACCGCACCTCGCCGCCCGGCAGGCCCGCGCACACCGCGCCCTCGGCGGTCCGCACGCTCCACGGCGCGAGCAGGGCGTGCGGCGGGACGGACAGCGCACCGCCCTCGGCGAAGCCCAGCTCCAGGCCGCCGGCCAGGGTGATCCGGGCGGTGTCGACGGTCCGGCCGACCAGCGCCAGCAGGGCGGGGGTCGGACGGAAGGTCAGCGCCGGGAAGTAGTGCTCGACCTCCGCCGGCGCGGTGAAGGACGGCACCGCGAAGCGGAACTCGTGCGTCACCCGGACGGTCACCGGTCCGTCGAGTCGCAGGTCGAGCCGGTCGCCGCCGCTCACCGTCGCCACCCGCCGACCGGCCAGCACCTCGCTGATCCCGTTCCACATGCCCCCGGTGTCAGCCACCGGCCACGTCCTGATCCATCGCCCGCCCGCGTACCAGCTCGACCGGTCCGCCCACCCGCTCCCGGGCGGCCAGCGCGGCGGCCGTACGGCTCCAGGACGGCCCGTTCAGCAGCGCCCGCGCCTCGGCCGGGTCGCAGAGCCGCCACTCCATCAACTCCTGCTCCTGCAGGGCGATCGAGCCGAGCAGCTCCTGCGTCACCGTGCCGCCGTCGAACACGTACACCAGCACGGCGGTGTCCCGGCCGGTCGCCGGATCGGCACCGGGGTCGGCCGCCGTCCCCGGCTGCCAGTCCAGCGCCAGCAGTCGCCCGGGCTCGACCTCCCACCCCAGCTCCTCGCGGATCTCCCGCCGGGCAGCCGCCCGCGGCCCCTCCCGGTCCGCCTCGACCCCGCCGCCCGGCAGCGTCCAGTACGGCACCTGCCCGCGCGGCCCGTCCCACGGCCGCAACCGCACCAGCAGCACCCGATCGTTACCGTCGGTGAACAGTGCCCGCGCCTTCGCCCGGATCCGCGGCCGGGTGGCGTAGTAGGTGTCCCGGTCCATCGGCGGCGCCGGCTGGAAGGGGGACACGCCGTCCGGCATCGGTACGGCGGCCAGCCCGATGTACTCGGGTACGGGCCCGTCCGTCGTCACGTGGTCGAGCGTGTGCCCGACGGGCCGACTGTCCTCCAGCTCCAGCGGGCCGGCCGCGCGCGGCGCCCGCAGACAGGCCGTCACTCGCCGGGACAGCCGGGGCGCGAGCGCGTGCCCCACCTCCTCCGTCGTGGCCCAGGCGCACGCCCCGATCTCCGCGGCGTCCGGCCGGATGGCCGCCACCTGCTCGGCGGTCAGCGGCTCCGCCCAGTACAGGTACGCGACGATCGGTGGCCGGCGGCTCGACACCGCCCAGTCGACACAGGCCAGTGGCCCCAACCTGGGGGTGAACCCCAGCTCCTCCTCGACCTCCCGTACGGCGGTCTCCCTCGGCGACCGGTCCTGCGGTTCCCACCCGCCACCCGGGATCGCCACCGGATGCCGCCGATCGTACGGAAGCTGTACGACCAGCAGCCGCCCCCGCTCATCCGGGAACAGCACCCCGGCCGCCGCCAGGACCTCCCGCCCCCGCGCCTTCGACGCCTCCACCCCGGCTCCCTCCGTCACGCACTCCTCCACCGAGCACTCCTCCGCACCACTGCCGCACGACAATGCTCCATCCGGGGCGACATCCCCGGCCGCAGTGATGGTTCCCCCGGGGCGCCACTTCGATCAACCCGCCAGGGCCGACGCCTCACCCCAGCGACGCCAGCGCCTGCGCCGCCGCCCGGGCCATCTGCTCGTCGTGCCGCCCGCTCGCCCCGCGGAGGCGGGCGAGGCCCTCGGCCGCCGCCAGGGCGAGCAGGCCCGGCAGGAGGTCGGTGCTGCGGGCGATGACCCAGCGGGTGCCCTTGGTGGCCATCCACCACAGGTCGGCGGCCAGGCCCGGCGGAGGTTCGGCGGCTTCGGTGGCGGGTGGCGGGCCGAGTGGATGGCCGGCTTCGGTGAGCAGGTCGTGGAAGCGGCGCGCGATCAGGCGGTGTCCCTCGGCACTGGGGTGGAGGCGGTCGACGCTCAGGAGCCCGCGCTGTGCGCACCAGGGCAGGTCGGCGATGTGCAGGTGTACCGCCCGGTGCCGGGCGGTGAGCGCGTGCACCACGGTGTTGACCGCCCGCATCCGGCGGGCCAGGGGGCGGGCGAGCGGCGCCGGGAGCCGGAGCAGGGTGCCGGGGTCGGGCAGGCAGGCGGTCAGCAACACGGCTCCGTGGGCGGAGAGTTCACCCAGGGTGGCGTCCAGTTCCAGGGTGGTGCGCCGGATGTCGAAGCCCGTCCGCAGGGTGTCGTTGCCGCCGACCACCACGGCCGCGAGCTGGGGCGGCGCGGCCAGCGCCGCCGGGAGCTGACGTGTCGTCAGGTCGGCCGTCAGTGCCCCGCTGTACGCCAGGTTGGTGAACTCGACCTCCCGGCCGCCCCTTGCCAGCGTGTGCGCCAGCATGGCGGCCCAGCCGCGCCACTCCTCGCCGACCTGGTCCCCGATCCCCTCCGTGAGCGAGTCCCCGAGCGCGACGAAGCGCAGCAGCTCGCCCGACGCCGGTCGTTCCTCCGCCGCCCGGTCAGGCCCGGTGTCCAGCACGCTCATCCCAACCCCCCTCGGCCGCTTCGGAGTTCCGTACGCCATGCGCTGCCAGGAAGGCCGCCACCGCGGTTGACCAGCCGTACCGCTCGGCCTGCGCCCGGGCGGCCGCGCGCCGGGTCCCCTCCGGCCGCCTCAGCAACTCGCGGACGGCACAGGCGAATCCGGCCCCGGTGTCGACGGCGGGCACCCCGGCGAGCCCGATCAGCCCGGGGAGCGCGGAGGAGCGGCTGACCGCGACGGGCGTGCCGCAGGCCAGCGCCTCCATCGCGGCCAGACCGAAGGTCTCCACGGGCCCGGGCGCGAGCACGACGTCCGCGCAGCCCAGCAGCCGGGCCAGCGCCTCGCGCCGGTTCAGGTGCCCGAGGAAGCGCACCGGCAGCCGCAGCCGGGCGGCCCGGGCGGCCAGCCGCTTCCGCAGCGGCCCGGTCCCGGCCACCACCAGGACGGCGGGCAGCCCGCGCGCCCGCAGCCGGGCCAGCGCCTCGACCGCCCGCTCGGGCCGTTTCTCCGCCGACAGTCGCGAGCAGAGCACCAGCAAGGCATCGTCCGGTGCCGCGTACCGGGCCCGCTCCGCCGCCCGTTCGGCCGGCGGCAGCGGCCGCATCGCGTCCAGGTCGACCCCGAGCGGGGCCCGGACCAGGTTGGGCACGCCGATCCGGCGGAACTCCGCCGCCGCCCAGTCGGTGGTGCAGAGCACCGAGTCGTAGGCGCGGGCCGTCGCCGCGTTGAGCCGGTCGGCGGCCGCCGAGGCCAGGGGGCCGGGCAGGCCCCAGGTGCGCAGCACCCCGGTGGCGCTCTCGTGCGAGACCATCACCGAGCGGACGCCGTGCCGCCGCGCCCAGGCGCCGGTCCAGCGCAGGGTCGTCCGGTCGGAGACCTCCAGCCGGTCGGGGCTGAGCCGGGTCAGTTCGGCGGCCACCGCCCGCCGGTCGGCGAGCAGCCGGTAGCCGCCGCTGGCCGGCAGCGCCGGGCCGGGCAGGGTGACCACCAGGCCCTGCCCGGTCTCCTCCACCGTGCGGCATTCGCCGGGCACGATCAGCACCGGTCGGTGCCCGGCCGCCCGGTACCCGGTGCCGAGGTGGCGCAGCGCGGTGCGCAGGCCGCCGGAGACCGGGGTGACGAAGTTGGCGAGCCGGACGATGGTCAGCGGGTCGGTCATGCCGACAGCTCCTCCGGCAGGACCGGTACCACCGGGGCGACCGAGGCCGAGGACGGGGGAGCGGGCGGCAGCGGCAGCCCCCGGTGCTCGGCGAGCACCTCGTCGTAGTGGCGGAGCAAAAGGTCCCCGACCGCCTCCCAGGTCCGGGCGGCCACCTCGGCCCGCCCGGCCGCCCCGTACGAGGCCCGCCGGGCCGGGTCGGCGGCCAGTTCGGCCACCGCCCGGGCCACCGCCGCGCCGTCCCGGGGCGGCACCAGCAGACCGGTGCGGCGGTGGGCGACCAGGTCCAGCGGGCCGCCGGCGGCCGGGCCGATCACCGGCACGCCGCTGGCCATCGCCTCCTGGATGGTCTGGCAGAAGGTCTCCAGCGGGCCGGTGTGCACGAACACGTCCAGCGTCGCGAAGCAGCGTGCGAGTTCCTCACCGGTGCGGCGGCCGAGGAACACCGCGCCGGGCATCGAGGCCTTGAGTGAGGGCGCCGACGGCCCGTCCCCGACCACCACGACCCGCACCCCGGGCAGGGCGGAGGCCGCCGCCAGCAGGTCGACCCGCTTCTCGGGCGCCAGCCGCCCGACGTACCCGACCAGCACCTCCCCGCCGGGCGCGAGCGCCCGGCGCAGCCCCTCGTCGCGGTGCCGCGGGTGGAAGCGCACCGAGTCCACCCCGCGCGGCCACAGCTGCACCCGGGGCACTCCGTGCGCGGTGAGGTCCTGCGCGGCCGGGGTGGACGGCGCCAGGGTGCGGGCGGCCGCCCGGTGCACGGCCCGGATTCGCCGCCAGGCGGCGGCCTCCCCGAGCCCCCGTCCGGCCCGGTAGGCGTGCGCGTACCCGGCCAGGTCGGTCTGGTACACGGCGACGGCGGGCACCCCGAGCCGCGCCGCGACCGGCATGGCGCGCGCGCCCAGCACGAAGGGGCTGGCCAGGTGCACGATGTCCGGCCGGTGCCCGGCGACGGCGGCGGTCAGCTGCCGGCTCGGCAGCGCGATCCGCACCTGCGGGTACCCCGGCAGCGGCATCGAGGGGATCCGCACCACGGGGATCCGCTCCGCCTCGGTGCCGGAACTGAAGGTCTGCGGTGAGCACTGGGCGCCCCGCACCGGCGCGGGGGTGACGACGAGGGGTCGGTGGCCCCGGCGGACCAGGTGCTCGGCCGTCCGCAGCACGCTGTGGGCGACTCCGTTGACCTCGGGCGGGAAGGATTCGGTGACGATGACGACGCGCATGCCAGTGTTCTGTCCGCGCCCGGCATGCTTCCGGCCAAAGGGATCTGTCGTACAAGCGAACGCGGGTCGGCGATTTGCACCACCGACCCGCGTGTTCAGCCAGATGTCATCTCAGGCCGACCCGGCCGCCTCCTTGAGTTCCGCGTACGGCGCGAGCTTGCGGATCGACTCGATGCTCTTGAGGCAGTCGTCCTTGCTCTCGTACGGGTCGCCGGTCACCACGACCGACCCGTTGCTCGCCTTGAGCCGGAACCGGTGCATCCCGCTCTCGTCCTTGTACAGTTCGAACTTCCCAGCCATGCCAGTCGACACCTCTCGCTCGGGTAACACCCCCTCGCACCGCACCGTAGGTCCAACCCCATTGCGCCGCCCGCCGGCTGAGGCATCCGAGGGACGAAGTCGACCAGCCGGGGATCGGAGGAGCCCGGGTTGGAGGCGGCGCCCGCGCCCGCGTCGTAGCGGAGGGTCAGCGCCCCTGCGCCGGGCCGCCCGGAGCCGATCCCGTTCTTCGGCGAGCTCGGCAGCGTCAACCCGGTTGTGGTGCTGCCCGGGGCCGCCGGCGCGGATGCCGAGCGCATCGCCGAGGGCTACGCGGTGTCGCTGACGATGGGCACCGGCCAGTTCTGCACCAATCCCGGACTGCTCTTCGTCCCCGAGGACCCCGACCTGCTCCAGCGGATCGCGACGGCCATCGCCAGGAGCACGGGCGGTGCGATGCTGTCGCCCGGCATCCACGACAGCTACCTTGCCCGCCACCACGGCCGCGGGCCACACCTCGGTCGGCGCGACGGCGATCAACCGCTGGTTGGTACCCGTCACCTACCAGGACTGGCCCGACTCCCTCCTGCCCTCCGAACTGCGGGCCGGGAACCCGCTCGCCGTCCCCCGCCGCCATCATCCCTGACCCGGTGGCGGTTCCTGTGCCCGCCCCGGGAGAGATTCCCCGGGCGGGCACAGGCGTTGAGGGGCGATCCGTCGCCGGGGATTCTGCCGCGTCCGCGCGCCGGACGCGGCACGTGGGCGGCGGGCTCAGGCGCCGTTGAGGCGCTCGGCGATGGTGCGGAGGATCCGGGCCTGGTGGTGGACCAGGTAGAAGTGGCCGCCGTCGTGGACGTCGAGGGAGAAGCCACCGGTGGTGTGCTCGGACCAGGCGGCCGCCTCCTCCTCGGTGACCATCGGGTCCTCGGTGCCGATGAGGACGTGCACCGGGCAGTTCAGCTTGGCGCCGGGCCGGTACTGGTAGGTCTCCGCTGCCTTGTAGTCGTTCCGGATGGCGGGCAACGCCATTCGCAGCAACTCCTCGTCGCCGAGCACCTGCTCGTCGGTGCCGCTGAGCTCCCGGAGCTTGGCGATCAGTTCGGTGTCGTCGCCGAGGTGGACGGTGCCGCCCTCGCGGTGGCGGGAGGGGGCGGGGCGGGCCGAGACGAAGAGCGCGCTCGGGACCGTGCCGGCCTCCTCGAAGCGGCGGGCGAGTTCGAAGGCGAGGCTGGCTCCCATGCTGTGGCCGAAGAACGCCACCGGGCCGTCCGTGGTGCGCCGGAGCACGGGGAGGAGCTGATCGGCCAGCTCGTCGATCGACTCGACCAGCGGCTCCGAGCGGCGGTCCTGCCGGCCCGGGTACTGGACCGCCACCACGTCGCAACCGGGGGCCAGCGCGCGGGACATGGGGAAGTAGAAGGTGGCGCTGCCGCCCGCGTGCGGGAGGCAGACGAGGGTCGGGGCGCCGGGGCCGGCCTGGTGGTAGCGGCGTATCCAGAGCCGGTCGGTGGTGACGGTGCTCGTCATGGGTGGTGCTGTCCTTCCGGGGATCGTCAGCGCGGCTGCTCGGCCGCGATCTCCGCGTACCGGTCGCGGAGTTCGGACAGGATCGGATGATCCGTCGCAAAAGGTGCGGAGCCGATGGCGGAGATCGGCCTGACGCCGACCGCGGCGTTGGTGGCGAACGCCGCCTCCATGAACGGAAGCTGGTCCAGAGTCACGGTCCTTGACACGCAGTGGTCGTGAATGCCGGTCAGCAGCGCCTCGGTCACGCCGGGCAGGTGCTCCGCCTGCGGCCAGACCACCTGGCGGCCGTCGAAGAAGCCCACGTTCCAGGTGGCGCCCTCGGAGATGCCCAGCTCGTCGCCGTGGAACAACACGTCATCGAAGCCGTCGAGTTGTGCCGCGCGGCGCAGGTGCAGGCTGTCGAACAGTCCGGTGTGCTTCACCCCGGCGACCTGGCGCAGGTGCCTGACCGGCTGCACGCGCATCGGCCCCTGCGGAACCGGCGGTGCGGGGCGCGTGGTGACGAGGATCCTCGGGGCGGCCGGTCCGGCCGGGTGAGTGAGGCTCAGATCCGGGTCGAAGACGGTGATCCGGACGACCGCATCACCATCCGTCAGATCCACGGCGCGGCACAGTTCTTGACGGACCTGATCCAGGTTCAGTTCGGTGCCGAATACCGTTCGGCAGTCCCGTTCCAGCCGCGCGAAATGCAGTGCGAGTCCGCGTATTGCGCCGCCCTCGACGCGCATGGTTGTGAAATGGCCGTAACCGATTAGTGCGAGCGACGTAATCTCGTCGACACCCAATTGTCGCTCGTCGAGCTCTTCCATGGCGCATAGTGTTCCACCTGCGAGGTTGCCTGACGATAGTGATGATCATCACCCCCCGGGAGGGCATTGTCGCAGCCCGTGGTCATCTGGCAAGATCACGACCGCTCACCGGTGGGTAACCGTCACCGGCTTTGGCACTATTCAGACTGGAACCGGGGGGGGCGTCAGTTGATCGAGAAGTTCGAGCGCGCAGCCGAGGAAGCGGGTTTCGTTCTCGACGCCTCGCAGATCGCCGCGGCCGAGCGGCTTTCCGTGCTCGCCGGCGAGTTGTCCGGCCGGCGCCGGTTCTTCGGCGGAAAGCAGCCGCGCGGCGTCTACGTGTGGGGGCCGGTCGGGCGCGGCAAGAGCTGGCTGACCGGGGTCTTCTACGAGGCGCTGCCCGTGCGCAACAAGCGCCGGGTGCACTTCCACGAGTTCTTCCGCGAGTTCCACGCCGTCTACGCTCGGCACCGCAAGGAACGGAACGCGTGCGACCTGGCCGTCGCCGAGCTGCTGAGCGACTGCCGACTGCTGTTCTTCGATGAGTTCCACGTGCACGACCCGGGCGACGCCATGATGATGGGCCGCGTCCTGACCTCGCTGTTCGACCAGAAGGTCACCCTGGTGACCACCTCGAACTACCCGCCCGACGGCCTGCTGCCGAACCCGGTCCACCACCACATGTTCGAGCCGACCATCAAGCTGCTCGAAGGCAACCTGGACCTCCTGGAGATCGCCGGCCCGCAGGACCACCGCGCGGAGAGCACCGCCGGGGCGGCCCGTTCGCAGTTCCAGCGCGGCGCCTACATCTGGCCCGGCACCGAGCAGCAGCTGCGCGAGGCCGGACTCGAACCGCCGACCGAGGGCGAGCGGCAGCGCATCGACATCGGCGGCCGGGACCTCGTGGCCCGCGCCGTGCGCGAGGACCTCGTCTGGTTCGACTTCCACGAGCTGTGCGACGAACGCACCTCGACCATCGACTACCTGGGCCTGGCCGACCGGTTCGGCACCTGGGTGCTCTCCGGACTGCCGGAGCTGACCGCCGGCAGCAGGGACGCGGCGCAGCGCTTCGCCAACCTGGTCGACGTCCTGTGCGACCGGGACGCGAAGCTCTACCTCGTCGCCGACGGCCCCCTGGCGGACTGCCTGCGGGGCGACGCCCTGCCCATCGACATCAACCGGACCGCCAGTCGCCTCACGCTCCTTCCGGGCTCTGCCACGCCGGGTGCGACGCAGGCGACCAGACAGGCGTGAACGAGGACCGGGCGGCGGTCCGAGGCCGCCGCCCGGCCGTGGCGAATCCCGTAGGAGGAGCAAGACCAGAACGGCCTGGACGGGGCGGCGGACAGTGCCGACGGCCGGATGTCGGCGTTCACCGTCACCTTCTGGTGGTCGCTGGGCGCGGCGGCCCTCGCCGCGCTGACCGCCCTGACGCTGGCCCTCGCCCAGCGGCGCGCGGCCACCTGGCAGAAGGCCGGGGCCTGACATGTCACTCACCGCGCCGCGCCGCGTCGACGAGCGGCAGGACGAACTCGCCGAACTCGACCGGTCCCTCATCCGGATGATCCGGCGCCGCGCCGAACTGGTCGGCGCGATCGAGGCGGAGCGCCGGGCCGCCGGCCTGCCCCGCACCGAACTCACCCGGGAGATCCGGATGTTGCAGGAGTACCAGAGCGGCCTCGGCCGGCCGGGCGTCCGACTCGCCCTGCTGCTGCTCGAACTCGCCCGCCAGCGGTCGTAGCCGGACGGCCGGAGCCGCATCCGGGCGACGCCGCCCAGCCGTACGAACCCGATGAGAAACAACTGATGGGAAACACCACATGACCGAGATCTCGGCCATCCTCGACGCGATCCTCAGCTCCGACGCCACGTCGGCCGACTTCGCAGCGATCAAGCTCCCCGAGTCCTACCGGGCGGTCACGCTCCACAAGGACGAGGAGCAGATGTTCGCGGGCCTGGACAGCCGCGACAAGGACCCTCGCAAGTCCCTTCACCTCGACGACGTCGCCCTGCCCGAGCTGGGCCCGGGCGAGGCCCTGGTCGCCGTCATGGCCAGCGCGGTGAACTACAACACCGTGTGGAGCTCGATCTTCGAGCCGGTCTCCACCTTCGGCTTCCTGGAGCGCTACGGCCGCCTGTCGCCGCTCACCAAGCGCCACGACCTGCCGTACCACGTCGTCGGCTCCGACCTCGCGGGCGTCGTGCTGCGCACCGGCGCCGGGGTCAACGCCTGGAAGCCCGGCGACGAGGTCGTCGCCCACTGCCTCTCGGTCGAACTGGAGTCCCCG
>NZ_JBIWPN010000055.1:0-42394 GCF_044768305.1 Kitasatospora sp. NPDC101155 | reverse complement strand
CGCCAACCAAGCGACGGCCGAACCGGTGGCCATCGAACCACCCACACCCATCCTGACCAGGTAATCAACACCTCCCGCACAGCGGGGGAAGCTCACTCCCATGCCATGCGCGACCTGATCGACGCGCGGGACTGGCTGACGGTGTTCATCCTGCCCGCATACGCACCCGAGCTGAACGCGGTCGAGTACCTGTGGGCCCACGTCAAACGCAGTCTGGCGAACCTCGCCAATGTCGCCCTTGACCAGCTGGAGGCTGTTGTCCGCAACCGCCTCAGCGATTGCAGTACCGCTCCGACATCCTCGACGGCTTCCTCACCGGGGCCGGACTCTCCCTCGACCTCCCACCGCCATCACCTTGAGCGCCGAGGTCAGTACCGCCGGCGAAAAAATGTACAGCCAGACTGGACAGTCCAGACTGATGAAATTACCGTGGAACCGTGACCGAGAAGCGAACCTCCCCAGCCGCCCTCGAAGCCCCCGCCGACCTAGCCGGCTCCACAGGCCCGGCTGACTCCGCCGACTCCGCGGCACTTGCGGCCCGGGAGCTGCGCGCCGTCTTCAGCCGCCTGCGCCGCACCCTCCAGGAGAAGATCCAGGGCGCCAGCGATCTCACCCCCTCCCAGACCGCCGTCCTCAGTCGGTTGATCGGCGACGGCCCGGCCTCCGCCAGCGTGCTGGCCGCCGCGGAGCGGGTCCGCCCGCAGTCCATGGCTGCCACCCTGGCCGCGTTGGAGGAGCACGGCCTGGTCGGGCGCCGACCCGACCCCGAGGACGGCCGCCGCCAGCTGGTCGGCCTGACCGAGGCGGGGCTCGCGTGGATCGCGGACAGCCGCCGGGCGCGTGAGGAGTGGCTGGCCCGCGCCCTGCAGGAGGAGTTCACCGAGGCCGAGCGCGCCACCGTGCTGGCGGCCCTGCCGTTGATCGATCGGCTGAACCGGCGATGAGCGGCCCGTCGACCCTGCTGGCCCGACTCCGCGTCCGCCGTCAGTCGCCGGGCGGTCAACGGTCCGGGCGCCCGGCTGAACAGCCCACCCCCGGTGGTGAGTTCAACCGCCGACTGCTCGCCCCGATGGTGCTCGGCTCGGTGCTCAACCCGATCAACTCCTCGATGATCGCGGTGGCCCTGGTCCCCGTCGGCACCGCCTTCGGCGCGCCGCCCGCCGAGACCGCCTGGCTGGTCACCGCGCTCTACCTCGCCACCGCTGTCGGCCAGCCGGTGATCGGGCGGCTGGTGGACGACTACGGACCGCGCCGGCTCTACCTGGCCGGAACGGCTCTGGTCGGCCTCGCCGGGCTGCTCGGCGCGCTGGCGCCCTCGCTCGGGCTGCTGGTCGTCGCCCGGGTGCTGCTCGGCCTCGGCACCTCCGCCGCGTACCCGGCCGCGATACACCTCACCCGCAGCGAAGCCGAGCGGACCGGGCAGAGCAGCCCGACCGGCGTGCTGACCGCGCTCGCCGTCGCCGGCCAGACCGTCGCCGTGGTCGGACCGACCCTCGGCGGCCTGCTGATCGGGCTGGGCGGCTGGCGGACGGTCTTCGCCGTCAACGTCCCGCTGTCGCTGACCTGCCTGGCACTCGGGCTCTCCCGTCTGCCCGCCGCCCCGCCGCGCCGGAACCGGGAGGACCGGCTCGACCACGCTGGTATCGCACTGTTCGCCGTCCTCCTGCTGACGCTGATGCTGTTCGTGATGAAGCCCGGCACCGCGCTCTGGTACCTGCCGGTGCTCACTGTCCTGGCCGCCGTCGGCTTCGCCGTGCGCGAGACGCGGACCAGTGACCCCTTCATCGACCTGCGCGCGCTCGCCCGCAACCGTCCGTTGATCGCCACCTACCTGCGCCAGGTCCTCGGCAACACGGGCACCTACGCCTTCCTCTACGGTTACACCCAGTGGCTGGAGGAGGGGCGCGGTCTGGGCGCGGCCTCCGCCGGGCTGGTCCTGCTGCCGCTCTCGCTCGCCGGCCTCGCGGTCTCCGTCGTCACCGGCCGAAGTGCGGCCGTACGCGGCAAGCTGCTGGTCGGATCGGTCTTCCAAATGGTCGCCAGTGCCGCCCTGTTGCTGCTGGGCTCGACCAGCGCGGTCGCCGTGCTCATCGTCGTCGGCCTGCTGGCGGGAGTCCCGCAGGGGCTGATCGGGCTCGGCAACCAGACCGCCCTGTACCACCAGGCCGACCCGGCCGCCATCGCCTCCGCGGCCGGGCTGCTGCGCACCTTCATGTACCTCGGCGCGATGGCCGCCTCGGCGGCGAACGCGGTCTTCTTCCCGCACGGCGCCACCACCGTTGGGCTGCACCACCTCGCACTGTTCATGCTCGGCGGTGCGACCCTGCTCTTCCTCGCCGTCCTCCCCGACCGCTCGCTCGGCCGGATGGGAGCCGCTGTCGTGAAAGCACGCTGACTGATCGTCATTCGATGTGTGCGTCGCCGCCCGCTCCAGGAGTGGACGCCGAGCGGGCGACCCGGAGGGTGACGCCCGAGGTCTGCGCGGGCGGCGGGGCCGGGAACGCGGCCGTGGTCCGGGCCGGACCCAGCGGAAACCCGCTGGTCAGCGCTGCCCGGGCCGCCGTAGACTCCCATGCTCGTGACCGAGACCACCACCGCCGCCCTGCTGCCCGGCCCCGCCGCCGGATCGCCCTCCGACGCCGAGCTGATAGCCACCGCCGTGGCCGCCGCCGGAAGGGGCATGGTCGGGCGCGAGACCGTGGCCGAGGTGGTGGCGCTGTGCGCCGTCGCCGGGGAGCACCTGCTGGTGATCGGCGCCCCCGGAACGGCCAAGTCGGAGGCGGTACGGCGGGTCGCGGCGCAACTCGGCGGCCGCTACTTCGAGTACCTGCTCGGCCGCTTCACCGAGCCCAACGAACTCTTCGGCCCCGTCGACCTGCGCCGACTCCGGGAGGGGCGGGTCGAGTTCGAGACCGCCGGAATGCTGCCCGAGGCCGACATCGCCTTCCTGGACGAGATCTTCCTCGGCTCGACCGCCGTTCTCAACACCCTGCTCGGCCTGCTGAACGAGCGGGTCTTCCGGCGAGGCCGCACCACCCTCGCCAGCCCGCTGCGGATCTGCGTCGGCGCCGCCAACCACCTGCCCGAGGACCCGGCGCTGGCCGCCTTCGCCGACCGGTTCCTCGCCCGGGTCTTCGTCGAACCGGTCCCGGACGCCCGTCTGGAGGAGCTCCTGGAGTCCGGCCGTCGCCCGGCCGCGCCCATCGCCCCCACCGCGACCCGCGACCTGCTCGGCGCGATCGACCGACTGGCCGCCGCCGCCCGCGGCTGCGACCTCGACCCCGTCACCCCGCTGCTGGCCACCGCGCTGCGCCGGCTGCGGGCGGCGGGCGTACCGGTCAGCGACCGACGCGCCGTCCGCTCCCAGAACCTCGTCGCGGCCGCCGCCGTCCTTGACGGCCGCACCAGCGCCTCGGCCCGTGACCTGTGGGTGCTCCCGCTGATCGCCCCCACCGCCGACAGCCAGACCCTGGCCCGCGAGACCCTCGCCGACCTGATCGACCGGGCCGCCAACCGCAGCCTGGCCCACACCTCCGAAGAGCTCTCCCGCAGCACCGCCGCCCGCGCCGAACGGCTCATGCGCACGGGCGCCGCGCTGCTCGCCGAACACGGCGGGCTGCCGGACGGTCAGGACTCCCGGCTGCGGCTGGAGGCCGTGCTGCGGGAGATCGACGCCGGCTTCGACCCCGCGGACCTGCCCGCGCCGCTGGCAGGCGTCCGGGCGGGCCTGGTCACGGTGGTCGCACCCTCGTGACCGGCGTCCCGCTCCGCTGGGAGCGCCGCGAACCCCCGCTGGAGGCGGTGGCCGTGCTCGCCCTCGGGTCTGCGGTTCCGGCCCTCGCGGCCGCGACGCGGTCCCGGATGCGGGCCGGTGGCAGGCTCGCGGTCGCGGCCGACGAGAACGCGCTGCTGGTCCTCGGCGAGGCGGCGGACCTGCCGTGGGCCGACGGCGCCCGCTACCTCGGCCCGGACAGCGGAGTGCTGGTGCCGACCACGGCCCGCCCGCAGCCGTCGGCCTCGCTCTGGCGGGCGGCCCTCGGGGCGACGGAGACGCAGCTGTGCGTGCTGGTCCCCGGCCATGCGCTGGTCACCGATCCTCCGGCTCCGGGTTGCGACCTGGCGGGTCTGGACCCGGTGTCGGCGAACAGCGGCGGCGGGGACAGCGAGACAGCCGGCAGCGGGACCGATGGCAGCGGGACCGATGGCGACGGAGGCCCGGCATGACCGTCGCGCTCGCGCCGTGGGCCGCGACGCTCTCCGCGCTCACGCCCGAACTCGCCACCGTCCTCGGTCCGTTGCTGCGCCGTCTGGACGCGCTGATCGGCGAGCGTGAGTCCGTCGCCGGGGTCGAGGGGGAGCCCGACGGGTACGGCGGGCTCGCCCGCAGTGGGCGGCCGGAGCAACTGCTGCCGTCCGAGTGGCTGCTGGCCGAGGAGTTCCCCGAGGAATTCCTGCGTCGCTGGACGGAGAACGAACTGCTGCACCTGGCGCCCGAGTTGAGCAGTCCTGTCAGCCGCGGCCGGGTCGTCGCGCTGGTGGACTCCGGCCCCGGGCAGGCGGGAGCCGCCCGACTGGTCCAGCTGGCCGCGCTGCTGGTGCTGCACCGGCGAGCGGCCGCCCGCGGCAGTGAGCTGCTGGTCGGCGTGCTCGGGAACCCGCCCGGGCAGCTGATCGGCGGTGACCTCGCCGAGCTGCTGCCGCGCTGGCTCAAGGCCCGGCGGCACGGCGACCCGACCCCGGAGGACGTGCACGACGCGGAGCGGGCGCTGGACGCCGCCGCACAGACCTGGCTGCTCACCTCGCCCCGCCTGGCCGCTCAACTGCCCGCCCGGCAGCGGACGGTGACCAGTGCGGAGGCCGACTGGAGCGCGGACGGGGCCGGGCAGGTCAGGGTCCGGGTGAACGGTGGACCGGCCGTGGAACTCCCGCTGCCTCCCGTGCGGATCGCCGTACGGGCCCTGCGCGGCGCCGAGTTCGGCAACTCGGCGGACCTGCGCGCGCCACTGCCCGGCATCGGGGGAGCGCTGCCCGCCTTCACCGTCTGTGCCGGCACCCTGCTCGCCCGGGGCCGGGAGGCTGGCGTCCTGATCGCCCTGGGACTGGCAGGCGGAGGAGCCGTCGACAGCGCCGCACGGCCGCGTCGCCACGAGCTGCCCGGACCGGCGATCGCGGCCGGACGCCAGGGCAGGCGGCTGCTGGTGCTGTACGCCCAGTACGAGCGGCTGATGCTGCACGTGAGCGGCCGCGGACTGGGCGACCCCGCCCGCTACAAGGTGAGGGCGGCCGAACTCGACCTGCCCCGGGTCGGCTCCGCCGAGTTCGCCGAGCTGATGGCGCAGCCCGTGCTGCCGCTGCTGCGCGAGGGCGAGGACCTGCTGCTGCCGCTGGCCGGCCAGTGGCGGCGGATCTCGCCCGGCGGACGGGTGGCCGGCGACGGGCCGGTGGTCTCCACTGCGGGCGGACGACCGTTCTGCCACGCGCGCGAGCCCAGGCTGTCGGCCGCGCCGGTGCCGAACGGGGCGGCCGATGCCGAGCACCTGGTGCACGGCGCGGGCTTCGTCGGCTGGTCCGCCGACGGGCGGGAGTGGGAGGTGCACGGTCCGGGCGGGAGTCGGCGGATCGTCCTCGGGGACGGTGCGGCCGAGGTGATCGGGTTGGTCGCGGACGGCGCCGAACCCGTACTGATCACCCGTACCACCGCCGCGGGGCTGGTGCGCGCCGTCCGCGCCGCCGGTGTCCGGACGCTCTCCGCCCTGTCCGGCGGCTCGACCGCCCCCGCCGTCCACCCCCGACTGCCGTTGATCGCCGCTGAACCGCGCCCGGGCCGGGTGGTGGTCGCGGACGCGGTCAGCGGGCGGTCGCACGCCGTGATCAGGAGCGCCGACTGATGAGTTCCCCCGTGACGTCCCCCGTCGACGCGGCCGGGTTCGTGCTCGACGTGCCGGTGATCGGCGCCGCCGAGGCGGCCGAGCGCGTCCTCCGGTACTGGCAGGACGGTGCCCGGCTGGCCGAACTGCCGGACGGCCGCTGGCTGTTGGCCCTAACGGAGCCGGTCCGGAGCCGCGCCGACCGCTCGCCCGGCGAGCCGCTGCGGGCCGTCGGCGGGGCGCTGGTGGCAGCCGGGGCCTCGGAGGGCGCCGCAGCAGGAGAACTCGCGCTCACCGTCGGTGGCATGACGTATCGTCATGTCATCGCCGAGCTCGCCGCCCTGGATCCGTCGAACTGGCTGGACCTGAGCGGCCTCACTCTGCACCGGCTCGCACCGGTCGGAACTCCCGCCGTGGCGGAGCCGGTTGAGACGGATCTCCCACGCCCGCCCGCCCTGGACCTACGGGCTGCGGCCGGCATCCCCGAGCCCAGCCAACGGGCCGGCCGGCTGCTGAGCGAGCGCCACCGTAGGGCGAAGGCGAAGGCGACGGGACCGCGCCCGTACCGGCACCTGCTCGTCGCCGGCGTCTTCGTGGGCCTCCTGCTGTGCCTCGCGCTGGGCGGCTACGACAGGTTCACCGACGTCCCGCTCGTCTTCCCGGTGGGCATCGGCCTGCTCGTCGGCCTGTCCGTCGCCCCGTACGCCCGGACGGCCCGGACCGGCCGCGCCGAGGCCCGTCGTGCCCGGCCCGCGGGCGCGACGGCTGGGCGACTCACCGGGCGGCCCCCCGGGCGGAGCGAGTGGTGGTCCCTGTTCCTCCCCGCTCTCCTGCTCGGCCTCGGCGGCCTCGGCGGCCTCGTCGCCAGAGGCTTCTCCGCCGGTCTGCTCCTGCTGACGTTCCTCGGGGCCTGCGGGGTCGCGCTGTCCGTGCTTGCGAGGATCCCCACTGTCGCCGGGCGCGCCCGCGCCGCCCAGGACGCGCAGGCGAAGGCGGTCCGCGCCGCCCGGGAAAGGCAGGCGAAGGCCGCCCGTGCAGCCCGGGAAGCACACGCGGCGGCAGGTCACGGCCCGGGACCTGCCCCGGCCCGGCCGCGCCCGCCCCGGCGTCCGCGCGGGCAGTGGCTGGCCGAGCTCGCCCTGCACAGCCCCGCCCGTGCGCTGTTCCAGGACCGGCACGTCCGCTACCTGGAGCAGCTCATCCGCTCCTTCCGGCGGCGCCACTGGGAGGACGCCCTGCGCGATGCCCTCCCGTTGTCCGAGGGCGGCGGTTCCCGGCAGCGCCTGCTGACGCTGCGCCTGCCCGACAGGTACGCGGGTGAGCTGCGGCCCAGCCCGCAGCAGCCCGGCGGGACTCTGCTGTCCTCGCCGGTCAGCGGGCCGACCGTCCACCAGCTCCTCACCGACCTCTACCGGGAGGCCGCCGAGGCGCTGGAGCGGGACGGCCGGATCGACGAGGCCGCCTACGTCCTCGCCGACCTGCTGGCCGCGCCCGCCGAGGCCGTGGCCCTGCTGGACCGGCAAGGCCGCACCGCGCAGGCAGCCGAACTCGCCGAGGGCCGCGGGCTTGCCGCGGAACTCGTGGTCCGGCTCTGGTGGCGGGCCGGGCAGCGCGAGCGGGCGGTGCGGATCGCCCAGCGGCGCGGCGCCTTCGCCGCCGCCGTCGAGCGCCTCACCGCGACCGACCCGGCGGCCGCCCGCGAACTGCGCGCCGCCTGGGCGGAGCACCGCCGCCGGGCGGGCGACCGGCTCGGCGCGGTCGAGGCCGCCTGGCCGGACGAGACGCTGCGCCCGGGTCTGGTCGGTGACCTGCGGGAGGCGCTGGAGCTGGGCGGGGCGGCGCGCGGACGCGCCCTGGTCCACCTGCTGGCACTCGGCGAGGACGCCGCGGAACCCGCGCGGGCGCTGCTGACCGCTGACGGACCGGGCTCCGAGCGGGCCGCCGCCCTCACCGCGCTCGCCGAGCTGCGGTGCGCCGACCCGGTTCTGGACCGCGAACTCGCCACCGCCGCCGTGCGCTCGTTCGTCCGTACCGACGGGCTCGCCGGGCACCGCGAGGCGCGCGGCGCGGGCTCTGTCCACGCCCGGCTGCTGAAGCGCGCCGACCCGCTGGTCGCCGCCGACCTGGCGCAGCCGCGACCCGCCCGACCCGGTGGCGGCCCGCTCCTGGTCACCGCCGCCGACCGGGTCGGCACCCTGCCCGTCCTGGACGCCGCCTACCTGGACTCCGGCGCGGTGCTGGTGGCCTGCGGCCAGGCCGGCGTCCGGCTGCTCGGCCCGGACGGTCGCACCCGCGCCCGCTGGGACGTGCCCGCCGACCAGCTGGTCCTCGCCGACCACGGCGGCACCGTGCTGCTGGCAGCCCGCTACGGGGAGGTCCGCGAGCTGTTCCGGCTCGACCTCGCCACCCGCAAGGTCGAGCGCTGGACAACCCTGCGGGTGCGCCAGCTGGTATCCTCCTACGACGGCCGCCACCTGCTCACCGTCGACCAGGACGGCATCGCCGTGCTCGACACGCTCACCGCCCGCCCGACCGTCGTCCACCGCGAACTCGGCGACGACCAACGGCTCTTGGGACGGATCGCCCGCACCCCCGACAGCTGCGCGGCCCTCGTCCGCACCCGGATCGGCTACCGCACGGACGAACTGACCGAACTGTGGCGCTGGGACCAGCCGGGCTGGGAGCTGCGCGCCCGTACGGAGGTCGACCCGACCGACGCCGTCGGCGCCGTGGCACTCACCGACGGACGCGTGCTCGCAGCCGCACCGGGCGGCACCCCCGGGCGGAGCGTGCTCCGCTGGAGCGGCAGCGGCAAGTCCGAACAGACCGTCCCCGGCCGGGTCGTCCTCGCCGGGGACGGTGCCCACTGGCTGTTCGCGTCCTCGTCCGAGGACGGCCTGCGCGTCACCGTCGGAGCGGCGACGGGCGCCGCCTTCACCGCCGTCGTGCCGGGTGCGGTGGCCACCCCGGTGGGCCTGCGGGCGCACGCCGGTGCGATCACCTGCTGGCACCGAACCGGCCGGGTGCTCGCCGTGAGCGCCGACGGTACCGACCTGCTCGCCAACCTGCGGGTCACGGCGGGGAGTTGACCCCGCCGCCCCAAGGTGTCGGCCGCGCATGCCCGACACCTCAAGACCGGGGCGCACCGCTCCCGAGGGCGAGGTAGGCGTCGAGCCGGGTGGCCGCGGTGAGCATCGAGCGGCCGCGGGTGGTGAGGCGGTGGTGCCAGGCGTCGAGGGCCTCGGCCAGGGTGTCCGTACCGCCCGCCGTGCGGATCTGTCGGACCACGGTGGCGATATGGGTCAGGGGGTAGCCGCCGCGGCGTAGCAGGTGGGCGAGTTCGGCGTCGCGGACGTCGTCGGGGTGGTAGCGGCGGTGGTCGGTGGCGCGGTCGCGCGGCGGGGTGAGGATGCCGGCGGCCTCCCAGGTGCGCAGGGTGGCGGGGGTGAGGCCGAGGCGGTGGGCGAGGTCGCCGATGCCGAGCGGGCCGGGGAGACGGAGGAGGCGCTCGGCGGGTTCTGCGGGTTCGGTGGGGGTGGCCGGTCCGGCCGTGAGGTGGTCGACGGCCTCGCGGACGGCGGCGAGGGTCTCCCGGTCGCGCAGCAGCTGGGCGTGGCCACGGTCGATGGCGGCCAGCGCCTGGTCGAGGCGGTCGGCGTGGACGGCGGTCATGATCCGGCCGCCGGTGGCGTGACCGTACCCGGAGACCAGGGCGAGGTAGGTACGCAGGGCGGCGGCGTGCCGCTCGGTGTAGATCCGGTAGCCGCTGGGGGTGCGGTCGGCGGGCGGGAGGAAGCTGTCGCGCTCGTAGTTGCGTACGGCCTGGGTCGAGAGGCCGTGCTCGCGCGCGAGGTCGGCGGGGCGCATGGCGTTGGACTCCCTTTGAGACTTGTCCCGGTGGTTGAGCGGCCCTGCTACTGAAAGTCTCAACCGAGCTTTCAAGGATACGCTTGAGGTCCATGAGTCAGGACATCCGAGACTTCCTCACCCCCTCCTGCGAACTCCTGGCGCTCGGCGAGCCGACGCACCAGGAACCGGCCTTCGGCCGGGTCCGCAACCAACTCTTCGCCCAACTGGTCGAGCGGGGCTACCGTTCGATCGCCCTGGAGACGGACCGGGTGGCCGCGCTCGCCGTGGACGACTACGTCCAGGGCGGCGCGGGCACCCTCGACACGGTGCTGGCCGAAGGCTTCACCCACGGCTTCGGCGCCCAGCCCGGCAACCGCCGACTCATCGCCTGGATGCGCGAGTTCAACCGCGATCGGGGAACCGGGGAGCGGCTGGCCTTCCACGGCTTCGACACTCCGACCGAGAACACCATGGCCCCCAGCCCGCGCGGCTACCTCGAACACGCCCGGGACTACCTCCAACTCGAAGTCGACATCGCCGCGTTGACGGGCGGGGACGAACGCTGGAGCAGCGAGCAGGCGGTGCTGGACGCGGCGAGCTCGCCCGGCGCCACGCCCGAGGCCGCGATGCTGCGCCGCATCGCCGACGATCTGATGACCCAACTGTATCTCCGGGCACCCGAGTTGATCGCATCCAGCTCGCGCGCCGAGTGGCTCCGGGCCGGGATGCACCTGCGGGCCGGGCTCGGACTGCTGCGCTACCACGCGCAGGCGGCGGTCCAGGGCCTCGGGCTGAGCGATCGGGTGTCCGGGCTGCTCGGGCTGCGGGACGCGCTGATGGCGCAGAACCTGCTGGACATCCGGGCCGAGGAGGCCGAGCGCGGTCCGACCCTGGTGTTCTCCCACAACCTGCACCTCCAGCAGGCCCCGAGCACCTGGGCCGGGGGAGAGCTGGACTGCCGCTGGAACGGCGCGGGCCGGATCGTCGGCCCGCTGCTGGGTGAGCGGTACGTCTTCGTGGCCGGGAGCCTCGGGCGAAGCGAGGCGCTGGGGCTCGGCGAGCCGGCGCCGGGGACGTACGAGGCCCTGCTGCAGCGGCCGGACACCGACTGGGAGTTGGTGGCGACGCCGACGCCCGGTGAAGCCCGCGCCCGGACGGACACGGCCCCGCAGCAGGGCTACTTCTTCGACCGGGCCGCCTTCGAAGGGGCGGCCGCGGTGCTGCACATCGGCGACGGCGCGGCGGCCGCCGCGTAGGCGCCGGTCAGGGGCCCGCGTCGTGGCCGGCGCTCCGGTCAGGGCCCCGGGTAGGTGGTGCGCAGGTGGTCCAGCAGGGCGACGGTCGGCGGTGCCGGCCGCCGCCCGGCGGGCCAGGCCAGGGTGATCCGTACGCGCGGGACGGGGTCGGTCAGTCGTCGGATCCGCAGGCCGGGGGCGGGCCCCGGGTCCGGCAGCACCGCCACGCCCAGGCCGTGCACGGCGAGTTCGGCCAACTGGGGTGGGGCGGCGGCCTCCACGGCTACGGTCGCGCTCACGCCCGCCTCGGCGAGGGCGCGCTCCAGGGCCGTCCGCAGACCGGTGCCGCGTGGCGTGCCCACCAGAGTGTGCCCGGCGAGCGCGGCGACGGGCAGCAGGCCGTCGGGGGCGGCCGTCAGCGGATGGTCCTCGGGGCAGACCGCGACCAGCGGGACCTCCAGGACGGTGTGCAGGGCGAGTCCGGCGAGCGCGGTCCAGCCGTCGTCGCCCTCGCGCCCCCCTTCGGCGGTGGGCAGGCCGATCACGGCGAGGTCCAGCCGTCCTTCGCGCAGGGCGGCCAGCATCCGTGCGGTGGTGTCCTCGGCGAGCGAGAAGTCGATGCCGGGATGCTCCTGACGGAAGGCGGCGAGCGTGGTGGCGAGCCCGGGGAAGGTGCCCAGGGCGGGCGGCGGGGTGAGCGCCGCCCCGGCGACCATGCCGAGCCGGACGTGCCCGCGCCGTAGCCCGCCGAACTCCTGCGCGGTCTGCCGGGCCGCCGCCGCGGCGGCGAGGGCGGCCTGGGCGTGCGGCAGCACCGCCTCGCCGACCCGGGTCAGTCGGACGGTGCGGCTCGATCGATCGAGCAACGGGTGCCCCAACTCCCGTTCCAGCTGCCGGATCTGGGCGCTCACTCCGGGCTGGCTCAGGTGCAGCAGCTCGGCCGCCCGGGTGAAGCTGCCGTGCTGGGCGACGGTGACGAAGTACTGGAGCTGCCGGAGTTCCATAACTGTTGATCATAGGTGGCAGAACTGCCCGGTCTTGGACGTGCGGACGGTTCCGGCCGCAGGCTGGGGGCATGGAGAGCGTGCGGCAGGAACAGGGTGTGGAGTGGATCCGCGAGCAGATCGCGGCGGAGCGTCGGGAACTCGCCGAGGTGTTCGCCGGCTTCACTGCGGAGCAGTGGGAATCGCCGTCACTGTGCGAGGGCTGGCGGGTGCGTGAGGTGGCCGCCCACCAGAGCACCGGATTCCGGCACTCGACGGCCCGGACGGTCTGGGAGCTCGCCCGCTCCGGCGGCAGCATCCACCGGATGGCCGACCGCGTCGCCCGCCGCGACGCCGCCCTCCTCACCGACCGTGAGCTGTCCGCCGCCATGGCCGACCACGCCGACCACCCCTGGCGGCCCCCGGTCGGCGGCCGGATCGCGGCCCTCGCCCACGACGCGGTCCACGGCCTCGACATCACCGTGGCCCTCGGGCTGGCGCCGCGACTCCCGCTGCCCCGCGCCGCCGCGCTGCTGGGCGCTGTCTCGGCGCGTAGCGTGCGCTTCTTCGGGGCCCGGCTGGACGGAGTGCGGATGCGGGCGACGGATCTGGAGTGGTCCTACGGGCAGGGGCGGTCGGTGGTGGAGGGCCGGGCGGAGCACCTGCTGCTGGTGGCGTACGGGCGGCGGGTGCCGCGCGGGCTGCTGACGGGGGAGGGGGCGGCGCTGTTCGCGTGGGGTGGGTAGGTGGGGTGGGTAAGGGGTGTCGGTTGCCGGTGGCGGCCCGTCGCGCGAGATCCGTCAGCTCCTCCCGCCGCCGGACCTGCGCTCCGGCGCCCCCGTGCCTACGATCGGAACGCACCCCTTCCGAGTGCAGGGCGAGACGGAAGCCAGGTCGCAGATGGCCCAGAGGTCCGTGCAGTGGCCGCCGTACGTGCGGGTCGCGCCGTGGTTGCTGATCGTCGGCGGGCTGGTGTGGAACTCGCTGGATACGACCAACTACTGGGGCGATCCGATGCTGGCGGCGGCCGCCGTGCTGGCCGGTGCGCTGCTGACACTGCGGGACACGGTGGCCGTCGGGGTGGCGACCGTGGCCGGGATCCTGGTGCTGTCCTCGCAGGACGGGTCGCTCGGGACCAGGGCGGGGTACCTGGAACTGGCGAACACGGTGTTCGCGGCGCTGCTCGGGGTCGGGGTGAACCGGGTGGTGGCGCGGCACGGGCGGAGGCTGGCGCGGGTGCGGTCGGTGGCGGAGGCGGCGCAGCGGGCAGTGCTGCCGGAGCCGCCGGGGCGGGTGGGGGAGCTGGAGGTCGCGGCCTGTTACCGGGCCGCCCAGGACGAGGCGCTGATCGGCGGGGACGCGTACGCGCTGCAGGCCACTCCGTACGGGGTGCGGGTGCTGATCGCCGATGTGCGGGGCAAGGGGCTGCAGGCGGTGGGGGCGGTGTCGATCCTGCTGGGCGCGTTCCGGGAGGACTCGCACCGTGCGCCGGACCTCGCCGCTCTCGCGGACGAGCTGGAGCGCTCGTTGACCTGGGAGAGCGCCCGGATGAGCGAGGAGGTGCAGCTGGAGGGGTTCATCACGGCGCTGCTGGTGGAGTTCCCGCCGGGGGAGGGGGCCGCGCGCACGCTGGACTGCGGCCACCCCGGGCCGTACCTGCTGGGCGGTGATCCCCCGGTGCGTCGGTGGGACGCGACCGACCCGGGGCTGCCGCTCGGGATGGGCGCGCTGGGGGTGGGACGGCCGGAGCCGGAGACCCGGCCGTTCCCGCCGGGGTGCACGCTGCTGCTGGTGACCGACGGGGTGACCGAGGCGCGGAACGCGGCCGGGGAGTTCTACGACCCGGTGCTCGGGCTGGCCCCGCTCGGCCCGTTCGCGGGCTCCCGGGAGGCGCTGGACGCGCTGGTGGCAGACGTGACGCGGTGGACCGGCGGGCCGCGCGACGACGACATGGCGGTGCTCGCGGTGACCCGCCGCGGAGCCGGCTAGAGCGCTGGGTGGAGCGCCGGCCGGAGCACGGGTGGAGCGGTCGGCCGGCCCTGTGGTCCACGGTCCGGCCCGGTCACGCCGATATCACGGAGAGGTTGCGGACGGTGATCGCTCCGTGGAATCCGGCCAAGTTGACCGAGGTGCTCCGGTGGCCGGAAAGGTGGTGTCCGGATATCGGATGGTGATCTGGACCGCTGGGCTCGCCGGCGGCGTGGGTCCCTCGTCGGGCCGCGCTGCCTTGGCCGACGGGCGGGTGCGGCGTCGCGGCGGATCGGCTCCGGGGCATAAGGGGCCGTAGGGGAGGTGCAAGGACAGGTCGCGGCAGTGGCGGGATCCGGCCGACCCGTGGTTCGTCCGGAAACGGTTCCGGCGGTTGCCGCGTATCGAAGGGGTGACCGAGAGTCGCACCAATGAACGAGACGCTTCGCCCACGCCAAGCCCGTCTGCTCGGTCACCGCGACTTCCGGCTGCTGTTGACCGGAGCCGCGGTGGCCCAGACGGGCAGTCAGGTCACCCTGGTCGCCCTGCCGTTGGTGGCGGTGGTGGTGCTCGATGCCACACCGTTCGAGGTGGGCCTGCTGACCGCCGCCGAGACCGCGGCGTTCCTGCTGGTCGGCCTGCCGGCCGGCGCCTGGCTGGACCGGATGCGTAAGCTCCCGGTGCTGATCCGCGCCGACGTGGTGCGCTGCATCGCCGTCGGCTCGATCCCGCCGGCGGCGGCCCTCGGCGTGCTGACCATGCCCCAGCTCTACCTGGTGGCGCTGGTCACCGGCGTGGCCACGGTCTTCTTCGACGTGGCCCACCAGTCCTTCCTGCCCGTCGTCCTGCCCCGCGAGCAACTGGTCGCCGGCAACGGGGCGTTGGAGACCGTACGGTCCTCGGCGCAGATCGCCGGGCCGGGCCTGGGCGGAGGGCTGGTCCAGCTGCTCGGCGCGCCGCTCGCCATCGTGGCGGACGCCTGTGGCTACCTCGCCTCCGCCCTGCTGCTCGCCCGGATCCGGGTCGAGGAGGCGCGGCCGGAGCCCGAGCCCGGGCGCTCGCTGCGCGCCGAGGTCGCCGAGGGCGTGCGCTTCGTCCTCGGACATCCGCTGCTGCGGGCGATCGCCACCGCCACCGCCACCGCCAACCTGTTCGCCGCCGTACTGATGGCCGTGCAGACGGTCTTCTGGGTACGGGTGCTCGACCTGCCGCCCGGCGCCATCGGCGCGCTGCTGTCGATCTCCGCCGTCGGCGGGCTGGCCGGCGCGCTGTGCGCGGGGCGGCTCGCCCGCTGGGTCGGGCAGGCCCGGCTGATCTGGCTGTCCACCCTGGTGAGCGCGCCGTTCGCGCTGCTGTGGCCGTTGTCCCGGGGCGGCGCGGGGGTGTGGTTGTTCGGCCTGGCCTCGGGCGTGGTGCTGTTCGGTGCGGTGGCCTACAACGTCGCGCAGGTCAGCTTCCGGCAGAGCGTCTGCCCGCCCGAGCTGCTCGGCCGGATGAACGCCACCATGCGCTTCCTGGTCTGGGGCACCATGCCGCTCGGCGCCCTCGGCGGCGGACTCGTCGCCGACTGGTCCGGGCCGCGCACCGCCCTGTGGCTCTGCGCGGCGGGCTTCCTGCTGGTGCCCGTGCCGCTGCTGCTCTCGCCGCTCCGGCGGATGCGCGACCTGCCCGAGACACGGACCCCGGACGACACCCCGGCCGCCGAGCAGCCCGCCGCGAGCCCGACCACTCCCTGACCCCATGACCCCATGACCCTTTGAACCTCTGACCCGAGCACCCGAGCACCCGAACATCCGAGTACCCGAACACCTGAGCCGAACCCGGAAACCGGAGACCGTTCCGTGCACGCCAGCATCACCGCCGCCTACCTCGCCCGGTACCGCTCCGCCGCCGCCGACTCCCCGGTGGAGCTGCTCCCGCTGACCGGCGCCCAGCGGCGGTTCCTGATCACCCGCCGACTCAATCCGCTGACCCGCTCCGACATCGTCCCGCTGTTCCTGGCCTACCCCCGCGGCACCGTCGACCTGGCCCGGCTGGGCCGCGCGGCCGCCGCGGTCGCCGTCCGCCACCCCGCGCTGTGCGGCGGCTTCACGACCGTACGAGGCACGCCCGTGCTGCGGGCCGGCGGGCCCTCCGTCGAGGCCGCCCGGATCGCCGTGGCCGGCCACGGAGCCGCCGAGACGGCACTGCGCGCGGCCCTGCTGGACTGGCCCCTCGACGGTCCCGCGCTGCGCCTGCTGGTCGCCCAGGACCCGGACGGGGACGAGGAGTTGCTCGCCCTCGCGCTGGACCACGCGGCTTGTGACGAGCAGTCCCTCGGGACGCTCGTCGGCGAGCTCGCCGAGGCCTACCGGCGGGGCGAGTCGCCCGCGCCCGGCCCCGACCGGCGGGCCCTGGCCGACTTCCGGGAAGCCGTCGAACTCCAGCTCGTCGCCGAGGAGGCCGCCGCGGGCCCGGCCGCCCAGGCCCACTGGGGGCGCCGGCTCGGCGGCCTGACCGGGGCGGGCGGCGGCGCGGCCACGGCCACCGGCATGCTCACCGAACGGCTGCCCGCCGCCGAGGGCGCCGCTCGCAGCGCCGTCTTCCCCGCCCTGCTGGACGCCGTCGGCGCCGCCGCCCAGCGACTGCACCGCGCGGACGGCCCGCTCGCCCTCGGCTACCCCTGGGGCGGCCGCCCGCCCGGCGCGCCCGCCGCGCTCGGCTGCTTCCTCAACACCCTGGTGCATGCCGTGCCGACGCAACCCGCCGCCGACCTGGAGACGCTCTGCGACGCCTGGTGGGACGACCTCGACCACGCCGGCACCCCCTTCGACGAGGTGGTCCGCGCCGCCCGCTCCGCCGGCTCCCCGTGGTCGGGCGCGCTGGACGCGATGCTCACCATGGAAGACCTGCGCCGCCGCCCGCCGCTGGAGCTCGACGGCGTCCCCGGCCGGGAGGTCCACATCGCCGGGCGGCCGCTCGCGGCGCCGCTCGCCGTCGCCGCCGCGCACGGCGACGAGCTGCTGGTCCGCCTGGCCTGGGACAGCGAGCGCTTCCCGGCCGCCGACGCCGAGGCCGCCTTCGAGCAACTGCTCACCGTCCTGCGTCGGCACCTCTTCTAGACCGACAGACCGACAGACCGCAAGACCGCAATGCCTCAAGGCCGTACGACCGCTGGACGGCTCGACCGCTAGACCGCAGCCCCCAGGCCCAGGGCCGCACCCTCACCCCGGTGCGGTCCGGCCCCCACCGGCCGCACCGGGACCACCCCACGCCCGCGCCCGGCCACAGCGGTGCCAACACGCCCACCACACAAGGGAATCACCCATGTTCGCACTCTCTCCCTCGCAGGAGATCGTCTGGCTGCACGAGCAGATGCTGCCAGGCAGCCGCGCCTACAACTTCACCGCCGTGCTCGACCTGTGGGGCACCCTCGACCGGGACGCGCTGCACACGGGCCTCGCCGCCGTCCTCGGCCACCACCCGGGCCTGCGGCTGGAGTTGGTGGCCCGGCCGGAAGGCCTGCCCGGCCAGCGGGTCGCCGCGAACTGCCAACCGGAGCTTCGCCACAGCGACTTCACCGCCGAGACCGACCCGGAGGCGGCCTTCCGCCGGCTGCTCGCCGCCGAGGCCGAGGAGCCGCTGGACACCTCCCGGGCGCCGCTGCTGCGCTGGCACCTGGTCCGCCTCGGCGAGGACCGCCACCGGCTGATCCACGTCGAGCACCACCTCGTCCACGACGGCCACTCCTTCGCCATCCTGCTGCGCGACCTGTTCACCGTCTACCGTGCCCGCGTCCTCGGCCGGCCGTACGAGCTGCCCACCGCCCCCTCGTACGAGCAGCACGCCCGCCGCTCCGTCGACCCTGCCACCCGCGAGCGCGACCTCGCCTTCTGGGCCCGTGAGTTGGCCGACGCCCCGCGTGAGGTCACGCTGCCCGGGCTGGCCAGGCCCGGCGTCGAGCGGCGCCACCGCGGTGGCCAGCTGCGCCAGTCGATCGGCGCCGACCTCGCCGAGCGGCTGCGCGAGCGCAGCAAGGCCGACGGCCACACCCCGTTCAGCACCCTGCTCGCCCTGTTCGCCGAACTGCTGCGCCGCCACAGCGGCCACCGCGAACTCGTGGTGGGCACCGCCGTCGGCAATCGGCCGGAGGGCTTCGAGAGCACCGTCGGCATGTTCGTCAACACCGTGCCGCTGCGCCTTGGGCTCGACCCGGCCGCCTCCGGCACCGAGGCCGTGGACGAGACCACCGACGTCCTGCTGCGCGCCCTGCCGCACCAGGACCTGCCGGTGCAGGAGCTGACCCGCCGCCTCGGGCTGCACACCGGCGGCGCCGACAACCCGCTGTTCAACGTGATGTTCAGCGCGCACGACGCCGCCCTGCCCGACGTCCAGGCACCCGACCTGGAGGTCTCGCTCTACGAGGGCTTCAACACCGGCACCACCCGCTTCGACCTCGACCTGGTGCTGCTGCCCGACGACCGCCGGGTGGTCGGCGAGAAGCACGGCGCCGCCGGGATGACCCTGGTCTGGGACTACGACGCCGACCTCTTCGGCGAGGCCGAGGCTGTGCTGCTGGCCGACCGCCTGCTGGAACTGCTGCGCCGCTACCTCGACCGGCCGGAGGCGCCGCTCGCCGAGCTCGCCCCCGCACCCGAGGCCGCGCCGGCCGCCCCCGTCACCCCGGTCGGGCTCGACCCGGCCGCCGCCCACGACCCCGGCGCGCTCGCCCTGCTGGCCGGCGCCGAGCGCCTCAGCTACGGCGAACTCGACCGACGTGTGAGCGAGTTGGTCGAGCGGCTGCGCGCCGCCGGGGTCACCCCCGGCCAGCCGGTGGCTGCCGTCCTGCCGCGGGGCACCGACAGCGTGGTCGCGTTGCTCGCCTGTCTGCGCCTCGGCGCCGTCTACGCGCCGCTGTCCACCGAGGACCCGGCCGCCCGGCTCGGCCTGCTGCTGGAACGGCTCGCCCCCGCGCTCGTCCTGGCCACCCGGCAGAGCGCGCTCGCGCTGCCCGCCGAGGGCGTCACCCCGGCGCTGCTGGACGGCCCCGCCTTTCCGAAGGCCGAGCCCGCCGCCGTGCTGGAAGGCGCCGCCTACGTCATCCACACCTCCGGCTCCACCGGCGTGCCCAAGCCCGTCCTGGTCGGCCGGAAGGCGCTGGCCGGGTACGTCGCCGCGATCGCCGCCCGCTACGAACTCAACTCCGCCGACCGGGTGTTGCTGTTCGCCCGGCCGTCCTTCGACGTGGCGCTGGAGGAGGTGCTGCCCGGCCTCGCGGTCGGCGCCGCACTCGTGGTGCCACAGCGCGAGGTGCCCACCGGCCCGGAGCTGGTGGCCGTACTCGCCGCCCGCGGCGTCACCGTCGCCAACCTGCCGACCAGCTACCTGCTCGGCGTGCGCGAGGACCTGCGCGAGGCGCTGCGCGACGGCCGCTGGACGCCCCGGCTGCTCGTCCTCGGCGGCGAGCGCCTGCCCGCCCGGGCGCTGGCCGGCCTGACCGGGGCCACCACCGTGCTCAACGCGTACGGCGTCACCGAGGCCACCGTCACCTCCACCGTCCACCGGATCACCGAGGCCGACGTCGCCGAGGGCGGCGAGATCCCGCTCGGCACCGAGGTCGACGGCGTGCGGATCCACGTCCTGGACGAGACGCTGCAGCCGCTCCCGGACGGCTGCGTCGGCGAACTCGTCGTCGGCGGAGCCCTGTTGGCCGAGGGCTACGTCGGCCTGCCGGAGCCCACCGCCGCCCGCTTCACCACCGTCCCCGCGCTCGGCGGCGAACGGGTCTACCGCACCGGCGACCGCGGCTACCGCGACACCGAGGGACGACTGCGGTTCCTCGGCCGCGCCGACAACCAGGTCAAGCTGCGCGGGCACCGGATCGAGCTGGAGGAGATCGAGGCCGCCGCCTCCGCCGAACTCGGCGGCCGCTCCTGCGCGGTACTGCTGCACACCGACCCGCAGACCGGTCCGCGTCTGGTCGGCTTCCTGGAGGGCACCGTCCGCCCCGACCAGGCCGCCCTGCACACGGCACTGGCCCGCCGACTGCCCGGCGGACTCGTCCCGGCCACCTGGACGGCCGTCCCCGAGATGCCCACCCTGCCCGGTGGCAAGCCCGACCGGGCCGCCCTGGCCCGGCTCGCCGACGAGGCCCCCGTGCAGCGGGAGAGCGCGCCCAGTGCCTTCGCCGACGCCGGCCAGGAGCTGATCGCCGCCGCCTGGCGCGAGGTGCTCGGCCACGACCGCTTCACCGCGGACTCGCACTTCTTCGAGGTCGGCGGCCACTCGCTGCTCGCCGCCCAGCTCGCCGCCCACCTGGAGCCGCACCTCGGCAGCCGCCCGCCGCTGCGAGTCCTGTTCCGCCATGCGGTGCTCGCCGACCAGGCTCGCGCCCTCGCCGGCGGGACGAAGTGACCGCCCGCACGACCGTCCGCGCCGACCAGAATCCGGAGACTTTGATGGAATCCCTGAGCATCGGGTACGGCCGTCCGCACCAGGACGGCGGGGTCCTCGACCTGTTCACCAGCTGGGCGCACCGTACCCCGCACGCGCCCGCCCTGATCGACGGCGAACAGAGCTACAGCTACGCCGAGCTCGACCGCCTCGCCGACGCCGTCGCCGCGTCCCTGCGCGGCCGGGTCGGCAAGGGCGACCTGGTCGGCGTCTGCCTCGGCCACTCGGTGGCGCTGGTCGCCGTCACCCTGGCCGCCGCCAAACTGGGCGCCGTCCACCTGCCGCTCGGCCCGCGCCCCGGCGAGCGGCGGCTGCAGGCCGTCGCCGAGCAGCTGCGGCCCGCCTGCCTGGTCGGCGAACCGGCCGTCCTGCCGCCGGGCGGCGAGCGGCTGGAGCTGGACCTGCCGTCCGCCGGTGAGGTGCTCGCCGTCCTGACGCCCGGCGAGCAGGCGGCCGTACCGGTCGGCACCCACTACGCGGTGCTGACCTCCGGCTCCACCGGCACACCCAAGGCCGTCGCCGTCACCGGACCGGCGCTCGGCGCGCTGCTGCACTGGTACCGCGAGCTGACCGGCCTCGGCCCCGGCGCCCGGCACAGCCTGCTGATCGGGGTGGCCTTCGACCCGCACCTGCTGGAGCTGTGGGCCAGCCTCACCTCCGGCGCGGCGCTCGTCGTCGCCCCCGAGGCCGTGCGCTGGGACTCCGGCGCGCTCACCGACTGGTTCCGCGAGGCCCGGATCACCGCCACCGTGCTGCCCACCCCGCTGGCCGAGCCCGTTCTCGGCCGGCCCTGGCCCGCCGGACTGGCGCTGCGCCACCTGATGGTCGGCGGCGACCGGCTGCGCCGCGCCCCCGGGCCGGACGTCACGGCGACCGTCCACAACGCCTACGGCCCCGCCGAGGCCACCGTCGCCACCACCGTGCACACCATGGCCCCCGGCTGCGACCACGGCGACGGCGCGCCGCCGATCGGGCTGCCCGTCCCGGGAGCGGTGGTCCTGGTCACCGACGAGCAGGGCCGCCCCGTCCCGAGAGGAGAGGCCGGCGAGCTGCGGATCGGCGGCCGGAGCCTGGCCGCCGGGTACCTCGACCCCGAGCTGACCGCCCGCCGCTTCGTCGAGGTGCCGCACGGCGTGGAGGGCATCGACCGGGTCTACCGCAGCGGCGACCGGGTGGTGATGCGCGCCGACGGCGTGCTGGAGTTCCACGGGCGCCTGGACGACCAGGTCAAGGTCAGCGGGGTGCGGATCGAACCGGCCGAGGTCGAGGCCGCCTTCGAGCGCGACCCGCGGGTGCGCCGGGCCGTGGTCGCCGCCCAGGCCGCGCTGACGGGCGGCGTACGGCTGCTCGCCTTCGTCCAGGCCGAGGACGGCCTTGCGGGCGGCGTCGAGCCCGCCGGCCTGCTGGACGCGGTGCGGCCCTGGCTGCCCGAGCAGGCCGTGCCCTCGGTCGTCCGGCTGGTCGAGCGCTACCCGCTGGACGCCAACGGCAAGGTGGACCGCGCGGCGCTGCTCGCCGCCGAGGAGTCGTTCCCCGTGGGCTCGGAGACCTCGGAGGCCTCGGAGGCCTCGGAGACCGACGTGACCGACGAGGGTGACACCCCGGTCGAGCGCACCGTGCTGAAGCTCTGCCGCGAGCTGATCGGCCGCGCGGACCTCGGCCTGGGTGACAACTTCCTGGCGTCGGGCGGCAATTCGCTCGCCGCCGCCCGACTGCTGGAATCCCTGGAGGGGGAGTTCGCCGTCCGGCTGCGCGCCGCCCTGCTGCTGCGCCAGCCCGACCTGCGGGCGATCGCGCGGCTGGTCGAGGAGCGGATGCCCAGCACCTCCATCGCCTAAGGCCTGTCTCGCGGGTCCTCGCCGGGCCCGCCCAACCCGAGAGACGGGCCCTCGGCCCCGACCGTCCACCTGACCACCGGCGCCCCGGCCCTGCCGCCGGGGCGCCCGGAAGGGAAGCAGCCATGACGCCCACCCTCCCCAGCCTTGCCACCCTCCCCGCCCTGATCGCCCGGCAGGCCGAGCAGCACCCGAGCGCGCTCGCCGTGACCGACGGCTCCACCTACCTCACCTACCGCGAACTCCTGGACGCCTCAGGCCGGTTGGCCGCCGTCCTGGCCGCGCGCGGGATCGGCCCCGGCAGCGCCGTCGGTCTGCTCTGCGCCCGCTCGGCCCGCCTGGCCGTCGCCCAGCTCGCCGTCTGGCGGGCCGGCGGACACATCGTCCCGCTCGACCCGGCATACCCGCGCCCGCGCATCGCCGAGATGACCGCCGACGCGGACGCGCGCCTCGTCCTCGGCGACAAGGCGCTGCTCGCCGAGGCCGGACTGCCCGATGAGCGCACCCTGGTGCTGACCGAGCACGGCACCGAGGCCGCAGCCACGGCGGTGCCCGACGCCGCCGAGGCGGGCGCACCCGCCCTCGTCTACTACACCTCCGGCTCCACCGGCCGTCCCAAGGGCGTGCTCGTCCCGCACGGCGCCGTCGCCGACCTGGTCACCGCCCCCGACGCGGTCGCCCTCGGCCCGCGCGACCGGATGCTCGTCCACTCCACCGTCTCCTTCGACGGCGCCACCTTCGAACTGTGGGCCCCGCTCGCCCGGGGCGCCGCCGTCGCGATCTCCCCGGCCGAGCGGCCCTCCACCGAGGAACTCGTGCGCGACGTCGAGCGGTTCGGCGTCACCACCCTCTTCCTCACCACCGCGCTCTTCCACCACCTGGCCGCCAAGCAGTCGCGGATCTTCGGCGTGCTGCGCACCGTGGTCGTGGGCGGCGAGACGATGTCCGCCGAGCACGCCGGGGCCGTGCTGCGGGCCTTCCCGTGGCTGGAGCTCTACAACGGGTACGGGCCCACCGAGGCCACCACCTTCACCACCCTGCACAGGGTCACCCCGGCCGACTGCGAGCTCGGCGCGGTCCCGATCGGACGGTCCTTCGGCGGCGCCCGCACCCTCGTCCTGGACGAGCTGCTCGCGCCGGTGGAGCCCGGCACGGTCGGTGAGCTCTGGATCGCCGGCGGGCGGCTCGCCCAGGGCTACCTCAACCGGCCCGAGCTGACCGCCGAGCGCTTCCGCGAGCTGCCGGGCCACGGCCGCGCCTACCGCAGCGGCGACCTGGTGCGCCAACGGCCTGACGGCGTCCTGGAGTTCCACGGCCGCACCGACGACCAGGTCAAGGTCCGGGGCTTCCGGATCGAGCCCGGCGAGGTCGAGCACGCGCTGCTGCGGATCCCCGAGGTCGCCGAGGCGGCCGTGGTGGTCCGCCGGGCCGGGCAAGGCGACGCCGCGCTCACCGCCTGCGTGGTCCTCGCCGAGGGCGCGAGGCCGGCCGCCGAGACCCTGCGCGGCCTGCTCGCCGAGCGGCTGCCCGCCCACCTGGTACCCACCGCCTGGACCGTCCTCGACGCGCTGCCGCTCACCGGCAGCGGCAAGGTCGACCGGCGGGCGCTCGCCACCGCCCCGGACCCGGCCGTCGCCCCCGGGCCGGTCGAGGCCGCGCTCACCCCGATCCAGCAGGCCGTCGCCGAGGCCTGGAGCCGCGCCCTGGAACGCCGGATCACCGACCCCGCCGCCGACTTCCTCGCCGAGGGCGGCCACTCGCTGCTCGCCATGTGGGTCGTCGACGACCTGCGCGAGGACCTCGGCGTCGAACTCTCCCTCGCCGACTTCCTCGGCCACCCCACCGTGGCCGGCCAGGCCGAACTGCTGGAACTCGCCCTGCGGGCCGCCGACGACACCCCGGGAGCCGACCGATGAGCAGCACCGACCAGAGCGACCTGCTGCGCCGCGCCCGCCACCGCCGCGCCACCACCGCGCCCGACCGTCCGGCGGCCGACACCCTCGGCCCGGCCCCGCTCTCCCACGCCCAGCAGCGGATGTGGCTGATGGACCACCTCGGCCAGGGCGGCGCGCTCTACAACGTCCCGATCGCCACCCGGCTGCGCGGCCCGCTCGACCCGGACGCCCTGGCCGCCGCGCTCACCGCCCTCACCGAACGGCACGCCGCACTGCGCACCCGCTACCCGCGCCGGGGCGACCAGCCGTACCAGCAGGTCGAGCCGGCCGGCCCGGTGCCGCTGCCGATCGTGGACGCGGACGGCACCGACCGGCTCGCCGCCGAGGCCGCCCGGCCCTTCGACCTCGCCGCCGGCCCGGTGCTGCGCGCCCTGCTGCTCCGACACGGGCCCGAGGACCACAGCCTGCTGCTGACGATCCATCACATCGCCGTCGACGGCGGCTCCCTGCCCGTCCTCGCGGCCGACCTCGCCGAGCTCTACACCGCCGCCCGCGACGGCGTCGAGCCGGGGCTTCCGTCGCCGGGACTGCCGTACGCCGAGTACGCCCGGCAGGAGCGCGCCCGCGACGCCGAACTCACCGCCGCCGCCGACGCCCGCGCCGCCCACCTGGCCGGCGCCCGGCCGCTGGCGCTGCTGCGGCCCGTCCCGCCCGGAGCCCGCGAACGCCGCGCCGCCCTGCACGCCGCACCACTCGACCCCGCCACGGTCGAGGGCCTGCGGCAGCTCGGTGCCCGGCACGGCGCCACACTGTTCGCCGTCGTGCTCGCCGCCGCCTTCGCCACCCTGCGCACCGCCTCAGGACAGGACGACCTCACCCTGGGCTGCGCCAGCGGCCACCGCGCCCGGCCCGAACTGCGCCGGACCGTCGGCCTCGGCGTCAACACCCTCGCGGTGCGGGCGGAGTTGGCCGGGGAGGCGTCCTTCGCCGAGGTGCTCGCCCTGGTGCGCGGCGCGCTGCTCGACGCGCAGCAGAACCACCAGGTGCCCTTCGACCTGGTGGTCGAGCGGCTCGGCGCCGCCGCGCGCGGCGCCGACGGCACTCCGCTGCTCTCGGTCAGCTGCGACCTCGTCCAGCCCGTCACGCCGCTGGCGCTGCCCGGGCTCGACGCCGAGGACATCGAACTCAACCTCGGGCTGGCCAAGTTCGGCCTCACCCTGCTGCTGGAGGACGGGCCGCAGCCGCGCTGCCTGGTCCAGCACGACCGGGACGCGCTGGACGAGACGACCGCCGCGCGGCTGCTCGAAGCCTTCGCCGCCGTGCTCGGCGCGGTGGCCGAGGACGCGGACCTGCCGCTGTCGGAACTGCCCGGCAGCCGCCTGGTCGCCGCCCGGCACCCGGTGGCCGAAGCGCTGTCGGCCGACCCGAGGGTGGCCGAGGCGGCCGTGGTCGAGGCCGCCGACGGCCGGCCGCTCGCGTACGCGGTGGTGCGCGGCCCGGTCGCCCCCAGCGGCAGTGACCTGCGCGCCGCCCTGCGGCGCAGCATCGCCCCGGCCGAACTCCCGCTCGCCGTCACCCTGGTGGACCGGATCCCGCGCGCCGCGGACGGCACCGTCGAAGGCGACCGCCTGCCCGGCGCCACCCGGACCAGCGCCCCGGTGAGCGCCCCGACCACCGACCCGGCCACCGCCCCCGGGCGGACCGGCCCGCTCGACCTGGTCCGAACGGCCTTCGGTGAGCTGCTCGGCAGCGTCCCGCCCGCCGACGGCGACTTCTTCGCCCTCGGCGGCCACTCGCTGATCGCCGTCCAGCTCGCCGAACGCCTGCGCACCCGGGTCGGACTGCCGCTCACCGGCCTCGACATCCTGGAACAGCGCACGCCCCACGCCCTCGCCACCCTGCTCGCCACCCGCGAGGAGGAGCGCCGCGCCGCCCTCGCCCGGACCGGCGCCCGCCCCCGCACCGAGCCGCGCACCGGGACCGTGCTGCTCACCGGCGCCACCGGCGGCGTCGGCGCGGCCGTGCTGCAGGAGCTGATGGCCCAGGGCCGTCCGGTCCGGGTCCTGGTCCGCCCGGAGTCGGCGTACCTGCCGGCCCTGCACGGCGCTGAGATCGCCGAGGGCGACCTGGCCGACCTGGACAGCCTGTACCGCGCGGTCAAGGGCGTGGACGCCGTGATCCACGCCGCCTGCACCTTCACCGAGCACGCCACCGACGTCGCCGCGATGCGCGTCCTGCTGGACGGCTGGTCCGGCGGGCCGTTCGTCTTCGTCAGCAGCATCGACGCCTACGGGCGGCCGCCCGGCACCGACGTCGCCGAGGGTGGCCCCAGCGGCGCGCCGGTCACCCCGTACGGGCAGGCCAAGCTGGACTGCGAGCGACTGCTCTTCGAGGCGGCGGCCGAGGCCGGCGGGCGCGGCCCGGTCACCGCCGTGCGCGCCCCGATCGTCTGGGGCTCGCACCAGCGCCTGCGCGACCAACTCCGCTGGGGCTCCACCGGCGAGCTCTACCAGGCCGCCCTGGCCGGCCGCCCCGTCGCCCTGCCCGCCCCGGCCCCCGGCGGCCGGCCGAGCTGGACCGGCGCCGCCTGGGTGCACTCGGCGGCCCTCGCCCGCGCCCTGGCCGTCTGCGCCCTGCCCGACCACCCCGCCGCCGGGCGGGTCGTCAACGCGATCAGCGGGCACGTCTCCTGGGCGGAGTTCACCACCGAGCTGATCCGCCTGCTCGGTTCGGAGAGCTCCGTGGACCTGCGGCCCGACGCCGATGCCGACCTGCGCCGCCCCTGGCACTACCGGGCGGAGGCCCTGGCGGCCGCGCTGCGGCCGGAGCCGGGGGAGGACTGGCGCAGCGTCCTGGCGGCCATGGTCGGCTGAGGCCGGTACGTGAGGCGGAGGGGGGTCGGCACCGGACCCCTCCGCCCGCTACCGGAGCTGCCGCAACCGGGACGCGGCGATGCTGCGGATCCGCCCGGTCCGCCCGCGCTCGGCCCGGCGGTAGCGGGCGAACCACACGTGCTCGTCGGGATCCGGTCCGGGATGTCGGCCGACCCGCTCGCGCTCGCGTGGGAGGCAGCACCCGCTGCTCCGTACGACCGCCCCTGCGGGCCACGGTGTACCGGGACCGGACTCCGCCGCCGCGCCGCTCGCATCGGCCGGGAGCCCTCCCGACCGCCTCAGCCGATGGTCACCACCCGCGCCCACGCGGGCGGCGCGTCCGGGCGGTAGTCGGGGTTGCCCTCGTTGTACCGGACCGGTCTCCGGAACAGGCCGACCACCGTACGGCAGGACGGTGCGACCGCGGGCCAGGGAGTCTGCCCGTCCGTCAGCACCACCACCACGTCCGGCTGCGGCCGGGTGCGCAGCGCCGCCGCGAAGCCCGTGCGCAGATCGGTGCCCCCGCCGCCGATCAGGCTGATGCCCGCCGCCCGGCAGATCGGCTGGACGGTCTGCGCGGCCGCGTCGCAGGACAGGACGGTGACCTGGTCGTGGCGGCCGCCGACGGCCCGGCCGATCGCCGCGACCTCCAGCAGCGCGCTGCCCAGCTCGTCGTCGGAGACCGAGCCCGAGGTGTCGATCACCACCGAGACCCGGGGCGGGCGCCGCCGCAGGCTCGGCAGCACCACGCCCGGCAGCCCGGTCGAGCGGCGGGCGGGCCGGCCGTAGCTGTAGTCCCCGCCCGAGCCGGGCCCGGAGACCGCCGAGCGCAGCGCCGCGCCCAGCAGCTGGCGCCAGGGCTGCGGCGGGTGGAACGCCTCCTCGGCCCAGCGCCGCCAGCCCGCAGGAGCGTCGCCGGGGCGGGCCCGGATGCCCTCGGCGACCCGGAAGCGGACGGCGTCCCGCTCCTGCGGGGTCAGCCCGTCCGCGCCCTCCGGCCCCAGCTCCCAGGGGCGGTCCACGCCGTCGGCGCCGCTGCCGCAGTCCAGCCAGGCCAGGCCCGGCTTGCGCGGGTCGAAGGCGAAGCCGCGGAGGTAGTCCTCCATCAGCTGGCCCTCCGGCAGGTGGAGGCGCTTGGGCGTCAGGGCGCCCACAGGAGTGACCAGCCCGTCCCCGAACGCGTCGTCGTTGATCTCGCAGTCGGCGGCGATGTTCATCCGCAGCCGGTCGTCCCGGCCCGTCAGCCCGAGGTCGCGGGCCAGCCGGTCGCTGCGTCCGTGATGGTCGCGCAGCAGGTGCGAGACCTCGTGCACCCACACCGAGGCCAGGTCCTCCACCGGGGTGCGGTCGACGAAGAGCGGTGAGGCGTAGCAGCGCCAGTAGCGGTCCACGGCCATCGTCGGCACCTGCCAGGACTCCACCAGGTGCAGGGCGAACAGCGCGGTCGCCAGGTAGGGGCGGGCCCGGACGGCCTGCAGCCGGGCGGCGTACAGCTTCTCCAGGTCCAGCCGGCCGTCCTGCGGCTCGATCTGCCAGGCGGCGTCCCCGGGTTCGGGGGCCGCCCTGGCGACCTTCGGCCTGACGCGCTTGCCGACGTCCAGCGGCGTCACGCCCGCGCTCATCGGCGGGTCCTCGCGTCGGCCCGGGCGGCGGCGTGGTCGGCCCGCCGGGACAGGGCCACCGTCGAGGCCAGGTGCTCGATCGACTCCGGTACCTCCCAGTCCTCCCGGCGCAGGGAGGCCAGCGTGGTGGCCGGCACGACCACCACATCCGGCGCGCCGGTCTCCATCGCCCGCACCAGCAGCGCCCAGGCCGAGTCCCATCGCGCCCGCTCCGGCCGGTTGCGCACCGCGGCCACCACCCCGTCCAGCACCACCTGGCGCAGGTCCCCGCGCTCGGGCAGCACCGCGTTCGCCGGGTCGGCCAGCAACTCCTCCGGGTCCGGCAGGTCCATCCGGTCCATGCTCGCCATCAGCTCCAGCCCCGGACCGTCCCCGACCGTCCCCCGGACCAGCAGCGACAGCACCTCCCTGGAGGAGCCCGCCGCGGTGGCGAAGGCGATCAGCCGCAGCGTCATGTCCCAGCTGCGCGGGGACGGCCAGGCGCCGCCGCGCCGGGTCTCGGTGGTGGGCAGCCGGTGCACCAACTCCGGCCGGGCAGCGAGCAGTTCACACACCGCCCGGCGGGCGAGCGCGACCGCCGCCGACAGCTCCTGCGGGTCGAGCCGGGGGAGGGTGGCGACCGGCCACACCCCGCCGAGGCCGCGCACCACCACCTCGTGGTCGTGCACCCACTGCAGATGGACGAACCGGTTGGCCAGCGGCGGGCTCAGCTCCCACCCGTCGGCCGCCGAGGAACGCGGGTTGGCGGCGGCCACGATCCGTACGCCGGGCGGCAGTTGGAGCGCACCGATGCGCCGCTCCAGGACCAGCCGGAGCAGTGCGGCCTGGACGGCGGGCGGCGCGGTGGACAACTCGTCCAGGAACAGCAGCCCGCGCCCGGCCCGGACCAGCCGCACCGCCCAGTCCGGCGGGGCCAGCGGGACGCCCTGCTGCGCCGGGTCGTCGCCGACGATGGGCAGGCCGGAGAAGTCCGAGGGCTCGTGGACGCTGGCGATGACCGTGGTCAGCGGCAGCTCCAGCGCCTCGGCGAGCTGGTTGAGGGCGGCGGTCTTGCCGATTCCGGGCTCGCCCCAGAGCAGGACGGGCAGGTCGGCGGCGACGGCCAGGGTGAGGGCCTCCAGCTGGGTGTCGGCGCGGGGTTCGGTGCCGGTGTCGTTCAGCAGGTCGAGCAGCTCGTGGGCGACGTCGAGCCGGGCGGCGGGGGCGTGCGTGGGCATGGGTGATCACCTCGGGAAGTCGGAAGATCGGGAAGTCGGAGGCCCCGGGAGTCAGAGGCTCCCGGAGTCTGAAGCTCCGGGAGTGGGAAGCTCCGGGATTCGGAAGTGGACGGTCTCAGCAGGGATTTCGGCAGGGCTTCAGCGCGTGCCGGTGCGCGGGTTGCAGCGAGGCCTGCAGCGCGGGCCGCAGTGGGCGGAGGTGTACCTGTGGGAACTGTGCAGGCACGGGCGCCGCCGGAACGGGAAGCCGCCCGGCCCAAGGTCGGTCAGGCCCGCCCGGTAGAGGCCGTAGGCGATCCGGCGCTGCGCGGCCGCCGCCAGTTCGTCCCGCAGCGGGCCCGGGCGCAGGACCGCCTGCGGACCGAGCAGGTCCTCGACCGCGGCCAGCGCCCCGGCGGTGTCACCGTGGTCCAACCGCTCGCGCACACCGACCAGTTCGGTCGGATCGCGGTGCGCCTGGTCGACGGCCCGCAGACAGGGCAGCGGGGTGCCGGACAGCGCGGCCAGCAACTCCTCGCGGCGCAGCTGGGCCGGGTCGTGGTCGATCGGGGTCAGCACCCCGTTGACCACGGCGATCCGGTGCCGGGCGCCACGACATTCCACCAGCCTTTGCGCGGCCGGAGGTTGGAGCGTCCGTCGCGTCTGGTGCCCGGGCGCCAGCGCGGCCGCGACCAGCGGATGCAGCCGGTCAGGATCGATCGCGCCGCTGCGCAGCAGGGCGAGGTCGGGCGGCACCCAGGTCGCCGCGTCGGGCAGCAGGGGCAGCGCCCGGACGTTCCCGGCGGCCTCCGCCACGGGCTCGCCGGGCCTGAGCAGCAGCCGCCGTCGACGCCCGAGCCGTACCACGACGGGCCCGGCGGGGAGTCCTTCGGCGTGCAGCAGCAGCTCGGCCTCGGCGGCCCACCGGTCGACGGCGCAACGCGGTTCGGGTGCACCGAATTCCGTCGATTCCGGGGAGCCTGGCGGGCCTGATCCGGCGCGCGCGGCCAGCTCCTCGCTCCGGTCCGCGTCCCACAGGTGCCGGTGCAGGTCGTAGCGGAACCGCCGGCTGGGATGCGGGTGCGGGTGCGGGGGCCCGCCGTCGTCGTAGCCGTCCCAGAGCGCGAGGCTGACGTGCTGCCCGTACGCTGCCCAGGCGGGTGGCGTACGGACCACCAGGGACACCGGTCGCTCGCCCGGGTAGCGGGCCAGCGCCATGGTGAGCCCAGGCCGCAGCAGTCCGTCGGGCGCGGTCCTGGGCAGGTGCCAGCGCAGCAAGTCCGGTGCCAGTCGGCGCAGATCGCCGCGTACCCGGTCAGCGAGCTGGTGCCCGTGGTCGCGCACGACGTCCCGCAGCCGGAACTCGATGTCGACGTTGGCGGCGGCGCAGGCCCCGGCCCAGTCGCCGGCCAGGCGACGCGCGGTGGCGGTTTCGATCATGGAGGGCGGTACGGCGTACTCGCGTACGCGCCGCCAGAAGGAGAGCTGGGAGTCGTGCCCGTTCGCGGTGTGAGTGTTCATCAGCACTCACCTTGCGCGGACGGGACCTCCGATCTGTGAACAGCGAAAGTGGTCATCGCCGGGGAGCATAGCGCCCGCCGCCGTCATCCGCCACACCCGTTGGCCCCGCGACGGCCCGCCGGCGCTCAAGGACCGCTGGAGGGCAGGTCGAGGGAGCGGTTCAGGCCGACCTGGCCGACGCGACCGGTCGATCGCTTAGCAGCGCGAGCCGCCCGCCGTCCGCGCTCGGCCGTACGAACTCGTCCTCGGCTGCGGTCAACCCGTCGTCCGGCTGGCCGATTTCACCCCCTTTCGCCCACGGGGCGGTCGCGGCAGCGGTGCGCCTCGACGCAGAATGGTCGGTACACGGGACTTCCGATCGCAGGGGGCTGGCATGGTCGTACAACCGTTTGGGTGCAAGGCAGTTGGGCGGGCCCGGACCGCGATCGGTGCCCTCGCCGTCGCGCTGGTGGCGGGCGTGGCGGTCGGCGTGCCGGCCGCACCGGCGGAGGCGGCCGGGGGCAAGGTCGTGTACCTGACCTTCGACGACGGCCCCAGCCCCACCTACACGCCGCGGATCCTCTCCGTCCTCGACCGCTACGGGGTGCACGCCACCTTCTTCGAGATCGGCGAGAACGTCGCGGCCCACCCCTCGCTCACCCAGCAGGTCGCCCGCCATGGCCACAGCGTGCAGAACCACTCCTGGTCGCACCCGGACCTGCGCCGGCTCTCCGCTTCCTCCTTCAACGCCCAGGTGGGCAACACCGATCGGGCCATCAGCGCCCAGACCGGCCGCACCCCGAAGTGTCTGCGCCCGCCGTACGGCGCGGTCAACGCCACGGTGCGCGCCCGGGCGGCGGGGCTGGGCAAGCAGGTGGTGCTCTGGTCGGTCGATCCGACGGACTGGTCCCGACCGGGGACGGGAGCGATCCAGTCGCGGGTGCTGAAGAACATCCGCCCGGGCTCGGTGATCCTGCTGCACGACGGCGGCGGGGACCGCAGCCAGACCGCCGCCGCGCTGCCGACGATCCTGTCCACCCTCAAGGCGCGCGGCTACAGCTTCGGGATCCTGTGCTGACCTGGTGTGCGTAGCCGAGTTGGGGGGCTGGTTGGGGATCTCGAGGGCGTCAGCCCCGCCCGTCGAGGACCAGCGCCCAGGTGAGGCACCCGAGCGCGGCGGTGCACAGCAGGGCGCGCAGCACGTTGAAGCGCACCCACCGCGCCTCGAAACGCCCGCGCACCGCCGCCGGGTCGGTGATCTCCTTCGGCGCGCCGGCGGCCGCGAGCTCGTCGTTCAGCGGGACGTTGACCGACCGGGTGACCCCGATCGCCGCCACGTACAGCACCAGCGCGGCCACGGTCGCGGGCAGCGCGTCATGGCCGTCCGAGGGCAGGTGCAGGACGACCGAGGCCGCCGTGGTGAGCAGGGCGCCGACGAAGCCGAGCACGAACCAGCCGTTCAGGATCGCCACGTTGACGCGCTGCATGACCTCGATGAACATCCGGTCCTCGACCCGGGCGAGCGCGGGCATCACCGAGCAGGCGTAGGCGTAGAACAGTCCGGCGCTCAGTCCGCAGGTCACGGTGGCCGCCACCAGGACGAGTGTGCGTGCCGTCTCCATCTTCGCGGCCCCTCTGTCTGTTCGGCGTCCGTCGGGTATCGGTCCGTTCTCCGTGGACCGATCATCCGACATCCGGGTCGCCCGGGCCACCTCGATCGCTCAAGATCTTCTCGCGTGACGAGTCGTCAAATCTCGGCCCCGATGTCCGTACTCGGCGGCATGGACACTCTGACGGGGCTCCTCGACGGCCCCAGGGCCCGCGGTCAACCAGTTGAGACCGCCGAGCTGGCTGATCACGACCGGGACGCGCGGGTGGCGGCGGGCGAGGTCGGCCAGCGTCGCCAGGTCACCGGCGGTGGTCGGCGCGAACCCGTGCACCACCGCCTGAAGGCCGCGGAGAGGGCGAAGGCGTTGCCGCAGCCCACCTTGCGGGCGGCGAAGGCGACGCTGCACTCGGGCGCGCGCAGCAGGAACGTCGAGCTGGCCCGGGAGACCCCGAACGTGTACCTGGACCTGTCGACGGCGAACGTCGTGTTCGCCGCCCGCCTGGCCATCCAGGAGGTGCCCGACCGTACGATCTTCGGCTCGGACGCCCCTATGGCGACCCGGTCCTGACCCGCTCCTTCGTCGAGCGCGTCACCTCCCCGGGCGAGCTGCGTGACCGCGTCCTCGGCGGCACCTTTGCCGAACTCCTGGGCCTCTGAGCCGACTTGAGGAGCCAGCCCCCGGGGGGCGGCTCGCCCCCGACGGGGGTGGGGGCGAGCGGTCACCGTCCGGTGGTGGCGGTGGTGGTGATGGCCGTGCTCAGCCGGGATACCGGTGTGCGACCAAGGATTTCGCTGTGCGCGCCACCTGTTCGAAGGGTTCGAGATCGCCGGCGGCCCGGCACAGTACGTGCGCGCCCTGCAGCAGCGTGATCAGGGTCGCAGCGAGGCCGCGGGTGGCGTCGGAGCCGAGCCCCGCAGCGGTCAGTCGCTCCGCGAGCTGGTCCACCCATGACGCGAACGCCGTCGACGCGACCTGGCGAAGCATCGCGTCATCGGCCTCCGCGCCCGCCCCGACCGTGACCGCCGCCACCGCGCACCCTCCGCCCGCGGCAGAGGCCGCGAGTACGGGCCTGACCAGTTCCAGGAAGGCCTCGACGACCTCCGACGGCCCGTCCTCCACTGGCAGCGCGGCGAGGCGGGCGCGGACCTCGCAGCCGTTGCGTTCCGCGGCCTCGGCGACGAGTTGCGCCTTCCCGCCGGGGAAGTGGTGGTAGATCGCGCCGCGGGCGGCGCCACTGCTCGCCAGGATGTCGGTGAACGACATGCCCGCCACGCCCCGGTGCTGGAGCGCCGCGACGGTCGCCTCGATCATGCGCTCGCGGGTCTCGCCGGCCAAGGTCGCCTCCGATCGTGAGCCTGGTGGTTGTGCGTGGTCGTCGTGCGTCGTGGTCGAGCGTCGTGGTCGTGCCCGGCGATCGACCGGGCCGCGCCTTCGCGCCCGCTTGACTAGTACGCCCATCCTAGCCCAAGCTGGACTAGCTAGGACGTCCGTACTAGTCACTCCCGGGAGGGCCTCATGCCCATCACCGTCACCGCGCCGCGCGGCGTCCTCACCCCCGCCGGCGAGCGCGAGATCCTGCCGCAGTTGACCGTCGCCCTGACCGAGGCCAGCGGCCTTGCCGGAAACCCCGGCTTCACGTCGATGGTCGGCGGCACCGTCCACATCCTCGCCCCGGAACACGTCTACGCCGGAGGTGCGAACCGCCCCGTCGTCATGGTCGAGCTGAAACTCCCCGACATCGGCCTCCCGACCGCCGAGGCCCGCGCCACGTTCATCCGGGCCGCCACGGACATCGTCGAACGCCTGACCGTCGACGGGCACCACAACGACGACACGTGGATCAACATCCTGAACGCCCGGGACGGAGCCTGGGGCATCGGCGGGAAGGCCCTCGCCAACGCCGACCTCGCCGCCGCCATCACCGCCGCTGCCTGACCCACCAGCCGCACGGTCCGGCCGACCCGGGAGACCCCGGACCGGCCGGACCGTGCCGGGGATGTCATGAGCCGGTCTTCCGGTCGGGGCCTTCGGTGTTCTCCGGCTTCACACCGGACAGCTACCGCTCCGACTCCACCAGGTTCTTGAACTGCTCCAGGCCGCCCCGGACGGTGTTCTCGATCCGGTGGACCTGGGCCATGCCCCGCGGGCCGCCGAAGGCGTCGTGGATCGACTCCGGCTCGTACTCCAATTGCACTTGCACCTGGCTGTGCTCTCGGTCCAGCGACCGCACGGAGAGGGTGCCCTTCAGCTCCGGACTGCCCTGCGTCTCCCAGGCCAGGACCTGCTCGTTGCCACGGTCGGTGAGAACGGCATCGAACTCCCGCTGCACCTCGCCGGCCCGCACGTCCAGATGGGCACGGTCGCTGCTGGGCGCATAAGCACGTTCGACGTTGTCCATGAACGTCGAATAGGCCTCGATGTCGTGCAGCCGACCCCAGACCTCCTGCGCGGGGGCGTCGATGGTGATCTGTTCCCTAAGCCTGCTCATCGCGAACCTCGCCTCCTGGCCCGGAACACCGGTCCTCTTGGGTTCTTCCAGCCTGCGCCGCCGACACATGCCCGGCAACCAGGGGCGGGAAGCGGCTCCGCGTGCGTCGGTGTCCCGACCACTGCGTCGGCCGGCGCATCCTTCGGACCGCTGAGGCGGTTCACGATGGCGAACTCGAACCGCCCGGTCCGGACCCGAGCCCTCCACGGCTACCTGCGGTGGGGGCCTGCCCCGCACTCCCTGTGTTCTGGTGTGGGGGTGTGGGGCGGGCTGTGGGTGTGTCGTGGGGTTAGTTGAGGGCGGCGAGGGCGGCGTGGTAGTTCGGTTCGTCGGCGATTTCGGGGACGAGTTCGGTGTGCAGGACGGTGTCGTTCTCGTCGAGGACGATGACGGCGCGGGCGGTGAGGCCGGCGAGGGGGCCGTCGTTGATGGAGACGCCGTAGGTGTTGTGGAAGTCGCGTCCGCGCAGGGTGGAGAGGGTCTTGACGTTGTCCAGGCCTTCGGCGCCGCAGAAGCGGGCCTGGGCGAAGGGCAGGTCGGCGGAGATGCACAGCACGACGGTGTTCTCCAGTGCGCCGGCCTGGGCGTTGAAGGTACGGACCGAGGTCGCGCAGGTCGGGGTGTCGATGCTCGGGAAGATGTTGAGGACCTTGCGCCGGCCGGCGAAGTCCTTCAGCGAGGTGTCTGCGAGTCCGGCGTCGACCAGGGTGAACGCGGGGGCCTGGCTGCCGGTGGCGGGCAGCGTGCCGCCGACCTGGACCGGGTTCCCCTTCAGCGTGACCTGAGCCATGAAAAGCCTCCTACCAGCGGTATACGGGTGACAACGCCGTTGATCCTACTGCCCGCCCCTGCCCCCGCACGCCCTGTGACCGAGGGCCGGACAGGAGCGGGGCCGCACCGGCTGCGGCCTGTGCCCGGGTGCGGTTCCGGGTCCGTGTATGGGGCAGGTGTTTGGGGTTCAGGCGCGGGGTGACCGTGGTAACGGCGGTCTCTCGCCGCTGCCGGATGGCCCGTGCCCGCTCGGCGGCCCTGAGTCACTGGCGGTCCGCCACGCGCTGTCGCGCCCTGGATTGCTGGTACGGCACTGTTCGCCTTCGAGACGGTCGCCTCTGGCTGAGGCGGCCGTCAGCTTGCGCAGGGAACACCGGTTCGCGTCCTGGCCCGGGGCGTTGGCCTGGCCTGGCCTGGCCTGGGTTAGGGGCGGGTGGCTTGGAATACCAGTTCGCGTCCGGGTCTGTCGGGCGCGTCGTGTACGGCGTGCACGGTGAAGCCGGCTGCGGCGAGGTCGGCCTCGACTTCGGCGCGGGTGCGGAAACGCAGGGGGGAGGTGGAGGTGAGTAGCTGTCCGTCGTGGTGGTGGAGGCGGTAGGTGTGGCGGAAGGTGACGAGTGGGAGGTCGACGGTGAGTAGGTCGAGCCAGTGTTCCACCCGCCTGCCGCCCGGTAGTTGGGTGAAGGTGAGGGTGGCCTCGGGATGCCAGTTCTGCCAGGCGCGGTAGGCGGGGTCGCGGGTTTCGAAGGCCGGCCGGCCGCCGGGGCGCAGCGCGTCGAGGGCTGAGGCCAGGGTGGTGTGCCAGGCGTGGTCGGTGGTGATCTCCTGCGCGGTGTTGTCGGCCATCACGGCCAGGTCGGCGCCCGGAGTGTCGGGCAGTACCGTGGCGTCTCCGTGCAGTCAGTGCACCGTGTCCGCGCCGGGTTTGGCGCGCGTCACCGCCAGACTGGCCCGTGTCGGGTCCACTGCCCACACCCGTAGCCCGCGTTCGGCCAGGGCCAGGGCGAGTACGCCGGTGCCGTACCCGAGGTCGACCGCACACTGCGCATCCGTTTCGCGGGCCAGGTGCAGGTAGGGTGCGAGGTCGGTGCGTGTACCCGTGACGTGGTCGTGCAGCGCGGCCGGACGCGGGTCGGTGAACGACTCACCGGCCGTTGCACACACCGCGGTTCACCAAATCGCCGAATCACCGATCATGCGTGTGACGGTACGTCAGTTCGCCGATTTGTTCAGCTGCGTTCGCACCGCCTGGACGCAGGTCCTGTGCCGGGGCGTCCCTCGCCGCCGTCCGTCGCCCACCTGTCGGGCCGGGCCGGGGCGAGGGTGGGTCAGTGGGTGGTTGGGAGGGCGGCGGCGATGCAGTCGAGGACGCGTTCGAGTCCGTGGTGGAACTGTTCCTCGCGGCTCAGGCGCGGTTGGCGTGCCTCCGGTGCGATCTTCGCGAAGACGGGGTGCCGGCCGCTGTCCAGCAGGTGCTGGATGTAGGGGTAGTGGCGCGCGGTCCATTCGGGCTCGCCGAGGCCGTTGCGGCGCATCTCCTCGGCCTGGGCGACCTCGTCGCGGGCGGCGGACTCGACGTAACCGTTGAGTACGGCCATCAGGGCGAGGTTCTCGTCGATGGGCACGTGGGCGTCGAGTACCCCCATCACGTGCTCGATCAGTCGCAGCTGGTGGGGGCCCAGGCCGGGCAGTGAGCGGTTGACGGTGGCGATCCAGGGGTGGCGCAGCCACATCGCGCGCAGTCCGTGGGCGTAGCGGGTCAGGTCGGCGCGCCAGTGGCCGGAGGGCATGCCCTCGACGTCGATCTCGCCCGTCAGGTGGTCGGCCATCAGCTGGAGCCCGCTCACCCGCCGACCACCTCCTGACACTGCGCCACCTCCGGCTCAGCCCGGCCCGGCCAAGGCGGCGCGGCTCGCCGAGGTGCTGGCCGCACTGGTCGAGGCGACGGGGGAGGACTCGGAGGGCGAGCCGGTGTGCGGCCTTCTGGTGACGCTCTATCAGCAGGCCGGGGCGCTGCCGTCTCGACCTGGAGATCGAGGAGGACCTGGATCCCGACACGGCCTTGGCGCGGCTTTGGGGCGTGCGTACGTGACGGCGTGGGGCCCCTTGTCGGTCGCCGGGAGCCGGCCGGGCCGGCTCTGCCCGGCCCGGCAACTGTCCGCGGCGGGGCGGCGGATGCGGAGCGGGCCGAACTGGGGTCTGCCGCGAAAGTGCTGGCTGCAGCCGCTCGTTGAGGACTGCGACCGGCATGGTCGTCACGCGGGGCACGGCAAGTTCCTCGTATCTCGTGGCGGCAGCGCTGCGGCCTTGACCTCAACCGCACTTGAGGTCCTAGCTTGGCGATCATGACGACTGTGAACACCCCGAAGAACGGCACCGCCACGCCCGGCCAGCGGCCCATCGCCCTGGTCGCCTGGAGCGCCACCGAGGCGATCCTGCGGCACTCGCAGGCCGCCCTGGCGCGCATCGACGTGACCCAGCCCCAGTGGTGGGCGCTCAACAACATCGTCCGGGCCGAGCAGGGCCTCACCAGGGAGGAGATCCGCGCGGTGGCCGTACCCTACGGCATGGGCGCCCAGGTGATGGTCCACGCCGTCGACGCCCTCGTGCACCGGGGCTGGCTCGGCATCGGCGCGGACGGCCGGCTGACCCTCGCGGAACAGGGCCGCGGGGGCCTGGTGACGGCGAAGGAGCACATGGACCGGGTGCGCGCGCAGATTCTCGGCGACATCACGGAGGAGGAGTACGCGACTGCGGTCTCCGTGCTCCAACGCGTCACCGACAACCTCGCCCAGGGGCTGTTGTGAAGGTGCTGGTCGCAGCCACTTCGCGTCGCCGGCCTGGCCGGGTGTGAGGACGAACGCCAGCGGGTAGCAGCGGCAGTCCGCGGCATGGTGGATCTTCGTTGGATCTTGATGGTCAGCCCGCCGCGGGAGCGTCCGAGGGCGTGGTCGTGCGGCTCGCCGGCCGGGGCCCCTTTCGACGGGCCCCGGCCGCGTGCTGGTGGGCGCGCACGATCGTGGAGTCGACTGCGACGACCCGGTCCAGGTCGCCCTCGGCGCCGGCTTGCGCCAGGAGCTCGGTGGACACGCGCTCCCAGGTGCCGTCCGCAGCCCACGTCCGCAGCCGGTTGTGGACTGGACGTCCTTCCATGACCCGAACCCCGGGGGCGGCGCCATCCACGGAGCCTCCGTGCGGTACTTCCACGCGATCGCGTCGATCACCTGCCGGTGATCACGTCGGCGCCCGCTCCGTTTGCGCGTCCGGTCCGGCAGCAACGGCTCTGTCCGTGCCCGCCGCGCGTCAGTCAATGGCACACGCCCAGACCAGCGATCCGATGATCCGCAGGAAACGGCCTAGACCCGCCCGCACGGGGTCAGGCACCTGTTCGCCGCCTACGACCTGGGCACGGACAGGCTCTACGGCCACATCAAGGCGAGGAAGCACCGCGCGAGATTCCTGGAGTTCTGCCGCTACCTGCGCAGCCTCTACCTGCCCGAGATCCGCATCGCGATCGTGCTCGACAACTACTCCCCGCATCTGAGCACGGAGAAGGACACGCGGGTCGGCGACTGGGCCGCGGACAACAACGTCGAGTTCGCCTACACCCCGACCAACAGCTCCTGGCTCAACCGCATCGAGGCCCGGCTCGCCGCCCTGCGCTACTTCACCCTCGACGGCACCGACCACGCCAGCCACAAGGAACAGGGCAGCATGATCCGCCGCTGCATCATCTGGCGGAACAAGCACGCCGCCGATGAACGCCTACGCGCAGTCGTCGCCAGGGCAAACGTTGCTGATACGGCACTAGGTGTAGCGGTCGAGGAGGGCGTGTAGGTAGTTTTCCAGGCGGTTGGTCAGTATGTCGGGGGTTAGGTCGGTGCGGCCGAGTTCGCGCCAGGGTTCGGCGACTTTCTGTGCGTCGGGGGCGAAGGCGAGGGCGTCCAGCAGTCGCCAGTACAGGTGGTCGGGGCCGTGTGTGGTGAGGTGTCCGCCGGCGTGTTCGTAGGCGTCGGCGAAGGCCATGCCGGTCTGGGGGCCGTGGAGCAGGGCCAGGGTGGTGGAGCAGTGGGCCACGTCGAGGTCGGCCGGGCCCCAGGAGGTTTCCACCCAGTCGACTACCGCGCTGACCGCGAGCTCTGCTCCGGTGCCGGTGAACAGTACGTTGCCGGGGTGGAAGTCGCGGTGCAGGAAGCAGGAGCGGTGTGCGGGTGCTTCGCGGCGGATCGCGTCCACGGCGCGTTCCCACAGGGCGCCTCGGGCGGTGGTGGCGGGCACCTGGACCCGTTCCGGGGCCGTCCATGCCTGCCAGGCGCGTTCACGCCCGGCCTCGGGTACTTCGACGGCGTGTATCGCGGCCAGTTGTCCGGCCAGCAGCGCGATGCGTCGCTGCACGTCTTCGTCCTGCCCGACCCGTACCTCGCCCGGCAGGTGGGTCATCACCAGTGACGGATCGTCACACCAGGCCCCCTGCTCGTCCACGGCCCGCAACGCGGGCGCCGGTACGGCACCGGTCTCCAGCAGACGCAGCACCCGCGCCTCCCGGGCCAGCAGGCCGGGCGCGTGGCGGCGGTAGAACGGTTTGACGAAGGAACGCAGCACCAGCGCGTACGGGGCGCCGGGGCCCTCGACGTCCAGGCGGCGCATCCGCGAGGTCCACCCGCCCTTCAGGGGCGTCACCCGCGCGATCCGCTCACCGGGCGCGAGCGCGCCCTCCACCCACCGGCGCGTGCCGGCCCACCCCCAGGCGTCGTCCTCGATCACGCGCGGCAGCCTACGCCCCGCCCCGACCGGCCCACCCGCGGCCCCCGCACCAGCTCGCCCGTGGCCCCCCGCGGCGGTGGGACCGTGGTCCTTCGGCGAAGGATCTGCGGCGTGATCACATCCGTGCGAGGCGCGCCGGATTCCCCTTGTTCCGATCCGGATCGATGTTTGACGCCGGGTCCGGCCGGGGCTTGGGTGGTGAGCGGCGGTCCCCGCGGCGGCCGGCCCGTGGCCCGAGGAGGATGTTGTCGCCTGGGTTCTGGAGATTGCCGGGAGTGGGTGGGTGTGTGGCTGGTCAGGGTGTTTGTCGGGCTTCGGCGTCGGCGGCGGCGACCACGGCCTGTAGCAGGCCTGGGAAGCGTCCTTCCAGTTCCTGTGTGCGCAGGGCGTTCATTTTGGTGGTGCCGACGTAGTACTGGCGTAGTACCCCTGCTGCGCGTAGGACCGAGAAGTGGTGGCTGGAGGTGGAGCGTCCGACGGGTAGGTCGAAGGAGCCGCAGCTCAGGTCGCAGGGTGCGTGCGCGAGGGTGCGTACCACTGTCCTGCGGGCCGGATCGGCGAGGGCCTCCAGTACCTGTTGGACGCTCACGTCTTCCACGCCGGGGTGCGCGATCACCCGTTGTGCCGTGCGTGTCCGTCCCACACTCACCACCTCTTCCCAAGCCCGGACCCCCGTCTGTCGTCACCAACAGCCGCGTACCGTGCGCGACTTCACGCCAGACGCTACTACGGCGGCGGGCCCCGTCACGCCTGCTCCGTCATGCCTGCCGTGATACCTGCGTGACGCCCGCGCGGCTTTGCGCCCGTTCCTCGCGCGGCTTTGCGCCCGTTCCTCGCGTGTGTGCGAGCACCCCGTACGGCATCCCACCGGCGCACCTGTCGGCACGCACACGGGGGAGGGCGGTGTCAGGCCGCCGTCCTGGCTGCCGCGGTCCTGCTGGCCGCTGCCGTCCTTGTTCGTCTGGTCATTCGTGTTCTCGGCCTTGATCTGCCCCTCCTTGGTCGGGATCGTCGCTGGACGTGACCTCGATCGCCCGTCGCGTGTCGGCGGGTGTGTCATCGCTGTCGGCGACGAGGACGTCCGCAGCCGTGAACGTGGCCCGGGGCGGCCTGTTGTGCAGCCTGCGCCTGCGCTTGCGCCCTGCTGGCCGTCCTGTGCGTGGCTGGCGGTCGCGCCCTGGTCTGGGCCTTTGCCGTCACCGGTCCCGTGGGCGCCGTCCGTCTCCTCGACGCGGCGGGCGTCGGATCCGTCGTTGCGTGCGGTGGTGGCGAGCGGCTGCCGGGCGGCGGCGGGGGGAGGGCCGGGGCCGGGTCGTCGGGGTCGTGGACCGCAGGGGCTGCAGGGGCGGGAGGATGCTGTATGGCGAGGGGCGGGCTCTCGACAGATATCTCTCACTGAGAGCTAAAATCGGGCTCTTCTGCTCCATCCGTGGGCGTCCTCGGGGTGCCTGACGCAGTGCACGCCGTCCCCCGTGCAGATCTTGAGGTGCTGAAGCCTGAGATCGA
>NZ_JBIWPN010000054.1:7580-44509 GCF_044768305.1 Kitasatospora sp. NPDC101155 | reverse complement strand
CACTCGGCAAGACACGAATCTCGCACCTCGCCGCACTCGACCTGGCAGCCTGATCACCCAGCCCGGTTTGCGAATTTCCCAACGGAGTCCTTCAGAGCCGGGGGAGGAAGTCAAAACGGTTCTCCTTGTCGGATGAAGGGCTGGTCAGAGGGTGTGGGTCTCCCCGGCGAGGTAGCTTCCGGCGGGCTGGCGGATCATCACGTTGCCGCGGTTGAAGGCGTTGATCACCGCGACCAGGCTCACCAGGGCGGCGAGCTGCTCCTCGTCGTAGTGCTCGGCGGCGTTGGCCCACACCTCGTCGCTCACCCCGCCCGCCGCGTCCGCGAGCCGGGTGCCCTCCTCGGCCAGCTCCAGGGCGGCCCGCTCGGCCTCGGTGAACACCGTGGCCTCGCGCCACACCGCCACCAGGTTCAGCCGGGTCGCCTCCTCGCCCGCGTGCACGGCGTCCTTGAAGTGCATGTCGACGCAGTAGCCGCAGCCGTTGATCTGGCTGGCGCGCAGCTTGACCAGCTCCTGGACGGCGACCGGCAGGGTGGACTCCACCAGGACCCGGCTGGCGGCGATCAGGTGCTTGTAGACCTTGCCCATGACGGGGCTGGCGAAGGGGCCCAGACGGGCTTCCACGGTGTGCTCCTCGGTACGTTGTCCGCTGCTGTCCTCTAAGACAGGGCAGCCGGGCAGGCTGTGACAGGCACGGATGTGACGCGCGCCACCCCCGGGCGGGGCGGCGTCGAACGGGAGGCGTTTCCATGGCGGGATCGGCGGGATCGGCGGGATCGGCGGGATCGGCGGGATCGGCGGGATCGGCGGGATCGGCGAGCGCGGTCGGGTACCGGCCGCTGCTGTTCTCCATCGCCTACGGCATGACGGGCTCGGTGGGCGACGCCGAGGACCTCGTCCAGGACACCTTCCTCAACCTGACCCGCGCCGAGCAGGCCGGCACCGCCGTCACCAACCTGAAGGCGTACCTGACAACCTCGGTGACCAGGCTGGGCATCAATCATCTCGGCTCGGCCCGGGTGCGGCGCGAGACCTACGTCGGCCAGTGGCTGCCCGAGCCGGTCGTCGCCTTCGCCGACCGCCCCGGCGGCCCGGCCGAGCACGCCGAGCTGACCGATTCGCTGTCGATGGCCTTCCTGGTGATGCTGGAGGCCCTCTCCCCCGTCGAGCGGGCGGTGTTCATGCTGCGCGAGGCCTTCGGGTACGGCTACCGGGAGGTCGCGGAGCTGACCGGCAAGTCCGAGGCGAACTGCCGTCAGATCTTCGCCCGCGCCAGGAAGCGCCTGGCGGTGAGCGCGGACGCCCCGCTGCCCCCGACCCGGCGCGCGGAGGGTGACGAACTCGCCCGCCGCTTCTTCGAGGTGGCCGCCGGCGGGGACCTGGAGGAGCTGCTCGGCATGCTCGCCCCCGACGTCGTCCTGCACGGCGACGGCGGCGGCAAGGCCCAGGCCATCGGCCGCTCGGTCGACAACCCGCGCCAGGTCGCCCAGTTGCTCGTCAGCGGCCTACGCCGGATCGCCGCCCTCGGCGCCAGTCTGGTGCCGGCCCGGGTCAACGGGCACCCGGGCGCGGTGGCGTACGACGGCCAGGGACGGGTGCTCAACGTGGTCGCGCTCGACATCGTCGACGGCGCGGTGCGGGGGATCCACGCGGTGGCCAACCCGGACAAGCTCGGGCACCTGGGCGAGGTGTCCGACCTCGGGCTGCGGAAGGTACGGGAACGGTAGACAGCATCATCTAGACTCCCCGCTTTGATCAACACGTCGAAACGGGGAAACCGGTATGAACATCCGTCAGGTGGGCGCCGCAGCCCGCGTCATAGGCCGCCGCAACGCCCTGCGCTACCTGGCGGTCGGCGTCGGGTCCGCGCTGGTCGCCGCCTGCTCCAGCGGCGCCAGCAGCAGTGGTGACGGAGGGAAGGCGGCAAGCGGCGGCCCGGCCGCTGCCCCGCCCGCCGGTTCCGGCGACTCCCCCGCCCCCACGGCCGTCCCGTCCGCCACCGCGTCCGCCGTCCCGTCCGCCGGCGCGAAGCCGACCGTCGCCGACCGCGCCTTCGACGCCTTCGTGCGCGGCGACTGGACCCTCCAGTCCACCAGCTCCCGGGGCAAGCCCCTGCACGGCAAGGTCACCGTCCAGACCGACGGCGGCGGCAACGGCGGCTGGACGATCACCTGGGACGGCCAGACCGGCAAGGCGGGCACCTGGCGCGGCGGCTTCCTGCTGCGCGGCGGGCACCTGGCGCTGGAGTTCTTCGACGGCCCCGGCCCGCTGGTCAGCGAACACCGCTCCCCCGAGGCCCTCAGCGTCCCCTCGACGGTGGGCGACAGCGTCCGGCTCACCCTGCCCTGGCAGCCGCCCGGCTCCGACGACAGCAGCAGGGAGAACCTGGCGGTGACGTATGACGGCACCACCCTGACCATCGTCCACACCGCCGGCAGCAGCAGGACCACCCACGTCTGCACCCGCGCCTGACGCACCGCACGCCCCGGGGCGCGGCGCTCAGGCGGCGTCCTTGGGCGTGCGGTAGGCGGTGAGCCGCGCGGCGTCGGGCCCGACGCGCCGCCAGGAGCCCCGGAAGGCCAGCACCGCGATGGCGGCCGTCGGGAAGCGGCCCTGCATCCGGGCCAGTTGGTCGTCGTCCTCGGCCTCGCCGGCCAGGGTGTCGGCCGCCTCGTGGATGACCGGGTTGTGGCCGAGCACGAGCAGGGTGGCGACGTCGTCCGGGGTCTCGGTGAGCAGGGCGATGAGCTGCTCGCCGAGGCCGATGTCGTAGAGGCGCTCGTCGTACACGGTCTCGGGCTCGGTGGGGAGTTCGGCGGCCATGAGCGCCCAGGTCTGGCGGGTGCGCACGGCGGTGGAGACCAGCGCGAGGTCCGGGGTGAGGCCGTGGTCGGCGAGCCAACGACCGGCCGCCGGGGCGGCCTTGCGGCCCCGCTCGGCCAGGGGGCGGTCGTGGTCGTCCACGTCGGGCCAGTCGGACTTGGCGTGGCGCACCAGGACGATCCGGCGCTGCTTCTCCTCGGGCACGGGCTACTCCGTGTTCTGCGTACGGGCGCGGGGCTCGGCTGCCGGATCCGCAGTGGTGCAACCGACAGTCGTGTCGACCCGTTCCAGGGGGGGCGTGGAGCGGGTGCGGTCGCCTCGCCCCGCACCCGATCCACTCAAGTGACCCCGACCGTAGCGGAGTTGGCGCCGGACCTCACGGCTTACGAGCCCTGCAGGCGCACCGCCGTGCTGCGGATGGCGGGGAGCTTGGCGTAGAGGGCTTCACCGGGGCATTCGGTGGCGAAGCCGTCGCGGTGGCCGGAGATGGCGGCGAATTCGACCACTTTGCCCTTCGGGTAGAGGCTGGAGTCGGAGCCCGAGGTGAGCTGGGCCTTGCCACCGGCCGACCGGCCGGTGAGGCCGAGCTTCCACGCGGCGATCTTCGCGAGGCCGTCCTGCAGCTCCTGCGGCGGCTCGTCCGAGGTGTAGGTGCCGATGGCGGCGACGCCGGCGGAGTCGGTGTTGAAGCCGAGGGTGTGGGCGCCGAAGACGGGCTGGTCGACACCGCCCGCGCGGCCCTCGTAGACGGTGCCGCAGCGGTCGACCAGGAAGTTGTAGCCGATGTCGCGCCAGCCGTTGCCCTGCACGTGGTACTGGTAGATCGACCTGATCACCCGGGGGGCGTCGGAGCAGGCGTAGTCGGTGGCGGTCGCGGTGTGGTGGACGAAGACCGCCTTGACCGGGCCGGTGTACACGAAGCCCTGTTCACGGATGGACTCGTCCGCACCCCATCCGGCCCGGGTGACGATGCCGGGGCGCGGGGCGGAGGCGGTGTCGGGAGCGGCCGGTCGCTCGGGCAGGGTCTGGGCGTCGGTGGAGACGGCTCCCTGACCGGGGTCGACGAGTTCGACCCGCAGTCCGCGCGGAAGGCCGGCCGGACCGGGGTGCACGTCCACTGCGACGCCGTCGCTGCGGCCGGTCCACAGCGGGGCGGTGGCGCCGTGCGGCGCGGCCTCGGGGCCGTCCAGGGCATCGGCCTCCAGGGTGTGCCAGTCGCCCCACCGGCCAGTGGCGGCGTCGCGGGTGCGGACCCGCACGGAGCCTTTGGCGAGGACGTCGGGGGCGCCGTCCCAGACCACGCCGAGAAGCTCGAACGCACGGGTGGCCCGGGGCGCGACCGCACCGCCGGCAGTGAGGGGGACGGAGGTGACCGAGCCGCCCCCGGCGGAGGTGCGCGGTGCCGGGGCGGAAGCACCCGAGCTGTCGGCGGCGGCGGGCGGCTGGAAGAGCAGGGCGGCGGTGCAGCCGGCGAGGACGGCTGCCGGGATTGAGATCCTCATGGAACGGATAGTCACCACAATTCATCGCCCCTGCATGTCGTCGGCGGGCGGCACATCGTCACGCAAGGAGGCCGGGGTACGAGGACGGGGAGCCGGGAATTCCTGGTCGGATTCGACCGGCCAGGCGGTTGGCACCGGCATCCGCACGCCCCTTCAAGAGCTCCGCCATACGGGGGATTCCGGTCGGCGGCGGTGTCCGGCAGGCCCGGTTCCGTCGCGGGCGTGCCGGCGGGAACGGCGGCGCGGACCGCAGGGGGCGGACCGCAGGGGGCGACGTTCGTCCGTGCTCGGTAATCCTTTGGGCCGGTGTGGTTAATTCGCGGCGGTGTACCTCACGGTCCGGTGGTAGAGGAGCGTATTCAGAAGATCCGTTTTGAGGATCATCCAGGAGCGTCATGCGAATTCGAATCACCACCCTGGTCCTGTCAGGGCTGACCTCGGCCGCCCTCGTATGGGGCGCTGGCGGCACGGCCTTCGCCTCGCCCGTCACCGACCACAGCCCGGCCGCCGGCTCGGCTCAGGCCCAGGGCGACTGGGTCGACAGCCTTCTGCGCCTGGCCGGGGAGGGCGGCACCCCGGCGGACGGCGCCCGGACCTTCACCGGCGGCGGCGCTTTCCAGTCGATGCAGGCCGTCCGCCTCTCCGACCGGACCGACGATGCCGAGCCCGGGACAGCCCCGGCCGACGACCAGGAGCCGGGCTCCGCGGAGCAGGCCGACGGCCAGGAACTCGCCTCCGCGGAGCCGGCCAACGCCGCGCTGCCGGATGACACGGCCAGGCCCGACAGGCAGGCCCCCAACGGCGAGCGGCCGGCGGTGCAGATGCCGTCGACGCTTCCCGCCGACATGGGGGCGAAGGGCGGCGAGAACTTCGCCTGGCCCGGGCACGAGGGCCACGGCCACATCGGCCACATCGGCGAGGGCATCTTCCTGCCCGGCATTCCCACCGGCCACGGCGAGCACTGCGAACACGGCGAGCACGGCAAGCACTGCGACCACGGCAAGCACTGCGACCACGGCGAGCACGGCAAGCACGACGAGCACGGAGACCACGGCAAGCACGACGAGCACGGAGACCACGGCAAGCACGACGAGCACGGAGACCACGGCAAGCACGACGAGCACGGAGACCACGGCAAGCACGACGAGCACGGCGGCCAAGAGCAGAACGGCCAGCAGAACCAGGGTCAGGACCAGCACGTCGACGTGACCGTCGTTGTCGCCAACAACCTCAACAACAGCGCCAACAACAGCGCCGCCAGCAACTCGAACAACTCCGCGCAAAACAGCGCCCAGAACACGGCCCTCAACACCCAGTCGGCCTCCCAGCTCAACAACCTCTCCAACAAGCAGAACCAGAACAACGAGCAGGCCGGAGAGAACCTGAACAAGATCAAGCTCGTCGCGGAGGAGGTGGAAGGCCGGCCGCACAAGCCGGCCCACCACAAAGAGCACAAGCACGAAATGAAGCCCGGCCACCAGGGCGAGGAGCACCACGGCAAGGAGCACCACGGCGAGGAGCACCACGGCAAGGAGCACCAGGGCAAGGAGCACCAGGGCGAGGAGCACCAGGGCAAGGAGCACCACCACGGTGAGCTGGCCCAGTCGGGCGCCCCGAAGACCCCCGTCCTGCTCGGCCTCTCCGCCGCGTTCCTCGCGGCCGGCGCGGCGGCCACGCGGATCAGCCGCCGGCGCGCCTGACCGATCCCGGAACACGGGAGAGCGGTAGCGCTCGACCGCACGCGTGACAGCGGCTCCCACCAGGCATCGCCCTGGTGGGGGCCGCTGCCGTGGGCGCGGGTTCAGACCAGCACCGGGCCCCGCGTGTCCGCACGGCCGCGCGCTTCGTCGGCCCGGATCTCCCAGATGCCGTCCGCCACCTCGACGGACCTGGACCGGATCTCCTCGGACAGGTCCGCCGGCCACCGGGTCTCCTCCGACCACCGGGCCCCCGTCACCTCGGTGCCGGCCAGGTCGGCCGTGTGCAGGTCGGCGCCGCTCAGATCCGCGCCCTGCAGACGGGCACCGGTCAGGTCGGCGTCTCCCAGGTACGCATTGCACAGGACGGCATGGGCGAGGTGGACATCGGTCAGATCGGCCTTGGCCAGCACGGCGTCCGTCAGGTCGGCCCGCGCCAGGTTGGCGCCGCGCAGCCGGGCACCGCGCAGGTCGGCACCGATCAGCTGCGCCCTGAACAGGTTGGCGTCCCGCAGCATGGCGCCGCGCAGACTGGCTCCCCGCAGATCCGCACCGTCGAGGTCGGCACCGAGAAGATCCGCACCGGCCATGGCAGCGTTCGCCAGGTCCGCCCTACACAGGTCAGCGCCCGTCAGCTGTTCACCGTGCCAGACCCGCCGGTACGGCTGGAAGGCCAGCGCCGCCCGCAGCATCGCCAGGAAGCCGGGGCGCGGCCACACCGGCGCGGGGGAACGGAACGGCGGTTCGGTCCTGGCGATATAGCCGAGGACCTGACGGCAGAAGGAGTCAGCGGACATCGACCGCTCCCTCCTCCCGGACCGCCTCCACACCGACCGCGCGACCGGACGGGGCGCCCGGCCTCGCCCGGGGCACCGCCACGGCCTGAGGCTCGTCCACCGTCGTCCTGCGGGCGAGCTGCTCCAGGATCTTCGGCGCGGCGATGCCGACCGTGACGGCCCCGATCGCCCCGGCGATCTGCCCGCCGGCCGCGTACGCCGCCGCCAGCCCGCCGCCGACACCGAGCCGGATCGCGACCGCCACCAGGTACGGCGCCAGCGCGAGCCGGCCGCGGCGCTTCCACGGGAATCCGCGCGCGGCGTGGATCGCCGCGTACAGGTCCCAGGCCTCCATCAGCCCCGACCCGAGCAGCCCCCACAGGCCCGCATGCCAGGTCGACATCCTGCTCCTCTCGATCACGTGCGTGCAGCGAGCCCGACCCGGCACCCGGCCGCCCGCCACCGGGAAGTCTCGTCACGTGTCGGACTGATCGTCAATTCAGTTTTCGATCAACCACGTTCGAGTAAATCCCGCCGCTGACGCTCAACTGCCGCGCGGGATACGGTCCCCGGCATGACTCCCCCTCCCGCAGACCACACCGATCCCGACGTCGCCCTCGTGCTCGCCGCCTACGCGGCGTACGCCCGGGGCGACATCGACGCCGCCGTCGCCGACCTGCACCCCGAGGTGGACTGGGTCGAGCCCGAGGAGGTCCCCAACGGGGGCCCGCACCGGGGCGTAGCCGCCGTCCACGAGTACCTGAGCGCCTCGTACTCGATGTGGCGCGAGCTGCACTCCGAGCCGGTCGCCCAGCGGCGCGGCGGGACCGTCGTCATCGTCCACCACGTGCACGGCGTCCTGACCGACGGCAGTCCGCTCGACATCACCGTCGCCGACGTGTTCACCGTCCGCGACGGGCGGATCGTGAGCATGCACGCCTACACCGACCCGTCCGAGGTGCTGTGGCGCGGCGCCCCGCCGACCAGGAGTAGTCCGCCCCGGGACGGGCGCGGCGCCTGCACCGCCCCGGCCGGGACACTGCGACGCGCACGAACCCTTTCGGGGGAACCGACCGCCGAACCACCCACCGCCGTACGGCATCTGCGCTTTCCTGGCGCGCATGCCCATGCGCCCTCACGACGCGACGGCGACCGCAGCCGCCGTCGCGTCCCTGCTCCTGCTCCCGCTCGCGACCCCGGCCGCCGCCCGCACGGCGGCCGAGCCGGCGACGTACACGCTGCGCAACACCAACACCGGGACCTGCCTGCACCACATCTTCGGCACGACGCAGGTGCGGCTCGAACCGTGCGAGGCGGTGCCCGAACAGCGGTGGGAGCTATGGCCGGAGGGGGCGTCGCTGAATGTCGCGGTGTTCGACCCGGAGAAGAACACCCGGGGGTGTGTGGCGATCGGCGACAGCTGGAGCATCCGCTACGGGCAGTGCCGCACCACCGAGGCCGCGTGGAGCGTCGCCGACGGCCCTCACTCCCGGGTCCGGTCGGCGTCGGGCCTCAACGACAACGACCTCTATCTCACGGAAACCCGGTCAGGACACCTCGGCGCCACGCCCGGCGGCACCACGCCCTCCGCCAGCTGGATCGTCACCGAGGTGCCCTGACCCGTCTTCCCGGCGCCCGGCGGGTCGTCCGGGCACGCAGGACGCCGCCGTCGATCATGGCGGAGAGAGCGGAAGGCCGACACTGCCGCCTCGCCGGTCGTCACCGGCCGGTGAGACCGCCATCGACTCCACCTCCGTGCTCCGCCTCACCCACCAACCGGTCCCACCGACCGGTCCAACACCCGCACCCGAAGGAAGACCCGACATGCCCCTCCCCCGGACCGCACCACAGGCGCCCCCGGCCGACCCCATCACCCCGAAGGCCCGCATCTACGCGATGCTGGACACCGACGGGGACGGAGTCGCCTCCCGGCACGACTACTTCGTCCGGATCGAACGGGCCCGACAGGCGACCGGACGCGGCCACGACGACCCGCTGGTCATCGCCGCACTCGCCACGGGCGAACGCGCCTGGGCCGCGATGGACGCCAACGGCGACGGCGTCATGACCTACGAGGAGTACGTCGCCTGGGTCGACGCCGAGAAGTTCGACAACATCTGCCAGTACGCCCTGGGCGCACTGTTCGACCTCGCCGACGCCGACCAGGACGGCGCCCTGGACCGGCCACAGTTCACCATGCTGCGCCAGGCCCTGGGCAACCGGGCCGACAACGCCGACGCGGCGTTCGACGCGCTGGACAGCGACGGTGACGGGCGCGTCAGCCGCGGGGAGTACCTGGCATCGATCCGCGCGTACGTCACGGGTGACGGCTCCCCCATGGGTGATGCCCTGTACTGACCGCTCCCTCCCGCCCGGGGCCGGACCTGGTGGCAGGTCCGGCCCGGTTTCTCAGGCGGCGCGCTGGCCGTGGAGGAGGACGGGCAGGGTGCGGTTGGCCAACGCATCGGTGATGCGGGCGAGTTGGGAGGGGGACGTGACGTCGGGCAGGATGAGGCCGTCCATGTAGTCGGGGTTGACGAGGAGGACGTCGCCGCGCCGGTTGCGCACGAGGACGAGGCAGCCGAGCCGGGTCACCGGCGGCTTGGCGAGCAGGCGGGGGTCGCGCTTCAAGGGTCACTTCCTGAGGGCTGCGAAGAGCAGGCGGGCGAGCAGGTCAGTCGTCATAGGTGAGGCGCTCGTAGCGCAGCCCCTTGCGCAGCAGGTCGACGATCCGCAGGAGATCGACGGGGCGGGCGGTGACGTGGAGGAGGTACTCGCACGTCAAGCGCCCTTTCGCCCAGTCGACTTCCAGGGTGGGCAGGGTGACGCCGCCGAGGGCGAGGACGGTGGTCAGGTCGTCCAGGACGACGGCGGCCTGCCGGCGCTGCTCGGCGGTCGCACGGGAGAGGGTGGAGGACATCACTGTTCCCCCGGCCGCTTGTGGACCTCGAAGACCTTCCACGCGCTCCAGGCGTCGGAGAAGAAGGTGAAGGAGGCCAACTCGCCGGTGGCGGCGCTGCGCAGCCACTCCCCCGTCATCTCGTTCCGCACCCGGTAACACCGGGCCCCGATGTCCCAGCGGACACCGTAGCCGTGGAGGCGGGGAACCTGGTCTTGGGCCATGGGGATGGAACCCTCCGCAATCGATGTTTCACGTTCTGTGCACATGATGGCGTGGCGTCGCCTAGCGTTGGAAGCGGCAAAGCACTTGACCCCGAGGGCTAGGAAAGTTGGAGCGGTCATGGTGAACATGAAGGAAATCGACCCCGAGTCGAGCCCCTGGGCCCCCTTCGCGATCCAACTCCGCAGGTCGCGCAGGGCGATTGGCCTCAAGCAGGACCAGCTCGCGCGCAAGTGCGGGGTCAGCCCGTCGTACATCTCGTTCTGTGAACTTGCGCGTCGGCCGCCGAGTAAGAACTTTGCCACCAAGGCCGACGAAGTCCTGCAGACGGGCGGCACCCTGCTGCTGATGTACTTTCAGGCCAAGCACACGGCGATGGTGCCCGGCTTCCCCGAGTACGCCACCTACGAGGCGCTCGCGGAGAAGATCAAGCTCTTCGAGATCAACGTGATCCCCGGCTTGCTGCAGACCCGGCCGTACGCAGTGGCTTGGGAGCAGGGCAACCTCCGGCGAGGCACCGTCACCCCGGAACAGGCACACGAGCGAATCGAGTTCCTGCTGGCTCGACAGAACATCTACGACCGCACACCGCCACCGCTCCTGCACGCGGTGGTCGACGAAAGCTGCCTCAGGCGACCCATCGGCGGCCGGGACGTCATGGTCGAGCAGCTGCTCCACCTCGAAGAAATGGCGGACAAGCCCAACATCATCATCCAGGTGGCGCCGTTCTCCCTGGGCGAGAACAGGCCGTTCACCCGACTGGTACACCTCCTTACCATGCCCGACCGCAAAGCGCTCGCTTACGGCGAGACTGAGCAGCGTGGCTACCTCGATCGAGATGCTAACGCGATCACGGCGCTGGCCAGCGACTACGATCGACTCGTGGCTGAGGCGCTGGGCCGGACCGAATCGGTAGCCATGATTCGCGCAGTACGGAGGGACTTTGAATGGATGTCGAACTGACTGAAGCTCGCTGGCGAAAGAGCTCGTACAGCGGTAGCGGCGGCACGTGCGTCGAGGTCGCCGACGGCTTCGCCGGCGTCATGCCCGTCCGTGACTCCAAGGATCCCTCCGGCCCCTCCCTCGTCTTCTCCGCCGACGCCTGGCAGTCCTTCGTAGCCGCCGTCCGCACCGGCGAATTCGACGCCCGCTGACCGCAGTTACCGGCCCAACCTCCCACCCGCCATCCCGACGTGCTGGCCGCCCGACGGCGCGAGCGCGCCTGCATCCGCAGGGAGAAAGGCATCCGCTGGGGCGGCCGAGCCGTCGCCCCAGCAGCCTGACGGGCGGGTGGACATCACGGACGAGCGGCTACCAGCAGATCGACGACGTAGCTCTCTTCCACGACCTCGGCAGGGAAAGCCTCCCTCAGGAGCCTGCGCTCCTCCGCAAGAAAGGCCCGGTTCGCGGCCTGGCCTAGGACGAGGAACGCCGAGCGACTGCTGATGTTGGCGAGGTGTGTGTCGAGGGAGACCTTGCGCTGCCAGCGGATCTGTCGGCGCGTGACCCGCAATCCGCTCAGCCCCGCGAGCCGGATGGCCTCGTTGTCGTCGGGGCGCACCGCGGAACGCGCGGGAACTCCACAGTGGTGCGCGATGCGCTCGTGCTGGGCACGGATCCAGGGCACGTCGAAGGTGGTGGTGTTCCACCAGATTGCCAGCGCGCCACCCGGGCACAGAACGCGCATCGCCTCAGGGACCGAACGGCTGGTGTCGGTCCACTGCCATGACTGCGCATAGGTGATGAGGTCGCGCGAGGAGTCGGCGAGCGGCAGGGCGTTACCGTCACCCCGGACGACCGGCACCTCCGGGAGCACCCGACGAAACTCGACCGCCATCGCGTCACCGGGCTCGACGGCGATCACGTCCGCACCCCGCTCACGCAGGAGCCTGGTCGCAATTCCCGTGCCCGCACCGATGTCCGCGACGCGGGCACCCACCAGCGCACGGCTCATGAACTCCTCGACGGCGTCGAAAAGCGCCGGCGGATACGACGGGCGGCTCGCCTCGTACTGGACGGCCGCCGAGTTGAACGAATGAGCACGTGAGCTGGCTGTCATCTGCTCATGATGCTTCACCGGCCAGGCGTTGGGCACCGAGTACTCGCCGGGTACTCCTCGGGCAGCGCGACTGCGGTGCGGGCGTGCAGCTTCGCCATGTCCTGGCGGTCCTTGGCCGTGGGCTGGTAGCCGAGGTGGCAGCGCACCTGCGTCTCGGCGTCGACGCACAGAACCTCGCGCCCGCCGATGACCCCGGTCACCGGGGGCGGGTAGCGGAACGGCTCCCCGTCCGGGAGCAGCTGGTAGCCGCCGTTTCCGGCGGAGCCGGTGACCGGGTGCAGGTCGATCTCCCGGCCCGTGCCGTCCGTGACGGCCAGCGCGGCGGGCAGCCAGTCCCGCAGGACGGTTGTGAAGCCGGCCCGGGTCAACGCCTGTCGTACGAGGTCGAGTTGGTCCAGCAGGACGACCAGGTCGAGGTCCGAGTGCGGCCGGGTCGTCTCTCCCCGGAGGGCGTCCACGCCCCAGCCGCCGTCCACCCACGCGGTGGCGCCCGCGTCCGCCAGCAGGTGCAGCACCGCGAGCACGTCGGGGTGCTCCATCACCGGAACCGCGCGTGGCCGCGCTCCTGCCATGCCCGCACCGCCGCGCCGACGGAGGCCACCGGCAGCTCCAGCACGACCTCCTCGCCCTCCCAACGCCCGTGCTGCTGGACTGCGGTGCCGATGAACGCCAGCTCCGCCGCGTGGTTGCGCAGGACGTACTGCTCGGGTGTCTCCTCGCCCGGGTCCCCCGGCCCGCCCGACTCCTCGCGTTCCCAGGCCGCCACGGCCGCCTCGGCCACCGCCCTGGGCAGCCGTACGGTGACGGGGGCCGTCTGCGCCTGGACGTACCGCCCGATCGCGGCCAGCACCTTGGTGTCCGCGCGGTACCTGTCGTAGTCCGCTCGCTCCTCTTGCTCCTCCTGGTCGTTCACCCTGCGAGGGTACGACGCCCGGCGTGGATCCGCTGGCGCAGGAAGAGGGCTGCCCGGTCCAGCGCCTCGTCCGCCTCGTCGAGGACGCCGGCGAAGGCCTGGAACACGTGCGGCACGTCGGCGGTGACGTCCAGGACCACGTCCACGCCGGCCGCGCCGGCCCGGGCGGCCATGCGGGTGGAGTCGTCCAGCAGCACCTCGTTGGTGCCGACCTGGATCAGCATCGGGGGGAAGCCGGTGAGGTCGGCGAGGACGGCCGGGCTGAGCAGGGGTTGGTGCGGGTCGGCTCCGGCGAGGTACATCGCTCCGGTGTGTTCGAGGGCCGCGCGGGTGAAGATCGGGTCGATGCCTTCCTTGGTGTCCATGCTCTCGCCGGTGCGGGTCGCGTCCAGGCCCGGGGAGAAGGCCAGGATCGCGGCGGGCAGCGGCAGGCCGGCGTCCCGGGCGGCGAGGCAGGTGGTGACGGCGAGGCCCCCGCCGGCGGAGTCGCCGGCGAACACGATGGCCGCAGGGTCCTCGCCTCGGTCGAGGAGGGCGCGGTAGGCGCTCAGGGTGTCCTCGATCGCGGCCGGGAAGGGGTGTTCGGGGGCGAGCCGGTAGTCCAGCGAGTACGCGCCGAGGCCGGTCCTGGCCACGAGGTTGCCGGTGAGCGAGAGGGCGGTCTCGGGGGAGCCGAAGACCCAGGCGCCGCCGTGGAAGTACAGGATCGTCCCGGCGTTCGGGCCGCTGTCCTGCCCTTCCTTCGGCTCGACGCGCAGGGCGGGCCGGCCGCCGAGCGTCGTCGGCGCGGTGCGGATGCTGTCGTGGGGCACGATCATCCGGGCCATCAGCGCCCGGAATCCGGCCCGGATCTCCTCGACGGACCGGGGCCCGTCGGGGCTCGGCTGTCGCAGGATCCCGTCGATGTGGATGCGCTGTTCACTGCTCATGGGCACACTCCCGCCGCAAGTAGCTTCCCGTACACTATCTGCCGTGGAATATATATTGGACGGCGACGGCGCCGCAGCCGAATTCGACGCCCGCCCCAGCCTCGGCCCCGGCCTCCCGGACCTCTTCGCCGACCTGGTCCGCTGCGAGACGCGCCTGTACAACGCCCTCAACGACCGCCTGCGCGAACGGCACGGGATCGTCACCTCGCAGTACGAGTTCCTGAGCTACCTGCGCGACCACCCCGGATGCCGGGTGGCGGACCTCGCCGCCGAGTTCGCCATCGGCGTCGGGGCGACCAGCAAGGGCATCGACCGCCTGGAGAAGCAGGGCTGGGCCGCCCGCCAGCCGAACCCCTCGGACCGCCGGTCCTCGCTGCTGGCCCTGACCGACGACGGCGCGCGGCTCGTCGACGCGGCGGAGCGCACCTTCACCGGCGCCCTGGCCGAACTGCTCGGCGCCGCCCTCGACGGCCCGTCGGCGTCAGCGCTCGCACGGGCCCTCGCGACCCTGCGCTCCGCGCTCGAACACGGCCGGATCGGCACGCCCACCGGCTGACCGGCACCCGGGCCGCACCCCCGGCGCCGGGGCGGTCGGATGCCGGATCCCCCTCTTAGCACGGGACTCGCGGCCTGCGGGCGGCGGTCGACGGGGCCTTCGACAAGACGATGCTGTTCGCCGAGACCTTCAACCTGCGGCCGATCCCCGGCCGGCGTTCCCGCCCCCTGCCGGACGCCGGTTGTCAGACCCTGGCGCTAGCGTGCGGCCATGACGATCTCCCCCACCCTCGCGCCGTGGTCCGAGCAGGGCCTGGACCTGCTGCACCGCCAGAACACCCCCGAGCTGACCGAGCACCTCGGCGGGGTGGAGAGCACCGAGCAGATCCGGCGCCGGCACGAGCGCTACCTCGCACTCACCGGCGGGCAGATGTTCCTGCTCCTGCTCGACGGCGAGATCGCCGGCTCGGCCGGCTACTGGACGCACGCCTGGGAGGGCCAGGACGTCTACGAGACGGGGTACGCGGTGCTGCCCGAGTTCCAGGGCCGGGGCCTGGCGGTGCGGGCGCTGCTGCTGTGCGCCGAGCGGGCCGGGCGCGAGGGCACGCTGCCCTGGCTGCACGCCTTCCCCTCGGTGCACCACGACGCCTCCAACGCGGTCTGCCGCAAGGCCGGCTTCGAGCTGGTCGGCGAGGTCGCCTTCGAGTACCCGCCGGGTCACCACATCCGTTCCAACAACTGGCGTCTGGCGTTGGCCGGTTGACGGCTCCCCCAGGCAAGCCGCCGGGGCCTACGCCGCCGCGAGCAGCGGTGTGAGGCCGGCGGCCCACCAGTGGAACCGGAGGGTGACACCGGCTTTAGCCGGTGGGGGATCCGGCTTTCCCGCGATGGGAGAACCCCCGGCCGGAGACTGAGAGAAGGTCAGGGACAGCAGAATCGCCGTCAAGGCGATCCGGCGTCCCGGGAGAGACCGTGGCGAGAGCGACCTCAAGCAGGTGCGGCAAATCGGAGTTGAGGGGCCGCCGATCGGTGGTCGCCTGATCGACGGGCTGGGCGTGCAGGTTGTCGGGGATGTGCAACGTCAACTACCCGGGACTGAAGGAGTAGGGTCGGGGACTGGCGCGGTGGCGATGCTCCGTTTCCAGTCCCCGCCGCTTCAATCCGTGCATGCGGTTCTCCCGCACACGGCTTTCCGACATCGTTCACCGGCTGGCATGCGCCCTTACCCAGCGCACGTTCCCGCTGAGGCGGAAGACCCCGAGCCGCGTCAGCCACTCCCCGTTGTAGCGGGTGGCCCAGTTGCGGCCCTTCAGGCCGTGTTTACGGCTGGCGAAGATCGCCAACCGCTCGTGGACGTAGCGGTCCATCGCGTTGAACTTCCGGAAGGGCGGATCTTCAGCGCCGAGGAGGTCGCCGAGGGCAAGCCCGCCCCCGACCTGTTCCTGCACGCCGCGAAGGCGATGGGCGTCGAGCCGGCCGCCTGCCTGGTGGTGGAGGACAGCAAGTACGGGGTGGCCGCCGCCCGCGCGGCCGGGATGCGCTCGCTCGGCTTCCACGGCGGCATCACCCCCGGCCCGTAGCTCGCAGGCCCCGGCACCCGCCTGTTCGACGACATGCGCGCCCTGCCCGAGCTGATCGGCGAGGCCGCCGAACTGCCGCTGCCGTAACACAGGAGCGGCGCCCGCGGGCGCCGGCGCGCCCCTGTCGGATGTCAGGGACCGCCGCCGCGCCCGCGTTCCTAGGCTGGCGAGCACTGGCCCCGACCACACGTCAGGGCCGTCCCACCAGCAAGGGAGAACCACCCATGCGCAGGATCACCCGCGCCCTGGCCGTCCTCGGGATCGCCGCCGCCGCGCTCACCACCCTGGGCACCGGCGGCGCCGGCGCCGCCGACGGCTCCTGGGCGGGCTGCCCGTACGGCGCCGTGTGCGTCTACCCGCAGAACCAGAACCCGGCCTCCGCGCCCAGCGACGTGTACTGGAGCTACGGCGCCCACAACCTGAGCAACCAGAACGGCAACCACTGGGTGCTCAACAACCAGTCCGGCGGCGCCCACGCCCACCTGTGCCGCGGCTCGGGCGGCTCCGACTGCGTGTACGACATCCCCGCCCAGAACGGCGTCTACTACGACCTGGGCCCGATCAACTCCCTCACCCTCGACCGGCCCTGACGGCCGAGGGCCCGTCCGACAGGCCGGGGTGCCCGCCGTCCTCGGGGGAACGGCGGGCACCCCCGCGCGTGCGTTCACCGCGCCCAGTGCGCGGTGAACCCCGCCCCGTGCGGCAGACGTGCGCGGCGCCGGGCCCGGCGAAGTGCGCGGGGAGCACCAACTCGCCGCTGTGCCCACCAGTAGTGCTTCACGAGGCCGGGGGAACTCCCGGCGAAGGTGGCGTGAGCTGACACCCCCGGTGCCGGTACTTCGTCGCAAAAACCATGTGGGCGTGCATGGCGAACGCACACAGTGCTACCCGTGCGAATCTCCTGATACCCAGACATAAACCAATTTTGGTTAGTACAGTGATTGTTGTGCAGCTCCGGTACTCCTTCCGTATCCACCCGACGGCGGGTCAGTGCAAGTCGCCGGCCCGCGCGTTCGGGTGTGCGCGGGTGGTGTGGAACGACGCGCTGCGCCTGCGGCAGGACGCGCATGCGGCGGGGCTGCCGTTCCCGAAGTCCGCCGACCTGTCCAAGTCCCTGATCACGCAGGCGAAGAAGACCCCTGAGCGGGAGTGGCTGTCCGGCGCACCGGTGGGTGTGCTGCAGCAGTCTCTGCGCGACCAGGACCGGGCATGGCGGAATTCTGACGATACGTCAGTCCAGGCCCTCGTCAAGACCATCGCCCGCGTCCGCCCCGTGGACGCGGGCACCATCACCTGGCACGGCGGGCCCGTGCGCCCGACCCGCGGCGGGGCACGGGAGTCGGCGGCCTGCGGCGGGTCGGGCTAGATCTTGCCGGAGAAGGTGTCGCACTGGGTGAGGTCGCCGCTGCGGTAGCCGGTGGTGAACCAGGCCTTGCGCTGGTCGGCGGAGCCGTGCGTCCACGCCTCCGGGTTGATCTTCCCGGTGGCCTGCTTCTGGATCCGGTCGTCGCCCACGGCCGCGGCCGCGTCCAGGCCCTGGGCGATGTCCTGGTCGGTGAGGACGGCGATCAGCGGACGGCCGGTGGAGAGCTGCGGGGTGGTGGTGGCGTGGTGCGCCCACACCCCCGCGTAGCAGTCGGCCTGCAGTTCCAGGCGCACCGAGGCGCTGTTGGCGCCCTGGCGGTCGTTGCCGACCTTCTGCATCTGGCCGGTGAGGGTCTGGATGTGGTGGCCGTACTCGTGGGCGACCACGTAGGACTCGGCGAAGGGGCCGCCCTTGGCGCCGAAGCGGGTGGAGAGTTCGCTGAAGAAGCCGAGGTCGAAGTAGGCCTTCTGGTCGCCGGGGCAGTAGAACGGGCCCACCGCCGAGGTCGCCGGCCCGCAGGCGGTGGAGACCCGGTCGGTGAACAGCACGGTCTGGGCGGGCTTGTACGCCACCTTGGTGCGGGCCGGAAGCTCGGTGCGCCAGAACTCCTGCAGGCTGTTGGTGACCGCCGTGATCCGGCAGTCCTGGCGCTTGTTGGCGTCCGCGCCGCTCTTGCAGGACTGCTGCACCTCGCCGTCGGTGCGGGCGCCGGAGGATGAGGTGGTGCCTCCGCCGGAGGACAGGCCCAGCAGTTTGGGGTCGACGCCGAGCAGGACCGCGACCAGCACCGCGATCAGGCCCACCGCCCCGCCGCCGATGGCGACCTTCCCGCCCGGGAAGCCGCGCCGGTCGTCCACCTGCGAGGTGTCGAGGTCGCCCTGGTCGTCGAACTGCATGCCCCTGCCTGCCCGTTTCTGTCGCTCGGTCGCTCTGTCGATCCGTCACCCAGTCGGCCTGTCGCTCGGCCGGCCTGTCGGCTTGTCGCTTTGGTGACGTTCTGTGCCGCCTACGGCCCGCCCAGCCTACGGGCAGCGGCCCCTGACGCGCCGCAGCCGGGGCGTCACACCGAGGCGCCGACCACCCGCAGCAGCTCCAGCCGCGAGGCGCACTCGCTGCCGGCCGGCGCGGTGTGCACCAGCAGCAGCTGGTCCTGCCCTCCCGCGGCCAGCACCTCGCACTCCAGCTCCAGCTCCCCCACCACCGGGTGCAGCACCCGTTTGCGGCCGCTGCGCCGCACCGCGACCTCGTGACGCTCCCAGTACGCGGTGAACTCCTCGCCGGTGGCGAGGAGTCGGGCCAGCAGTTCGGCCGCGCGCCGGTCCCCCGGGCGGGCCGCGTGCACCGCGCGCAGGGACGCCACATGGGCGCGGGCCAGCGCGTCGTGGTCCTCGGGCGGGAACAGGGCGCGGCTCGCCGGGTCGGTGAACCAGCGCAGCAGCAGGTTGCGCCGATCCGGCGCCGACGCGGCGAGGTCCCCGAACACGGCGGCGGCCATCGCGTTCTGCGCCAGCACGTCCCCGAGGTCGGAGACCACCTGGGCGGGCACATCGTGCAGCCGGTCCAGGACCAGCAGCAGCCCCGGGCGCACATGCGCCAGCACGTCGTGGCGGCGCGGCGGCTCGTGCCCGGCCAGGTGGAACAGGTGGTCGCGCTCGTCCTCGCTCAGCCGCAGCGCCCGGGCCAGCGCAGCCAGCAGCTGCGGTGAGGGCTGCGGCCCGCGCCGCTGCTCCAGGCGCGCGTAGTAGTCCACGGACAGCCCCGCCAGCTGCGCCACCTCCTCCCGGCGCAGCCCGGGGGTGCGGCGCCGGGCCCCGGGGGCGAGGGCGACGTCGGCGGGGGTCAGGCGGGCACGGGAGCGGCTGAGGAAGTCGGCGAGGGCGTCACGGTCGATCATGCGCCCCAGCATGGCGTGGCCGGGGCGGGCGGAGCCAGGGATCACGGGTCCCCGGTTGCGGGTTCTGGTCTAAGGTCGTGGCCCGTGTCCGAATCCTCGTCATACCTCGCCACCACCGCCGACGCCTACGACGCCATGGCCGTCCGCTACGCCGCACTCGTCAAGGACGGCCTGGCCGGCCAGTCGCCGCTGGACCGCTCCTTCGTCACCGCGTTCACCGACCTCGTCCGGGCCGCCGGCCCCGCCCCGGTGGCGGACCTCGGCTGCGGGCCCGGCTACCTGACCGCCGCGCTGCGGGAGTCGGGGCTGGACGCCTTCGGCGTCGACCTGTCGCCGGCGCTCGTCGGCATCGCCCGCGAGACGTACCCGCACCTGCGTTTCGAGGTCGGCTCGATGGGCGCGCTGGAGGCGGCCGACGGGGAGCTGGGCGGCGTGGTGTCCTGGTACTCCCTCATCCACACCCCACCGGATCAACTGCCCGCCTACCTCGCCGAGTTCCGCCGGGTGCTGGCGCCGGGCGGGCACGCGCTGCTGGGCTTCTTCGAGTCCGAGGGCGCCCCGGTCACGCCCTTCGACCACAAGGTGGCGACTGCCTACCGCTGGCCGATCGACGCCCTCGCCGAGCTCGCGGACGGGGCCGGCTTCGCCGAGGTCGGCCGGATGCTGCGCGAACCCGGGGAGGGCGAGCGCTTCCGGCGCGGGCACCTGCTGCTGCGCGCACGGTAGTCGGCTGCTGTCGGGGCCCGGCGGCCGGAAGGTGGGCGGGCCCCCTGTCCACAAGACCGGCCCCGGCTACCGTGGCACGCCGGCGAACCGAGGAGGAGCAGATGGCCGACTGGGACGGCGTGGCGGAGCGGGGCGTCTACCAGGGGGCCTACCAGGGCGAACGGGACCGACTGTCCGACGCCGCGCACCGGGGCGACTGGGCGGCGGTGCTGGCCGCCGTGTCGAAGTCCGCCGCACTGGTCAACGCCCGCCGCGTCGGCGGGCGCAGCGGTTGGGCGCCGCTGCACCAGGCGGCCTGGCACGACGCCCCGGCCGAGGTCGTCGAGCAGCTGCTGGCGGCCGGCGCCTGGCGCACCCTGCGCTCGGCGGACGGCGAACGCCCCGTCGACGTCGCCGCCCGGCTCGGCCGCGACGCCCTGCTGCCGCTGCTGGAACCGGTGCCCGTGCACCCGGTACCGGCAAAGGCGTTGCGGGCGATGGAGCACTTCTTGCACGCGCTGGTCCGGGTCCGCACCGAGCACTACGCCGTCAGGACGGCGCTGGTGCTCCCCCAGGCCTGCGTTCTGACCGAACTGCCCGACGCCGCCCTGTGGTTCGGCGTGCCGGGCATGTACGGCGGCTTCGGCATCCACCTGGAGGAGGCCGGGAGGGCGCCCCGTTTGAGGGTGACGAGTCACTGCCGGATGGTCGGCTACTCCGGCCGGACCCACCACATCACGCCGGACGGCTGCGTGCTGGTCGAGTCCGGCTGGTAGCCGGGGCCGGGGTCCGTCGTGTCGATCGCGCGAGCCGGACGAGGGGCGCGGCGGGGGTGAGGGGCGCCGTGTCCTGGGGCGGGCGCCGTGAGCGGTCGGCCGGGCCTGCGCGGCGGCCAGGACGCGGGCCGGCGGGCCGGTCGGCCGCGGGCCACCTGCCCGGCGCCGGAGCACTCGGGCCCGTCGGGAACGCTCGGCCGCTGAACCCGGCCATGGCGTGCCGCGACGGCGGCGAGCGCGATGCCCAACACCCCGGGCCGGTCACCGGCCCCCCGCCCCGCACCGGCGGCCACGGCCCCCTCGGCACTCGGGCGGCTGCGCTCGTCCATGCTCACTCCTGCCGGTAGCCGGGCCCACCAGTCTCCGACCGCACCGCGCCTACCGCGAGCAGCGTCACACCCAGGTACGTCGCGAACCACTGCCACGACCCGGACGCGAGCGCGGCCGCCGGCACGACGCTGTGGCTGCCGGTGTACGAGTTCGGGGCGGCGCTGCTGGCGGCGCTGGGCGCCTGGCTGGTGGGCCGGGCCGGCGCGGCGCGCGCGGCGGCGGCCGGGGAGCGGTGGCGGAGGGGCCGGTGACGGGGGCCGGTGGCCGCAACCAGGGATCGGCGATCCCTGGTTCGACGGGTCTCTGCCACCCCCGCCCCGGCGCGGGCAGGCTGGTGGACGTCGAAGAGGGCAACACCCACAAAGGAGACGGGAATCATGACGCGAATTCTTGTGACGGGCGCGACCGGTTCGGTGGGGCGGCGGCTGGTCCCGCGTCTGGTGCGGTGGGCCGGGGCCGGGGCCGAGGGCGGGTCGGTGCGGGTGCTGGTGCGCGACGAGGAGCGGGCGCGGGGCCTGGGTGAGGTGGAGACGGTGGTCGGGGACCTGTGTGAACAGGCGGACCGGGCACGGGCGTTGGACGGCGTCGAGGTGGTGCTCAACGTGGCGGCGGCGCTGCGCGGGGTGGCGGACGAGCAGGCCTGGGCGGTGAACCGGGACGCGGCGGTCGCTTTGGGTCGTGAGGCGGCGAAGGCCGGGGTGGCCAGGTTCGTGCACACCAGCACCAACCTGGTGTACGGGCGGGGCCTGGGCCGCCCGGCGGTGGAGCGGGACCGGCTCGCGCCGCACGAGGCGTGGGGCGTGTACGCGCAGTCCAAGGCGCGGGCCGAGGAGGGCCTGCGCGAGATCGGGGACGAACTGCCGCTGGTGGTCGTCCGGTTGGCGTTCGTGTACGGCGAGGGCGATCCGCATCTGGCGCAGTCGCTGCACTGGGCCGGGAACTGGCCCGCGCACCAGCGTCTGGCGGTGGTGCACCACGCGGACGTGGCGCAGGTGCTGTGGCGGGCGGTGGTGACCCCGGGCATCGAGGACCGCACGTACAACGTGTCGGACGACGCCCCGCTGACCGCGTGGGACCTGCACGAGCTCAACGGCCTGCGCCACCCGGGCGGTTCGGAGCAGGTGGAGTTCGACCCGTGGGAGGGCCAGGTGTCCACCGCGGCCGCGCGCCGGGACCTGGGCTGGCGCCCGCTGTACCCGTCGGCGTGGGCGGCGGCGCAGGCGGGCGCGCTGTAGGGCAGGCCCTTGGGTGCCCGGCCCCGCCGCCCGGGAGGACGACGGGGCCGGGCGGTGGGGCTCAGCCGAGCGAGGGCGCGGGTGTGTAGCCGGCCGGGCGGGTGGTGAAGGTGCCGCGGCCCTGGGTGCGTCCGCGCAGGCGGCCCGCGTAGCCGAACAGTTCGGCCAGCGGCACCAGCGCGCTGACCTGCGCCGCGCCGTCGCGGCCCAGGGCGGTGCCCTGGACCTGGCCGCGGCGGGCGGCCAGGTCGCCCAGCACGGCGCCGAGGGCGTCCTCGGGCACGGTGACGCTCACCTCGGCCAGCGGCTCCAGCAGCTGCAGCCGTGCCGAGCGCAGCGCCTCGCGCAGGCCCAGGCGGGCGGCGGTGCGGAAGGCGAGTTCCGAGGAGTCCTTCGGGTGGGTGATGCCGTCGGTGAGGGTGACCGCGACGCCGACCACCGGGTGGCCGCCCAGCGGTCCCTCGGCGAGCGCGTCGCGGCAGCCGGCCTCGACGGCCTGCGCGTACTCGCGCGGCACCCGCCCGCCGGTGACGGCGGAGGTGAACGCGAAGCCGTCGCCGGCGACTTGGACGTCGAGGACGATGTGGGCGAACTGGCCCGCGCCGCCGTCCTGTTTGGCGTGCCGGTACACGAAGCCGCTCACCCCCTCCACCAGGGCCTCGCGCAGCGCGACCTGGGGGCGGCCCACCACCGCCTCCACGCCGGCCTCGCGGCGCACCTTCTCCACCGCCACCTCCAGGTGCAGTTCCCCCAGCCCCGACAGGGTGCGCTGGCCGGTCTCCGGGTCGGTGGCCAGGCGCAGCGAGGGGTCCTCCTCGGCGAGGCGGGCGAGGGCGGCGGTGAGTTTGTCGGTGTCGGCGGCGCGGCGGGCCTCGACGGCGACGGTGACGACCGGTTCGGCGCTCATGGGTGCCTCCAGGAGGATGGGGTGGTCGGGGTCGCACAGGGTGGCGCCGACGCGGGCGCTCTTGGGGCCGATGACGGCGACGATGTCGCCGGCCAGGGCGTGGTCGGTCTCGGTGTGGCGGTCGGCCATCACGCGCAGGATGCGGGCGATGCGCTCGGTGCGGCCGGTGGCGGCGTCGAGCACGGTGTCGCCCTTGCGCAGGGTGCCGGCGTACAGGCGCAGGTAGGTGAGGCGGCCGGTGGGGGCCGCGGTCACCTTGAACGCCAGGGCGGTCAGGGGCTGTTGGGGGTCGGCGGCGCGCTGCCGCTGCTGCTCGCCGGCGGCCCGTGCGGGTGGGGCGTCGAGGGGGGAGGGCAGGTAGGCGACGGCGGCGTCCAGCAGTGGTTCGATGCCGCGGTTGCGGTAGGCGGAGCCGCACAGCACCACCACCGCCTCGCCGGTGCGGGTGAGGTGGCGCAGGGCGGCGGTGAGGGTGGTGGCGTCGAGGGCGCCGTGGGTGCAGAACTCCTCCAGGGCTTCGGGGTGCAGTTCGGCCACGGCCTCTTCCAGGGCGCGGCGGCGGGCGGTGGTTTCGGCGGTGAGGTGGTCGGGCACCGGGCCTTCGGTGAGGGTGCCGTCGCCGTCCCAGGTGAGGGCGCGCAGGTGCACGAGGTCGATGACGCCGGTGAAGGACTCCTCGGTGCCGAGGGGCAGTTGGACGGCGAGCGGGCGCGGGTGGAGGCGTTCGCGGATGGAGGTGAGCGCGGTGTCCAGGTCGGCTCCGGCGCGGTCGAGTTTGTTGACGAAGGCGATCCGGGGTACGCCGTGGCGTTCGGCCTGGCGCCACACCGATTCGCTCTGCGGCTCGACGCCGGCGACCGCGTCGAACACCGCGACGGCGCCGTCCAGGACGCGCAGCGAGCGTTCGACCTCGTCGGCGAAGTCGACGTGGCCGGGGGTGTCGATGAGGTTGATCCGGTGTCCGGCCCAGGCGCAGCTGACGGCGGCGGCGAAGATGGTGATGCCGCGGTCGCGTTCCTGGGGGTCGAAGTCGGTGACGGTGGTGCCGTTGTGGACTTCGCCGCGCTTGTGGGTGGTGCCGGTGAGGTAGAGGATCCGCTCGGTGACGGTGGTCTTGCCGGCGTCGACGTGGGCGAGGATGCCGAGGTTGCGGACGGCGGCGATGGCGGTGGTGGTGGTGCGGGTGGTGGTGTCGGTGCGCATGGCCCGGTTGCCTTTCGGGGGCGTCTTCTACGGGTGGGCGCGCGATTGACACAGTGCCGCCTGAGTTTCTGACGTCTCGTCGGATTGCTGGCGAGGAAGGGCCCGTACGGAGGGTGCGGACGGGTTCAGACGGTGGCGGCACTGTTCCGGTGCCGGCCGCGCAGCGGGCACCGGAAGGGCGGGGACACCAGGATCACCTCGTACCGCGACGCGGGAGAGGGGGCGGCGGCGCTGTGCTTCGGCATGGCCGCTGCCCCCTCTCTCGTCTGGTCTGTCGGCACGGTCGGCGTCCGCGCCTCGGGGCGCGGCCTCGTGGCGAGTGTAGGGAGGACGGGTCCGGCTCCGCGAAGGGTTTTACGGCGACGGCTTCTGCGGCGCCCGCAGGCGCGGCACCGGATCGGACCAGCCGTCGTCGTGCAGCCCGGTGTCGAGGGCGGCGCCGATGGCGCGTTCCTCGTAGCCGAAGTGGGATTCCATGATGGCGGCCAGTCCGTCGAGTTCGCGTCCGATCGCCTCCGGGTCGGTTCCGGGTGTCGCGGCGGCCTGTTCGGCGAGTTCGCGCACCCGGGCGAGGATGTGGGCGATGAAGCCGTGGTCCTCGACGAGTTTGGCCACGGTCGGTGCGAGGTCGGGCCGTTCGCGTACCAGGGCGGCGAACAGGCCGTCGTCCTCGCCCTGGTGGTGGTGGGTCATGGCGGTGCAGAAGGCCAGGCAGTGCGTGAGGAGGGTGTCGTCGGCGCGTGTGCGCCGGCCGAGTCCGGTGCGGACGTCGGTGAGGCGGCGGCGCAGTTCCCGGTGGGCTTGGGAGAGTTGGAGACTGAGGGCGGCGGTTCGGCCGCTGACGGGGGAGGCCACGGGTGGGCGGTCCCTTCGGTTGCGCACCTCCATGCCTGGCGCGGTCCGCCACCGGCACGCGATGCTGCCCGCCATCCGATCACGGCACCCTCCGGCGCGGCAATCCCGGCCGCCCGGCCGTGACGGGTTCGACGACGGGTTCTGGGGCCGGGCGCGGGTGTCGCGGGCGCCCGAGCAGGATCCCGGCCGCCACCAGCGCCAGCCCCGCCCCTTGGCGCACCCCGAAGGCGTCCCCGTCCAGCGCGGTGCCCAGCAGTACCCCGGCCAGCGGGTTGAGCAGTCCGAGCAGGCCGACGGTCGCGGCCGGCAGGTGGCGCAGTCCCGCGAACCAGCAGGCGAAGGCGAGGGCGGTGGCCACGAGGGTGACGTAGCCGAAGGCGAGCAGGGTGGCTCCGTCCAGCGGTGGCGGCGCTCCCTCGACGGCGGCGGCCAGCGGCAGGAGCATCAGGCCGCCGGCGGTCAGCTGCCAGGAGGTGGCGGCCAGCGGGTCGGCGCCCTCGCGCCAGCGGGCGGAGAGCACGTAGCCGACGGAGGAGACCAGCATCGCGCCCGCCGAGGCCGCCAGGCCCGTCCAGCTGACGGCGCCGAGGGGTCCGAGCAGGGTGAGTGCCACGCCCGCGAGGCCCGCCAGTGCCCCGGCCAGGTGGGCGCGGTGCGGGCGCTGCCCGGCGAGCACCCAGGCGGTGAGCAGCATGGCGAGCGGGGAGGCGGCCATGACGGTGGCGGCGGCGCTGGTGGGCAGGAGTTGGGAGGCGAGGTAGAGCAGGACGAAGAAGGCGGCGGTGTTGAGCAGTGCGAGCAGGGCGCTGCGCCGCCACCAGGGGCCGTGGGGGCGGCGGCGGGCGAGGGCGAGCAGCAGCAGGCCGGCGGGCAGGGCGCGCAGGGTGGCGCCCCACAGGGGGCGGTCGGCGGGCAGGTAGGCGTGGGTGACGTAGTAGTTGGCGCCCCAGGCGAGCGGGGCGAGGGCGGTCAGCAGCATCCACCGCACATTGGCTTCCATGGAAGGCAATATATCTTCCCAGGAAGCTACTGGGGTAGGATGGGCCCATGAAGCACCCCGAGGACGAGGACCGCGCCGACCACGTGGCGCTGATCCAGGCCGAGTGGCGGCGCGAGCGCCCCGACCTCGACGTCTCCCCGCAGGCCGTGATCGGACGCCTGCACCGCCTCGCCGCCCGCCTGACCGCCGAGCTCACCCTCGTCTACCAGCGCTACGGCCTGGGCGAGGGCGAGTTCGACGTGCTCGCCGCGCTGCGCCGCGCCGGCGCCCCCTACGAGCGCGCGCCCGGCGAACTCGCCGCCCACACCATGGTCACCACCGGCGCGATGACCAAACGGATCGACCGCCTGGAGCGCGCCGGACTGGTCACCCGCCGCACCGCCGAGGACGACCGGCGCGCCCGCGTGGTCGCCCTCACCGACGCGGGGCTGCGCCTGATCGACGAGGCGTTCACCGCCCACATGCGCAACGAGCACCGGCTCCTCGCCCACCTCGGCCCCGAGGAGGCCGCCGCCCTGCAGGCGCTGCTCACCGCCTGGCAGCGCCGTCTGGACGGCACCGGGCCCGAGCGCCCTGCCCTGTGACGCCCGGCGCCACCGCTGCGACCATCGGCCGGCGAAAGCCCGCGGACACGGCGACGGGGTGCAGTGGCACGACGTGGACAGCCGCTTGCGCGCGATCCTCGACTACCGGCGGCGGCGCAGCACAATATGACTCATGACCAGCAACCCGCCGCCGCTCGACCCCGACCACCTGGGCCAGCCCTCCCCGCTGCCGCCGGGCTGGGAGAACCCGCAGGTCAGGGCGGACCGGCGCCTGGTGGAGCTGCTGCAGGAGCTGCGGGTGCTGCAGACCGGCGTGCAGATCGTCTTCGCCTTCCTGCTCGGCGTCGCCTTCACCCCGCGCTTCGCCGAACTCAGCGACGCCCAGCAGGACATCTACATCGCCACCCTGCTGCTGACCGTGATCGCCGCCGCCGTCCTGGCCACCCCCGTCGCCCTGCACCGCGGCCTGTACCGCCACCCCGGCAAGGCCCGCATCGTCGACGTGTCCGCCCGCATCGCCCAGGCCGGCCTGCTGCTGCTGGCCACCGCCCTGACCGGGGCCGTGCTGCTGGTCCTGGACGTCGTCCTCGGCGCGCCGGTGGCCGTCGCGATCGCCTGCGTCATCGGGCTGGTCTTCGCCGCCCTGTGGTTCGTCCTGCCCTGGGCGGTGCGCCGCGCCACCCGCGACCGGCCCTGACACCCCGCCCCCCTTGCCGCCGCCCGCGAATCGTTGCGGGCGGCGGCGCGGGGACCGGGCCTTGGGCCGGCTGACAGGCGCCGGGGGGCCGGGCCGGGCAGGCGCGCACCCTGAACGCCTCCCCACCCCTGTGAGCCCAGCGACACCCCGAACCGTTTACCGTGCCCGTATGCACACCTGGGACGTTCTGCTCATCGGCGGCGCCTCCGGCCTCGGCAAGAGCCGCGCCGCCGCTCGCCTCGCCGCGCAACGCGGCGCGTTCACAGTCGAGTTCGACGACGTGGTCGCCGCACTGCAGGCCGCCACCACCGCCGAGACCCACCCCGGCCTGCACCACTTCCGCGCCCCGCAGGACGGACCGGGCGCCTCCCCAGGCGCGGACCAGGTGCTGGAGCTGCAGATCGCCACCGCCCACGCCCTGGACGACGCCCTGCTGGGCGTGGTGCGCAACCGCCTGACCGTGGACGTGCCGGCCGTCGTCGAGGGCGACTACCTCACACCGGCCGCCGCCACCCGCTGCGCCGCCGAGGCCGATCGACAGGGACGGCGGGTGCGGGCGGTCTTCCTGCACGAGGCCGACCCCGAGCGGATCAGCGCCAACTACGCCCACCGCGAGCCCGACCGTGGCCCCCAGAGCGAGCGCGCCGCGGTCAGCGCCCACTACTCCACCTGGCTCGCCGGCCAGGCCCGCGCCCACGGCCTGCCGGTGGTCGACTGCCGCCCGTACGGCACGCTGGCCGAGCGGATGGCGACCGCCCTGGGGTGAGCGACCGCCCGCCGCCAGGAGCACTCGGGCGCCGTCAGCAGCCCGCCGGGGCGGCCTCGATCAGGCCGGGGCACGCCGTTCGGCCCCGGCGGTCGTCCGGCCCCGGCGATCGTCCGGCCCCGGCGGTCGTCCGGCCCGGACGGGACAACGAGCCGCCGCCCCCGGAGGTGTCGCCCACTGCGTCAACTACCGGGTTCACCGGGCGAGTTGCCTGTATCGGTGAACGCCCCGTCGGCGAGGACCGGGACCAGCTCGCTCGCGTCCAGCTCGACGGCGACCGCCACGTCCTCGCCGAAGCCGCCCTCGGCCAGCTCCCGCCCCGAGACGCTCTCCCCCACCGCCAGTGCCACGTCCGCGCACGAGGCGTGCGCCGCGGCCGCCATCGCCGCCTCCGGGGACAGCGGCCCGCACCCCCGCTCCCGCAGGGCCGCGATCACCGCGCCCGCGCCGAGCAGGTCCTCCAGCGCCGGCCGCAGGGAGCCGTCCGGCCAGCGCTCCCCCGCCGCGACCACGCCCACCGGCCGCTCCCGCGTCCCGTAGCCGCGCGCGGCCAGCCACCTCCCCACCGCGCCGCCGTTGCGCAGGCAGCCCGCCACCACCTGGGCCCCGGCCCCGTGCGCAGCCGCCGCGATCGCCGACCCGTTGGGCGAGGGCAGCACCAAGCACGGCGTGAACGGCGAACGGCGCAGCGCCGCCGGGGAGAGCGACCAGGGCGCCTGGTCACTCACGGCCCGCCGCCCGACGGCGAGTTGGGCGTGATGGCTCTGGGCGAAGGCCTCGGCGCTCTCGTCGCGCCAGGCGCAGGGGAAGACCCGCGCCCCGGTCTCGACCGCGACCGAGACGGAGGTGGTGAGGGACAGGACGTCGACGACCACCAGGGCGGCGGCCCGGGGGGGGCGAGGTGGCGGGCGCCGGCCGGTCCCCATTCGAAGCGCACGCCGTGTCCCGCCTGGACGAAGTAGTCGCGCATGGCCGAGGATCCTGCCACGGCGGCGGTACCGTCGCGGCAACTCGGAGGAGGACGGGAGGCGTGCGGTGCTGGTCGTGGTGAGCGGTGGGCCCGGCAGCGGGAAGACGACGCTGGCGCACGCGCTGGCCGCAGCCGTCGGCTGCCCGGCGGTGTGCCGGGACGAGCTGAAGGAGGGCCTGGTGCACGCGTCCGCGGGCGTGGGAGTCCCGGTTCGCGGGGCCGACGAGGCGGTGCGGGCCGTCTTCTTCGAGGTGCTGGGGGTGCTGGTGCGCGCCGGGGTGAGCGTGGTCGCGGAGGCCGCGTTCCAGGACCGCATCTGGCGCCCCGGTCTGGAGCCGCTGGCCGCGCACACGCAGCTGCGGGTGGTGCACTGCCGGGTCGAGGCGGCGCTGGCCCGGCGGCGGATCGCCGGGCGCCTGGCCGCGGGCGGGCACCGCGCCGCGCACGCCGACCGGGAGCTGCTCGCGGCCCCGCCGGGGGCGGGCAACCTGCTGGACGACTTCACGCCGCTGTCCCTGCCGGGCGTGCCGCGTCTGTGCGTGGACACCACGCGCGGGTACGACCCGCCGCTGGCGGACGTCGTCGCCTTCACCCGGCACTGACGGCGCCGACGGGGCCGACGGGGCCGCCGGGGCCGGGCCCGGCGGCCGGTCAGGCGAGTTTGGACCAGGCCTGGTCGGTGAGTTCGGCCGCCTTGTCGACGTGGTGCTGGAGGGTCTGCTCGGCGCCGTTGAAACGCAGCCGTACCGTCAGGTGCCCCGCGGTGCGTTCGCACAGCTGGACGTTGGTCTTCTCCGGGGTGACGTCCTGGCCGGCCGGGATCGGCTGGTAGGAGACCAGGCAGGAGACCTGGCCGACGGTGACGACCTCGGTGTTCGGCTTGGCCTGCCCGAGCGGGGCCGGGTCCACGTACGGGGTGTACGGCTTGGGGCTGGCGGCGCGCACGGCCTCCAGGACGAGGAAGTCGCGCATCCCGTCGTCGGCGTACTCGCGCACCACCGCGGTGGCCCCGCCGTACGCCTGGGACAGGGTGCGGGTGCCGCCGGCCTCGTCGGCGGCGGCGTTCTTGGCCAGGGCCTTGTCCGGGCCGGCGGTGAGCGGGGTGAAGCCGCCGGGCAGGCTGTCGGGGGCGTGCAGGTCCTCGCTCAGGCCGCCGAAGGCCGCGGCCGAGGTGGCGGGCCCGGCGTCGTCGCCGCCGCTGCCGGTGAGCAGCAGCGGTACGCCGGCGATCAGCAGTCCGGCCACCAGTCCGGCGGCCGCGGCCAGTGCCCTGCTGCGGGGTGCGGTGTCGGTCATGGTCGGTTCTCCCCTGTGCATCGGTCAATGGCGTGCCCGTGTCGGGGACGCCTGGGTGGCGGCGGGCGGTTCGTCAGGTGCCGCTGTCCTGCCGGCGGTGGTCGTAGTCGGCGCGGGCGGCGAGGACGTGGGGCATGTGGGTCTCGGCCCAGGTCTTGATGGAGCGCACGAGGGGCAGCAGGTCGTGCCCGAGCGGGGTGAGGGCGTAGTCGACGCGGGCGGGGACGGTGGCGGTGACGGTGCGCTGCAGCAGGCCGTCGCGTTCCAGGGCGCGCAGGGTCTGGGTGAGCATCTTCTCGCTGACGCCGGCCAGGCGCCGGCGCAGGTCGCTGTAGCGCTGGGGCCCGTCGGCGAGGGCGTTGACGGTCAGGCTGACCCACTTGTCGCCGATACGGTCGAGGAGTTGGCGGGCCGGGCACTGGGCGAGGTAGGCGTCGTAGTGGGCCCGTGCGGCGGCGCGGCGCTGGGCGGCGGTCGTGGTGGGCAACTGGCGTTCCTCCCCTGGGGGTCGGTTACGCACCTTGGGGTGCGTTCTTCCCGGTGGGGAGTAACTCTCCCTAGGTTGGGCGGTGTTGTCGAGTCCTTGAAGGGGTGTGGGCGGTATGCGTGCGGTGGTGGTGCGGGCGTTCGGCGGGCCCGGGGCTCTGGAGGTGGCCGAGGTGGCGCTGCCCGGGGTGGGTGCGGGTCAGGTGCGGGTGCGGGTGGCGGCGGCGGGGGTGAACCCGGTGGACGCCCTGACCCGGGCCGGGGTGCTGGCGCAGGCGGGGCTGATGGCGGCGCGGGAGGTGACGGGCATCGGCTGGGACGTGGCCGGGGTGGTGGACGGCGTCGGGGACAAGGTGACGGGTTTCGAGCCGGGGCAGCGGGTGGTGGGGCTGCGCGACCGCCTGGACGTGGACCTGGGCGCCTACGCGCAGTTCGCGGTGCTGGACGCGGGCGCGCTGGCCCCGGCTCCGACCGGGGTGGACTTCGCGCAGGCGGCGACGCTGCCGCTGAACGGCCTGACCGCCTGGCAGGCGCTCGACCTGCTGGACCTGCCGGCGGGTGCGAGCGTACTGGTGACCGGCGCGGCGGGGGCGGTGGGCGGCTTCGCGGTCGAGCTGGCGGCGCTGCGCGGCCTGCGGGTGGTGGCCGTGGCGGGGGCCGGGGACGAGGCGCTGGTGCGCTCGCTGGGCGCCGAGTGGTTCGTGCCGCGCACGGCGCCCGATCTGGCGGCCGCCGTACGGGAGTTGGTGCCGGGCGGGGTGGACGGCGCACTCGACCCGGCACTGCTGGGGGTCACGGCGCTGGGGGCGGTGCGCGGGCGGGGCGTGTTCGTGGCGGTGGCGGGCGGCAGCGAGCCGGTGGGGCTGCGCGGGATCCGGGTGGCGAACGTGTGGGTGAGCGCGGACGGCGCCGCGCTGGCCAGGCTGTCGGCGCTGGCCGAGGAGGGACGCCTGACCCTGCGCCTGGCCGGCACCCTGCCGCTGGAGCGCGCCCGGGAGGCGCATGAGCGCCTGGCCGAGGGCGGGCTTCGGGGGCGGCTGGTGCTGGTGCCCTGAGCGGGTCCCCTCAGGCGGTGCGGCGGCCGTGGACGAGGACGGGCAGCGCGTTCTCGGCCGACGCCTCGGTGACGCGGGCGGGTTGGCACGCGGCGTCGCGGTCAGGGGCCAGGCCGAGGTGCCGACCCTCGACGTGCCGACCGTGGCCACGCCCGGCCGGTCGCCCTTTACCGGCCCGACCCCCGCCTGCCGCGAGCTGCCCGGGGCGACCGGTACGCCGCAGTAGGACGTCGGATCCGTCGACTTCCCACTCCCAAGGGTTGCGCAGCCTGCCCGTAGCGACGGGCAGGCTGCGCACACACATCGGATCAGGAAGTCGAGCCGGCCGGTGTCCCGCTCGCGCGGCTCAGGCCGCCAGGGCCTTCGCGAGGCCGTCCAGGGAGTGCAGGACGCGGATGCCCTCGGCGACCGGGGCACCGGAGGCGGTGCGGTCGAGCCAGACGGCGGTCAGGCCGGCGTGGTGGGCGCCTTCGGCGTCGAGGGCGTAGTTGTCGCCGACGTAGGCGACCTCGTCAGGGGCCAGGCCCAGGGCGGCGCAGCCGGCGTGGAAGATGCCGGGGGCGGGTTTGGGCTCGCCGTACTGGTCGGAGCAGACGAGGACGTCGGCGACGTGGTCGAGCAGGCCGATGGCGTGGAGTTTGCGGCGCTGGTGGTCGGCGTCGGAGTTGGAGACGATGCCGAGCCGGTAGTGGGGGGCGAGTTCGGCGAGTGCGGGGGCGGCGTCGGGGAAGGCGGCCCAGGCGGCGTCGCGGTGGGCGGCGTAGCCGGCGAACCAGGCGGCGGCCTGGTCGTCGGTGAGGTGTTCGGCGCCGGCCTGGCCGAGGCCGGCGAGGAAGTGGCGGGTGCGTTCGTACTGCTGGCCGCGGAAGGTGATCTCGCGGGCGAGGAAGCGGGCGTACTGGGTTTCCATGACGGTGCGCCACTGCTTGAGCGCGGCCTGCGGGGAAGGGAAGCGTGCGAGCAGGTCCGTCTCGCGCAGGTGGGCGAGGATGCCGGCCTCCTCGGAGCCGGAGTAGTCGAACAAGGTGTCGTCGACGTCGAAGAGCACGCCCCTGATCGGCATGAACCGTCCTTTCCGTTTCGATCCGTTCCGGCAGATCCCTGTGCGGCGCGGCCCGCGGCCCGCGGCGCGCGGCCTCAGGCCGGGATGGCGGCGGCTTGCAGCAGGGCGTCGAGCAGGCCCGGGAAGCGGGCGTCGAGGTCGGTGCGGCGCAGGCTGACGAAGCGGTTGCGGCCGGCGACGCGGGTGGCGGTGACGCCGGCTTCGCGCAGGACGCGCATGTGGTGGGAGACGGTCGACTTGTGGAGGTGGTCCAGGCCCAGGTCGCGGGGGGCGCAGGAGTGTTCGGCGCCGTCGGCGTAGCTGAGCAGCAGGCGCATGCGGACGGGGTCCCCGAGGGCGTGCAGGAGCGTGACGAGGTCGATGTCGGCGGTGGCGGGCTGGGGAAGCCGTTCGTCGTCGGTCATGGGCGGGGCTCCGGTCCTCGGGTCCCGGCGGGGCGGGACGGCGGGCGACAGCGGGAATGGTTTGACAATCATCCACCAATCCCCGATTGTTTGGCGAGCGTCAAACTGTTCCATGTTCGTCCAACAATAGCCTCGGGGGGCTTCCCGTGCCCGTACGCCTGCTCCTGCTCGCCCTCGGCACCTTCGCCATGGGCACCGACTCGATGGTCGTGGCCGGCATCCTCGGCCCCATCTCCACCGACCTGGGGGTGCCGGTGGGCGCCGCCGGCCAGCTGGTCACCGTCTTCGCGCTCGGCTACGCGCTGCTGGCCCCGCCACTGGCCGCCGCCACCGCCCGCTGGCCGCGCCGGCGCCTGCTGCTGAGCGCGCTCGCGCTCTTCAGCGCCGCCAACGCGCTCAGCGCCCTCGCCCCCACCTACGGGCTGCTGCTGGCCACCCGGGTCCTCGCCGCCGCAGGCGCCGCCCTCTACACGCCGACCGCCAACGCGGTGGCCACCACCCTGGTCACCCCCGAGCGGCGCGGCCGGGCGCTGGCCACCGTCCTCGGCGGCATGACGGTGGCCACCGCGCTCGGCGTGCCGCTGGGCACCTGGATCGGGCGCGCCGACTGGCGGCTGACGATGTGGCTGGTCACCGCGCTCGGCCTGGCGGCGCTGGCCGGACTCGCCGTACTGCTGCGCGACCTGCCCGCCCCCACCGCAGCCCCCACCCTGGCCGCCCGCCTCGCCCCGCTCGGCCGGCGCCGGGTGCTCGGCGCCGCCGCCACCACCCTCGCCTTCTTCCTCGCCTTCCAGAGCGTCTACATCTACCTGGCCACCGCCGTCTCGGGCGCCACCGGCGGGAACACCAACCGGCTCGGCCTGATCCTGCTCACCACCGGCGTGATGTCGGTGGCCGGCAGCTGGCTGGGCGGACGCCTGGTCGACCGCGCCGGGGTGCGCCGGGTCCTGCTGGCCGGCTCCGCCCTCGCCGCCGGCGCCTTCGCCGCGCTGCCGTGGCTGGGGCGCAGCATGCCGGGCTCGCTGGCGTACGCGGTGGTGGTGCCGCTGGCGGGGTGGGCGGTGTCGGTGGCGCTGCCGCACCGGCTGGCGTCGATCGACCCGGCCAACGCGCCGGTGCTGATCTCGTTGAACAGCAGCGCGCTGTACCTGGGGACGGCGGCGGGGGGCGTGGCGGGGTCGGCGGCGATCGCGGTGCTGGGAGGGCGGTGGTTCCCGCTGGCGGCGGCGGTGCTGGCGCTGGTGGCGTGCGCGATCGCGGCGGCCACCACGCGCGACCAGCGCGGCACGGCCCCGGCGGCGGGGGCGACGGCGGCAGCGGCGGGGGCCGGGGCGGGGGCGGCCGAGGCGGTGCGGGCCTGACAGGCCGTACGGGGCCGGTGTCCCGCGCCGTACGGGGCCGGTGTCCCGCGCCGCACGGGGCCGGTGTCCCGGTCCCGTACGGCTTTGCGTCCGTGCCGGCCGCGCCGGCCGTGTCAGGCGCCCAGGACCTCGCCCACCAGGGCCCGGGCCTCCTCCTGCACCCGCGCCAGGTGCTCGTCCCCCAGGAACGACTCGGCGTAGATCTTGTACACGTCCTCGGTGCCCGAGGGCCGGGCGGCGAACCAGGCGTTGTCGGTGCACACCTTGAGGCCGCCGATCGCCGCCCCGTTGCCGGGCGCGTTCGACAGCACAGCGGTGATCTTCTCCCCCGCGAGCTCCCCGGCCGTGACCTGCTCGGGCGCCAGCCGGGCCAGGCGGGCCTTCTGCTCGCGGTCGGCGCCGGCGTCCACCCGGGCGTAGGCGGGCTCGCCGTGGCGGGCGGTCAGCTCGCGGTAGCGGGCACTGGGGGTGCTGCCGGTGACGGCGGTGATCTCGGAGGCGAGCAGGGCCAGCAGGATGCCGTCCTTGTCGGTGGTCCACACCCCGCCGTCGCGGCGCAGGAAGGAGGCGCCGGCGCTCTCCTCGCCACCGAAGGCGATCGAGCCCTCCAGCAGGCCGTCGACGAACCACTTGAAGCCGACCGGGACCTCCAGCAGCCGGCGGCCCAGGTCGGCGGCGACACGGTCCAGCATCGAGGAGGAGACCAGCGTCTTGCCCACCGCCGCGTCGGCGGGCCAGTCGCCGCGGTGGCGGTAGAGGTAGTCGACGGCCACCGCCAGGTAGTGGTTGGGGTTCATCAGCGCGCCGTCGGGAGTGACGATGCCGTGCCGGTCGGCGTCCGCGTCGTTGCCGGTGGCGATCTGGTACTCCTCCCGGCGACCGATCAGGGAGGCCATCGCGGACGGCGAGGAGCAGTCCATACGGATCTTGCCGTCCCAGTCCAGCGTCATGAACCGCCAGGTCGGGTCGGTGACCGGATTGACCACCGTCAGGTCCAGGCGGTGCGACTCGGCGATACGCGCCCAGTAGGCCACCGACGCCCCGCCGAGCGGGTCCGCACCGATACGAAGCCCCGCCGCCCGCACCGCGTCCAAATCCAGCGCCGAGGGCAGGTCCTCGACGTAGGCGCCCAGGTAGTCGTAGCGGCCGGTGGTGGCCGCGGCCAGGGCCCGCGCGTAGGGGACCTTCCTCACCCCGCGCAGACCCTCACGGATCAGCTCGTTGGCGCGGTCCTGGATCCAGCCGGTCGCCTCGGACCCGGCAGGGCCCCCACTGGGCGGGTTGTACTTGAAACCGCCGTCACGCGGCGGGTTGTGCGAGGGCGTCACCACGATGCCGTCCGCCAGCGCCCTGGGGCTGCGCCGGTTGTGGGCCAGGATCGCGTGCGAGACCGCCGGAGTGGGGGTGTAGCCGTCGGCGGAGTCGATCAGCACCTGCACACCGTTGGCCGCCAGCACCTCCAGCGCCGTCACCCTCGCCGGCTCGGACAGCGCATGGGTGTCCGCACCCAGGAACAACGGCCCGCCCACCCCCCGCTGCGCCCGGTACTCACAGATCGCCTGAGTCGTCGCGGCGATGTGGTCCTCGTTGAACGCCGCGTCCAGCGAGGAGCCCCGGTGCCCCGAGGTCCCGAACGCCACCCGCTGCGCCACCTCCTGCGGATCCGGCCGCAGCGCGTAGTACGCCGTCACCAGCCGCGCCACGTCCACCAGGTCACCAGGCTGCGCCGGCTGCCCGGCCCGTGCGTGTGCCATCCGTCTTCTCCCGCCGAAAAATCCGAAACTCGCGATCCGTCCACTGCCCCCGCGCTCACCGATCGTAGCCAGAACGCGACCGCGCCCCGAACCACACGGCGACTCCCGGAGCCCGCGGAGCCGATTCGGCCCGACCCCGCCAGCAACCGCGGGGCCCGCAGGGCCGCCCCGGCCCAGGCAGACGGCCCAGTCCAGGCAGGCGACCGGGTCCAGGCAGGCGACCGGGTCCAGGCAGGCGGATTCAGGCAGGCGGCCCGGTCCAGGCGGGCGGGTCCAGGCGGGCGGGTCCAGGCGGGCGGGTCCAGGCGGGCGGGTCCAGGCGGGCGGGTCCAGGCGGGCGGGTCCAGGCGGGCGGGTCCAGGCGGG